>NZ_JAGXKA010000003.1:555158-640341 GCF_019091065.1 Burkholderia sp. GbtcB21
GGAAGTGCCTGAGGTACCGGAAGTACCCGACGTACCGGAGGTGCCCGACGTACCGGAAGTACCCGAGCTACCGGACGTACCCGAACTTCCGCCACCCGACGTCCCCGACGAACCGCCGCCCGACGTACCGGACGTCCCTGAAGTGCCGCCCGTCCCCGACGTGCTCGGCTTGATCGTCGGCGGGGTCGTCGGTCCGTCGACCGAGCCGCAACCGTACAGCGCGAGCAGCGACGCGACGGCCATCGTTACCGTCGTCTTCTTGAATATATTGTGCATGTAGGCCTCGACATTGGAAGTGTGTCCAAGCCTCCACTGCAAATTCCGCGCCATGACGGATTTATCGAAACGGCGTCGCGCTTTGTTGCGGGAATCGGGAATATCAACGCGATTTAAACGGAGGAATGGCGGTTTTGCGCGACGGGCACGTACCGTGTACTGATGCGACGGTTGCGATGTTCCCGTAAGCCGCCGTAACGCGCGGCCGGATGTTACGTAGCGTTCGACCGCCCGTCACGCGAACAGCCGCGAACCGAGGGCCGCATCTTTGACGCAACGCGCCGACCCCGTGAACATGGCGCGAAATCTCCCGGCCGCCGGCGACGCCGCTGCGGCCACGACCACGACTTCACCCAGGACACGGACATGAGCGAACAGGACAGGGAATACGGCAAGGCGCGGCGGATCGACGTAATGGGCGAGGCGTTCGTCGAGAGCGCGATGCGCGACCTCGACGGATTTTCGCGTCCGTTGCAGGACTGGCTGAACGAACACGCGTGGGGCAGCACGTGGCACCGGGGCGGGATCGACCTGAAGACGCGCAGCCTGTGCACCTGCGCGATGCTGGCGGCGCTCGGCCGCGGCACGGAGCTGAAGGGTCACATTCGCGGCGCGCTGAATAACGGCGCGAGCCTCGTCGAGATCCGCGAGGTGCTGCTGCACAGCGCGCTGTACGCGGGCGCGCCGGCCGCGGTCGAGGCATTCCGCAACGCGCGCGAGGTGATCGCGGATCTCGGGCTGTCGGTGCCCGACGACGAAGCCTGATTCCGTCGCAGCACCGGCTGCACGGCACTGAATCAGGCCCCGCGTCGTTTCCGCTCAGGACTCGATACGCGCAACTCGTGCGACGGCGTCGGCCGGCGCGGCGGCGACTTCGAGCAGCCAGTCGGCCGTTGCATCCGGAAGCGTGACCGGCAGCATGTGCCCGCCCTCGACGACCTTCAGCCGCACGCGCGCCGATTTCTTCGCGAGCGCGTCGCCGTGCTCGCGCCAGTTCAGGATCGGATCGGCGTGGCCGTACAGCACGTCGACCGGCAGCGTGAGCTCCGCATAGCGGCGCACCATCGCGGGCAGGTCGACGGGCGCCGACAGCAGGTCGGTCGCGGTCGCGTAGAACACATGCGGCCGCATCCCGAGCAGCCCGCCGCCCTTGGTGGGGAAGTCGCGCGGCACGTCTTCCGGTGCGAACACCTGGCGCACGGCGTTGCGGCCGGTCAGGATCGTCAGCGGGATTGCGAAGGTCCACGACACGAAGCGGCGCACCAGCGGCGACGGCAGCATCAGCGGCCGGAACGGCGCCGGCGGCTCGGATTGCTCGTGCGACAGCGGCGCGATCAACGCGAGCCGGCTCACGCGATCAGGATGGTTGAGGCCGACCGCGAGCGCGATCGCGCCGCCGAGCGAATGGCCGACCAGCACGGGCTTGTCGAGCCGCAGCGCGTCGATGAACGCGGCGACCGTGCGCGCCTGCGCGAACACGTTCGCCTGCGAGCCCGCGCCGCGGGTCGAGCGGCCGGCGCCGGGCCGGTCGATCAGGATCACGCGATGCCGCTGCGCGAGCCGCGCGAGCGGCAGGTACGCGAAGTTGCGCAGCTGCCCCGCGAGCCCGTGAACGAACACGATCGGCGGGCCGTTGCCGTATTCGACGTAGTGGATGCGGTCGCCGCCGATGTCGACGAAGCGGCCTTCGGGCGGGAACGCGCGCGTCACGCGGCTGGCGACGTAGCCGGAAAACAGCGCGAGCGCGGCGAGCACCGCGACGACGCCGAGCAGCACGTTCAGGATCAGATGGAGCGTAGGGGTCATGTCGGCCTCAGCGGGTTTCGAGTGCGGGTTCGGCAACCGGCGGGGTCGCAGCCGGGCCGGTTTTCGCGCGGCGTTCGAAATGCATCGCCGAATCGGCGAGCGCGCCGAACTTCAGCGATGCGAGATCGAGCACGTAGTTCTGATGGAATTTCCAAGGCTTGCGATGGCCCTGCTTCGGCAGGATGCCGGCCGCGCGCTGGATGTAGCCCGAGCTCAGGTTGACGGCCGGCACGTCGCCGAGATCGCCGGCGCCGAGCCGCGGCACGCACGTGTCATAGCCGTTCGCGCGCATGTGGTTGAGCAGCCGGCACACGTAGCGCGCGATCAGCTCGGCCTTCAGCGTCCACGACGCATTCGTGTAGCCGAACGACGACGCGAGGTTCGGCACGTCGCTGTACATCATGCCCTTGTACGACACGGTCTCCGGCAGATCGACCGCGCGGCCGTCGACCGTGACGCGCGCGCCGCCGAGCAGTTTCACCTTCAGCCCGGTCGCGGTGACGATCACGTCCGCGTCGAGCTGCTGGCCGCTCTTCAGCTGGAGGCCGGTCGGCGTGAAGCGCTCGATCTCGTCGGTGACGATCGACGCGCGGCCCGCGCGGATCGACTTGAACAGGTCGCCGTTCGGCACGAGGCACACGCGCTGGTCCCACGGCATGTAGCGCGGCGTCAGGTGCTTCGCGACGTCGAAGCCGGGGCCGAGCTGCTTGCTGGCCGCGCGGATGATGAATTTCTTCGTCTGGTCGGGCTTGCGGCGCGACACGTTGTACAGGTACATCGTCAGCAGCACGTTCTTCACGCGCACGAGCCGGTGCGCGAGCCGCGCCGGCAGCACGCGGCGCAGCGCGTTCGCGATCCTGTCGCGCGCGGGCAGCGACACGATGTAGGTCGGCGAGCGCTGCAGCATCGTCACGTGCCGCGCGTCGGCCGCCATCGACGGCACGAGCGTGACGGCCGTCGCGCCGCTGCCGATCACGACGACGCGCCGGTTCGCGTAGGTCAGATCCTTCGGCCAGTGCTGCGGATGCACGAGCTTGCCCTCGAACGTGTCCATGCCGGGCCAGTCGGGCAGGTAGCCGGCGTCGTAGTCGTAATAGCCGCTGCACATGAACAGGAAGCGGCAGGTATAGACGAGCGTGTCGGCCGCGCCGTCGCGCGTGCGCTCGATGCGCACCGTCCAGCGCGCGCGGTTCGAGTCCCAGTCGGCCGCGACGACCTTCTGGCCGTAGCGGATCGTCTTGTCGATCCCGTACGTGCGCGCGGTGTCGCGGATGTAGTCGAGGATCGTCTGGCCGTCGGAGATCGCCTTGTCGCTGTGCCACGGGCGGAAGCTGTAGCCGAGCGTGAACATGTCGGAATCCGAACGGACGCCCGGATAGCGGAACAGGTCCCAGGTGCCGCCGATCGCGTCGCGCGCCTCGACGATCGCGACGCTCGCATGCGGGCAGCGCTGCTTCAGGTGATACGCGGCGCCGATGCCGGACAGGCCGGCGCCGACGATCAGCACGTCGAGGTCGTTGCCGTCGCCACGGTCATGGCGGGCGCCGGGGGCGGGCGGCGCGTCGCGCCGGTCGGTCGTCGTCGAGGTCATGCGGGGTCCTTGGTCGGCGTGGCCGGGCGTGCGGCCCGGGCGGGGGCGCGTTCGAGATTGCGTGCACGGGCGCGGCGCACATGGCGCAGCATCAGCCACTGGTAACCGGCGCCGAGCAGGCGCGCGATCCGGTCGAGCCGGCGCGCGTCGGCGCCGACGAGCACGCGGCGCGCATTGCGCTCGACGCCCGCGAGGATCTGCCGCGCGGCATCGTCGGCGGTCGTCGCGTTGATCAGGCGGTTCGCCTGCCGGCGATGGGTCGCTTCGTCCTGGCCCGTGAGCGCGTGGATGCTGGTATCGACGCGGCCCGCATCGACGATGTTCGTCGCGACGCCGCCCGGATGCACGCAGGTCGCGCTCACCGGCGCGCCGTCGAGTTCGAGCTCCATCCGCAGCGCCTCGGTGAAGCCGCGCACCGCGAACTTGGTTGCGTTGTACGCGCTTTGCGTCGGCATCGCGACGAGCCCGAACAGGCTCGACGTGTTGACGACGTGGCCGTCGCCCGACGCGCGCAGGTGCGGCAGGAACGCCTGCGTGCCGTGCACGACGCCCCAGAAATTGATGCCGACGATCCATTCGACATCGGCGATGTGCGCGGTTTCGGCGCTGGCGGCGAGCGACACGCCCGCATTGTTGAAGATCAGGTTGACCTTGCCGTGTTCGGCGCGGACGAAATCGGCCCACGCGAACACCGCGTCGCGGTCGGCGACGTCGAGCCGCCGCGTGCTCACGCGCTCGCCGTGCTGCGCGCACGCGGCCGCCGTACCGGCGAGCCCGGTTTCGCTGACGTCGGCGAGCGCGACCTCGCAGCCGCGCCGCGCGAGCTCGACCGCGAGGCTGCGGCCCATGCCCGAACCGGCGCCCGTGATCGCGGCGACCTTGCCGGAAAACCCGTTCATCCGTTGCTCCTCCCGTTCCGCTTATGCTGCGCCGGCGGCACGTCTATTGTGGTGTTGGTCGTCACCACTTTAGTTTTCGGGTGTCCTGATGTCAAATAGCGGAATGGAGAAAGCACTCGAAACGAAAAAACGGGGCCGGTCGTACGGCGGCGTGGCGCCCGAGGTGCGTGCCGCCGAGCGGCGCGACGCGCTGATCCGCGCAGCGACGCACGTGTTCGGCACGGTCGGGTTCCGCAAGGCGACCGTGCGGTCGATCTGCCAGGAAGCGAAGCTGAACGATCGCTATTTCTATGCGGCGTTCGACAGCACCGAGGATTTGCTGCGCTGCACCTACCTGCATCACGCGGAGCAGCTGCATGACGCGGTCGCACAGGCGGTCGCCGCGCGCGGCGGCGATCTGCGCGAGAGCGTCGACGCGGGGCTCGCCGCGTTCTTCGCGTTCCTGCGCGATCCGTGTGCGGCGCGCGTGCTGCTGCTCGAGGTGATGGGCGTGAGCGCGGATACCGACATGACGTACCAGCGCATGCTGATCGACTTCGGCAAGCTGATCATGGCGATCGGCGTACCGCACGAGGCCGCGACGCCCGTGGAGCGCACCGAGCAGCGGCTGATCGGGCTCGCGCTCGTCGGCGCGATGACGAACGTCGGCGCGGCGTGGCTGCTCACCGACTATCGCGATCCGGAAGCGCAGATGGTTGCGAGTTGCAGGAAGGTGCTGCTGGGGACATTGCGGGAGATTGGCTAACCGGATGGCATCGCACCGTTCCTGTTACCCCCCCGGAAAATTGCAGGCTGAAAATGAAACGAATGCGGCAATCACACGGCGCACGGGGCGCCATTTTGGCTTTTGGTGCGATTTAGTCGTCTTTTTAATAATTAAAAGGCGATCGTTTTTTTAAGTGGGTAATTATTTTCAAAAACCATCATTGTTTTTTATTTCGCTTCCATGTGGCGATGAATTGATGAAAACAATCTGGAGCGAATAAAAAAGCGGCGCAACGCAAAAAACAGCTCGCATTGCGCCGATCGTGGCGCGAAATCCTTCGCGCCCCAGGCACGATTGATCAGGAACCCGTGTATCCGCCCCGGGTCCAGCCGTCACCATCCCAGCAATACTCGGTCGTCGTGCCGCCGCTCGTCGCGTACACGCGGATGTGAACGGCGCTTCCCACCAGCCAGCACGTGGCGGACACGTTGTCGCCCGCCTGGGCGAACGCGCCCGTGTACCAGTTCGACCCGTCGTAGCAGCGTTCGGTGATCTTGTTGCCGTTGGCCGTGTAGACACGAATCGACGGCGTGGTTCCCCATGAAATTGCGGCGGTTTGCATTTCAAACTCCTTATTTGAATGAATCGGAGAATTGAAGCGGTTTGGTAAACGCAGGTCAGCGTATTACCGGAATAAGGTTATAAGGTAAACCGTAAAAACAATATGCGAATGTTTGGCTTCAATAATCGCGTTTATTCACATTTTCGAGCGATCTGAAAGTAAGTTGGAAGGATGTAAAAATCATGGTGCGCGGGTTCGAAACAGGTGTCGCCGAGACGGTTCGTGCCGCTCGCGGGCACAGGTTGCCGGCGAGCCGGCCGATTCAGTGTGCCGCGCGCTTCGAGCGTGTCGCGCGTGCGGGTGTGGCAGCGGTCGGCCGCCGCGGCGTTTCGCCGATCCTTTGCTTCATCGCATCGATGAATGCCCGCACCTTCGGCGAAGGCAGCCGCGTCGACGGATACACCGCATGAATCCCGGCCGGCGCCGAGCGCCATGCGGGCAGCAGCCGCACGAGCCGGCCGGCCGCGACGTCGTCGGCGGTCGAGAAATCCGTCAGCAGCCCGAAGCCGCCGCCCGCGAGCACGATCGCGCGGCATGCGGTTGCGGTGTTCGACACGACCGGCGCGACGCAGCGCACCGACATGCTGCCGCCGCGCGCGTCGTCGAGTTCGAACGTGTGCGGGCGCGGCAACGTCGACAGCATCACGAACGGCAGCGCGGCAAGCGCATCCGTATCGCGCGGCAGCCCGTAGCGCGCGACGAACGCGGGGCTCGCGACCAGCCATTTCTCGTACGTGCCGAGCTGCACCGCGCGATAGTTCGAATCGGCGAGGCGGCCGATGCGGATCGCGACGTCGAGGTTGTCCGCGACGAGATCGACGACGCGGTCGTTCGCGACCAGCTCGACGTCGAGCCCCGGATGCAAGTCGCGCAGCGCGACGACGGCCGGCGCGACGACCTGCGCGCCGTAGTCGATCGGCACGCTCACGCGCAGCGTGCCGCGCAGCGGCCCCGCGTCGGACGACACAGCATCGAGCGCGGCTTCAGTGGCGCGCACGATGGCGCGGCACGCGTCGTAGAACGTACGCCCCGCGTCGGTCACGCTGAGCCGCCGCGTCGTGCGTACGAGCAGGTTCGCGCCGACCTCGGATTCGAGGCGCTGCATGTGCGTGCTGACGACCGTCTTCGCGAGGCCGAGCCGCTCGGCCGCGGCCGTCAGCGAGCCGGCATCGACCACCGCGACGAAGATCGCCAGCCGGTTCAGGTTCACGTCGCGCAGATCGGCCATCGTTGATTGTCCTATGAAAGCGGATAATGTTTCAGCGATTATCCGTCTTCTGGCCGCGAACCGCGAGCGCTACGCTGGGGCCGTTCGTCGCCGATTCCCGGCGACGCGAGATTCCGGAGTGTTTTCCATGTCCGTCGCCAGCAAGCCTGCCTCCGCACCGCCCGCCACCGGTAAGCCCGTCGCCGCGATTCGCGTCTATTCGTTCCCGTTGTCCGGGCACGCGCATCGCGTCCGGTTGTTCCTGTCGCTGCTCGGCCTGCCGGCCGAGATCGTCGACATCGACCTCGCGGCCGGCGCGCAGCGCGAACCGGCGTTCCTCGCGCTCAATCCGCTCGGGCAGGTGCCGGTGATCGACGACGACGGCACCGTGCTCGCCGATTCGAACGCGATCCTCGTGTATCTCGCGAAGCGCTACGGCGACGCGCACTGGCTGCCCGACGACCCGGCCGGCGCGGCGGTCGTGCAGCGCTGGCTGTCGTACGCGGCCGGGCCGATCGCGACGGGGCCTGCCGCCGCACGGCTCGTGACCGTGTTCGGCGCGCCGCTCGACCAGGAAGCGGCCAAGCGCACGGCCGCGAAGCTGCTCGACGTGATCGACCGCGAACTGGCCGGCAAGCCGTTCGCCGCCGGCGCCGAGCCGACGATCGCGGACATCGCCGCATACACGTACATCGCGCATGCGCCGGAAGGCGGCGTGTCGCTCGAACCGTATCCGCACGTGCGCGCATGGCTGGCGCGCGTCGAGGCGCTGCCGGGTTTCGTCGGCATGCCGACGACGCGCGCGGGCCTGCTCGCCGCGTAACGCCGATCGAAGCCGCGCCTGTTCAAGGAGAACGCGATGAATGCTCCGACCGCCGCCGTACCGGGCTGGGAACTCGACGCCGCGCCGTTTCACGCGGGCGAACTCGCCGTGCAGCAGCGCGCGGGCGTAACGGAAGCCGCGGGCGCGGCCGGCCGGCGCGGAATCCGGCGCTTCATGCCGGACCAGCACCGGACGTTTTTCGCGCAGCTGCCGTTCTTCGTGCTCGGTGGCGTCGATGCACACGGCCAGCCGTGGGCGACGCTGCGGGCCGGCGCGCCGGGGTTCGTCACGTCGCCGGATGCGCGCACGCTGCGCATCGCGGCGCCCGCGCTGCCTGGCGATCCGCTGGACGGCGCGTGGCAGCCGGGCGCGCCGCTTGGGGGGCTCGGGATCGAATTCGATACGCGGCGGCGCAATCGCGTCAATGGCGTCGTGCGCGCGGTCGACGGCGATGCGCTGACGATCGCGGTCGAGCAGAGCTTCGGCAACTGCGCGAAGTACATCCAGGGCCGCACGCCGACGTTCGTCGCGCGCGACGGCGATGCACCGGTCGAGCCCGATGTATCGGACCGGCTGAGCGATGCGGATCGCGCGCTGCTCGCGCAGGCCGATACGTTCTTCGTCGCGAGCGCGAACACGTCGGCGGACGCGGGCGCCGCGCGCGGCGCGGACGTGTCGCATCGCGGCGGGATGCCGGGCTTCGTGCGCGTCGACGATGCGTACACGCTGACGACGCCGGATTTCAGCGGCAACCGTTTCTTCAACACGCTCGGCAACCTGCAGCACGATCCGCGCGCGGGGCTGCTGTTCGTCGATTTCGACAGCGGTGACCTGCTGTATGTCGCCGCGCGCGCCGAGATCGTGTGGGACGGGCCGCTCGTCGCGTCGTTCGACGGCGCGCAGCGTGTCGTACGGTTTCATGTGCGGGAGGTGCGGCGCATGCGCGCGGTGCTGCCGTTCCGATGGTCGGCGGTCGAGCGCGCGCCGCAGTTCGCGGCGATGGCGGCGGCCGCTGGTGGAGCGGCGCCGGCGGCGGTCGAGCCGGTGCCGTCCGCATCGGCAACCGGATCGGCAAGCACATCGGCAAGCACATGGCGATCGCTGCGCATCGCGAAGATCGTCGACGAAGCGCGCGCGATCCGCTCGATCCATTTCGAACCGGTGGACGGCGGCGCGTTGCCCGCATACGAAGCCGGGCAGCATCTGACGCTGCGTGTTGCGCTGCCGGGCAGCGATGCACCGTCGATACGCAGCTACACGCTTTCCGATGCACCGGGCGGCGCGCATTACCGGATCACGGTGAAGCGCGAAGGGCGCGTGTCGGCATGGCTGCACGATCACGCGCAGGCGGGCATGACGCTCGACGCGCAGATGCCGCGCGGCCGCTTCACGTTCGATCTCGCGAGTCCGCGCCCGGCCGTGCTCGTGTCGGCCGGCATCGGCATCACGCCGATGGTCGCGATGCTGCGCCGCGCGCTGGCCGACGCCGCGCCGTCGCGCCGCGTGGTGTTCGTGCACGGCGCGCGCGAAGCGGCCGACCGGCCGTTCGCGGCGGAACTGGCGCGCATCGCGGCGGCCGATGCACGGCTGTCGCTGCACTGGTTCGACAGCCGTCCGCATGGCGACACGTCAGCGCGGGCCGGCCGCATCGACATCGCGCAACTGAAGCGGCTCCTGCCGTTCGACGACTACGACTTCTACCTGTGCGGGCCGTCGGCGTTCATGCGCGACCTGTACGACGGGCTGCGCGCGCTGAACGTGCCGGACGAACGCATCCGTTTCGAGGCGTTCGGGCCGTCGAGCGTGGCGCGCAGCGTGACCCGAGCGGCAGGCACGGCAGGCGTGCCGGTCGTGTTCCGGCGCACCGGGCGCGAAGCCGCATGGACGCCCGCCGACGGCACGCTGCTCGACTTCGCGGAAGGGCAGCGCGTCGCCGTGCCGTCCGAATGCCGCTCCGGTTCGTGCGGCACGTGCGCGACGCGCGTGCTGTCCGGCGCGGTCGACTACGAGCAAACGCCCGATGCGGCGGTCGAACCCGGCTGCGCGCTGCTGTGCGTCGCGCGGCCCGCGCAAGGCGCGACGGAGCCGCTCGTGCTCGACCGCTGACGCGCCTGCGACATGCGGCCGCAGACGGCCTGCTGCGCGAAAAGCTCGCGCAACTGCTTCTTTTTTCGGATGCCGGTCGGATCGACGATAGCGTCAACCGATTCGATGAAAGGAGCCAATCATGAAACTGCTCGGCATGATCAAGCTGGTCCTGTGGAGTTTCTTCGGCGTACGCAACAGCAAGGCGCACGCAGCCGATCTCGCTAACGTCAACTTCACGCTGCTGCCGTTCGTGGCGATTCTGCTCGCGCTGCTCGTCGGCGCGGTCATCTACGGCGTCGTGCATCTGGTCGTCGATCCGACCGTGACGATGCAGGGGTTCTGAGCGGCGCGTGAATTGCGAGCGGGAGATCATTCCCGCTTCGGTTTCCAGCCGCATGACCGGCGCATGACTGCGCCGGTCTTCGAGGTTGCCGTGCGCGCCGAGCATCGCTGCCACATCGCCGCCGTTGCGATGTGGCACGAATCGCGTTTCCCCATTCCCGTTCTTTCCCGCCTCCCGTTCCGCCCGATTCCACGGTCCTGATCCCCGCCCGGGGTAAAATGCGCGCCACGCCGCGATGTCGCGTGCGACGGGCTGGCCGCCGTTCCGACGAACGGCGCGCACAACTGCCCGACGCCCGCACCGCGGCGTTCGAAGCGTCCCCCGCATGACATGACCGCGCGAGGCCGCCGGCCGCCCGACAGGCACCCGACGAACCCGTCGACGGCTGCGTCGGCTCCCGGTGCGTCACCCGAATCCGATGTCCCATCCTGCGTTTTCCCGATCGATCGATCGACCGGCACGCATGCGTGCCATCTCGTCCGATTCGTCCGATGAATGTCGTGCCGGCCGGATGCGCGGGCGGGTGACGATTCGTCCGCGAGCGGGCGCTTCGCAGCTTCTTAACGTGTGTCGACAGGGTCGAGTGGCGAGTTTTCCATCCAGAACAATGACGGTGAATAAAACAACAGCGTCGCCCGCACGGCGGCGGCGCGCGAAGATCGGGCTCGGCGTGGGTCTCGGCATCACGCTTTTCGCGGCGCAGGCTGCGGCAGCCCAGGGCGACGCGCCGGCACCGGACGCCGATGCGGCCGGCAGCGCGACGCTGCCGGCGATCACGGTGAGCGGCGAGCGCGGCAACGGGTTTCGCGTGCGCAACGCGTCGGTCGCGGGGCTCGACGACACGCCGCTGCGCGACACGCCGGCGTCGGTGAGCGTCGTCACGCGCGCGCAGCTCGACGACCAGCAGGCGAAGCGGCTCAGCGATGTCGTGCGCAACGACGCGTCGGTCGTCAACGACTACGCGCCGGTCGGCTATTTCGAAGGCTTCGCGATCCGCGGTTTTCCGGTCGATCTCGCGAGCGCGATCCGGATCGACGGGCTGACGGTGTCCGGCGAGCAGAACGTGCCGCTCGAGAACAAGGAGCGCGTCGAGATCCTGAAGGGGCTCGCCGGCATCGACAGCGGCGTCGTCGCGCCCGGCGGCGTGATCAACTTCGTGACGAAGCGCTCCGCGAACGTCGCGAGCGTGACGGGCGGCGTCGACAGCCGCGGCTCGACGTCGGCGGCCGTCGATCTCGGCCGCCGCTTCGGCCCCGACAACCAGTTCGGCTTCCGGATCAATGCCGCGAAGGAGAACATGCACTCGTATATCGACGGCACGAACGGGCGGCGCACGTTCGGCTCGATCGCCGCCGACTGGGACATCAGCCCGCGCGCGAGCCTGCAGCTCAACGCCGAATTCCAGCAGTGGATCCAGCGTTCCGCGCCCGGCTACCAGCTGCTCGGCGGCACCGTCGTGCCGTCGGTCAAGACGACGTCGAAGGCGCTCGGCACGCAGCCGTGGGCGAAACCGGTGACGACCGACGCGCTGAACCTGAACGCGCGCTTCGACTACCAGTTCAACGACGACTGGAAGGCGTACATTGCCGCGGGCCGCAGCCGCACGATGATCGACGACAACAGCGCGTTCGCGTACGGCTGCTCGTACGCGGCAAGCTGCGCGGCCGGCGCGACGTCGCCGTTCTTCTTCGGCGCGAACGGCGACTACGACGTATACGACTTCCGCAGCCCCGGCGAATACCGGCGCAACGACGATCTGCGCGCGGTCACGACGGGCAAGTTCGCGACGGGGCCGCTGCGGCACGAGCTGACGCTCGGCGTGAGCGTGCAGCGCCGCGTCGTGCACATGGCCGACGCCGTATACGACTACGTGGGCAGCGAAAATATCTACGGGCCCGACGTGGCGTTCCCGCCGTCGCCGAATTCGCCCGGGCCGTCGTATCCGCGCCTAGACGCGTGGCAGTACGGCATGTTCGGGCTCGACCGCATCAGCATCGGCGAGCACTGGCAGGTGCTCGCGGGCGGCAAGGAAGTGCTGCTGCGCCAGCGCAGCTGGAGCAGCCTCGACGGCGCGGACACGCGCACCGACCGCTCGGTGTTCCTGCCGCAGGTCGCGCTCGTCTACAAGCCGGTGAACGTGCTGTCGCTGTACGCGTCGTACAGCAAGGCGCTGTCGCTCGGCGACCAGGCGCCCGTGCGCGCGACCAACGCGTATGCGTTCCTGCCGCCCGTCGAATCGCACCAGATCGAGGTCGGCGCGAAATACGACTGGCTCGACCGGCTGAGCCTCACGGCCGCGGTGTTCTCGATCAGCAAGCCGTTCCAGTTCGCCGACCCGGACGCGTCGGGCACGACCTACACGTTCGTGCAGCGCGGCACGCAGCGGCACCAGGGGATCGAGTTCGGTGCGGCCGGGCGTGCGACCGAGCGCCTTTCGCTGACGGCCAGCGTCGCGGCGATTCGTGCCCGCGCGGTCGATTCGGGTTCGCCGGCGTACGAAGGACACCAGATCATCAACGTGCCCGCGCTGCGCGCGTCGCTGTATGCGGACTACGCGGTGCCGGGCGTCGCGGGCCTGAACGTGCTCGGCGGCGTCGAGTACAGCGCGGCCCGCAACGCGAACGAGGAAGGCACCGCGCGCGTGCCGTCGTGGTTCGTGTTCAATCTCGGCGCACGCTATACGACGAAGATCGGCGGTCATCGCACGGTGCTGCGCGTATCGGTGGACAATCTGTTCAACAAGTTCTACTGGCGCGACGCGGGCGAGCAGCAGGGCGATGCGTACCTGTTCCCGGGTGCGCCGCGCACCGCGCGCGTGTCGTTGACCTATGATTTCTGATCGTCCGGAACCGGCTGCGTGACGCGCGGCCCCGGCAGCTACCCAGGAGAGCACAGACGATGTCCCCACTCGAAATCGCCGGCGTGATCGTCAGCGCGCTCGCGATCTGGCTGACCGCGAAGCGGCGCATGCTGTGCTGGCCGGTCGGGCTCGCGTCGGTCGCTCTGTACGGATGGATTTTCTTCGACGCGAAGCTGTACTCGGACATGCTGCTGCAGGGCGCGTTCGCGGTGCTGCAGGTGTACGGCTGGCAGCGCTGGCTCGCGCAGCGCGCGAGCGAAGCCGACGGCGGCGCGGCGCCGGCCGGCGACGTGGCGCCCGTCACGGGCGTGCGGCCGCGGCAGATGCTGCCCGACCTGATCGCGGCCGTCGTCGGCAGCGCGCTGCTCGGCGGCATGATGGCGCGCTGGACCGATGCGGCGCTGCCGTTCGTCGATGCGTCGCTGACCGCGTTCAGCCTCGTCGCGCAATACTGGACCGCGCGGCGCTACATCGCGTCGTGGGGGCTGTGGATCGTCGTGAACGTCGTGTACGTCGGGATGTTCGTGTTCAAGGAGCTTTATCTGACGGCCGGACTCTATGCGCTGTTCATCGGGCTCGCCGTCGTCGGCTGGCGCGACTGGAGCCGGACGGCCGCGACGCTGCGCGCGGCGGCCGGCGGCGCGCTCGCATCGGGCAGCGGCGTGCGCTGATTCACGCATCGATTCAACTACGGAGCAACCTCGTTCATGTCATTCCCACTCGAGCCGGACGGGCCAGTATCGCGCGACGTCGCGCCGCCGCAATTCGGCGTCGACGGCGAGCAGGCCGAACGCGACTGGCCGCTGATGACGCACGACGAGGTCGCGGCGGTGCTCGCGCGGATCGACGGTGCCGGCGAGCCGGCCCGGCTGACGTGGCACAGCCCGCGGCAGTTCGCGGCGGCCGTGCTGGTGCGGATGGCGGACGGGCGCGGGTTGTTCGTCAAGCGTCATCACGTGAGCCTGCGCGATGTCGAGGGGCTCGAGGAAGAGCATCGTTTCATCGCGCATCTGCGCGAACGCGGCATGCCCGTGGTCGACGTGCTCGCCGGTCGCGACGGAGCGACCGCGTTCGCCTCCGGCGAATGGACGTACGAGGTGCATGTGCTCGCGCCTGGCGTCGATCCGTATCGCGGCGTGATGTCGTGGCAGCCGTTCACGCATCCGTCGCATGCGTATGCGGCCGGCCGCGCGCTGGCCGAGCTGCATCGCGCGTCGGCCGGCTACGATGCGCCCGCGCGACCCGTGCGCACGCTGCTGTCGAGTTTCCGTGTGCTGTCGTGCGCCGATCTGGCGGGGGCGCTCGAACGCTGGGTCGAATCGCAGCCGCTGCTCGTGCGTGCGCTCGGCGCGCGCGACTGGCGCGGCGACGTTGCCGACGCGATCGGCCCGTATCACGCGCGCCTCGTGCCGCTGCTGCCCGCGTTGCCGCCGTTGTGGACGCATGGCGACTGGCATGCGTCGAACCTGCTGTGGACCGATGCGGGGCCCGGCGCGCAGGTGCGGACCGTGCTCGATTTCGGATTGTCGGATCGCACCTGCGCGGTGATGGACCTCGCGCTCGCGATCGAGCGCAATACGGTCGACTGGATGGCGCCGGCCGACGCGCGGCGCATCGAATACGAGCAGATCGACGCGCTGCTCGACGGCTACGAATCGCTCGAACCGCTGGGCGACGACGCGTATGCGGCGCTGGTCGCGCTGCTGCCGATCGTGCATACGGAGTTCGCGCTGTCGGAAGTCGCGTATTTCGGTTGCATCATCGATGCGCCGGCCATCGTCGACGTTGCGTACGACGGTTATCTGATCGGGCACGCGCGCTGGTTCGGCGAACGCGATGGGCGGCAATTGCTCGACTGGCTCGTGCAGCGGCGGCGGTGAATGAGCCGACTTCGTGTCAATGGCCAGTACAGCAGTTGTCGAGGCAGCCGGGGCTCACTTGAATGGTGACCTCACGGGTTTCCGGCGTCGATTCCGTTGTGTGATTGGCCGGATAAATTTGCGTTTTTATCTGAAACGGTGCGTTGATCAGACCGTCGTCTATGACGACTTTCGCCGTCGCGGAAGCTCGTTTCGTTGCAAGACGTTCCGAATCGGCTTCAAGCTTGGAAGCGCTGCCAATTATAGTGATCCAGTTTTGTATTGGATAATCGGAATTCATTGCTGAAACCCATCGTCCAATTCGTACTTGCTCGGATTCGGAGATCTCGTGGCTGTTGTGGGGGAAGGCTACGAAAAATTGCTGTGACGGGAGATTTTGTGATCCCTGACATTCCGCCGCGGAGCTTGCCGGGAAAAGGAGCGACGTGACGATGGGCACGATGAGTGACGTGATAAAAATTCTCATGGTGAATTCGGCTCCTTACTCCGCAAATAATTCTTCGCCGTAGATCACAAACCCTGTGAGGGTATCTGCGTTCTTCAATGCCTGGTCAGGATTGGCCCTTGCCCATGCGGCCGCCGTGGGATCGAGCCCGTAACGAGGGTCGCCGCTACCGAAGGTGTCGACGAAGTGAGTGACTTCGTGAATGAGCGTGGATAGGCGGGAATCTCCGAACATGTTCTGATCGCGTAAGCCGGTACAAAACTTCATCGCAATACTGATAAGCCTGCGCTCCGTGTTGGGCCCGCAAACGTGAGCGGCCTCATTCTCGATGTCGATCATGTTCGGAACGCAACCTAACATTCTATCGAGATTCGGATCGCTTCGAACGAAATGGTGTGGCGTTAGCGTTTTGAGAACGGAGAGATGTCGTGAGAAGCCGTCGACAAGGTACTGTCGTGTATTTTCATCGCATCGATTGAACCAATAGATCATTCTGTCTTTGGTTGTTTTGTCATACCGCTTCAGGTCGGTGATCCTGCGCTCAACCAGAATTATGGACCATTTAAGCAGTCGCGATGCCATAATTCTAAATTCTCGATTGGTCATGTTGGGGCAGATGGGGGTTGTGTTGATGTAAACGTCAACCATCGATCCCGGGTTTGTGTTGGTGACGGCCCCGGAGTGAACGAGAAACCATTCTTTGTCTTCGTCAGCGTCAAAGTCGTACTCGTTGTGATCGAAGAGGTTTTTCATTGATTCAAGGTCTCGATTCGTAGGTTTTCAAGGAGGCAGCACGACCTTTAGGTCATAAAACAGCATGCTTTCGTTTGTGTTGCCGGGACCTTGAACAGTCATCTTTTCGAGCGAATACGTCTATAGAACTGGTTCTAAATTTCGAAAGATATTTTTATGCTGACCTGACCATCCGAGCTGATATGCCCGTCGATTCGGCGAGTACACCGCGCCCAACATGACGGAAATATCATCTTCGCCTCATGTTCGCACTGCGGCCGGTCCGTAGCATCGGTCGCGAACCGTCAACGCAGAACCGAACATGCTCAAGCTCACCCTCGCCGCGGCCATCGTCTTCGCGATGGCCGCGACGGCTCATGCGCAGCCTTCGCTGTCGCCCGGGCCGGCCACGATCGCAGCCGGCAGCGCGACGTCGATCGATGCGCCGCCGTCCGATACGCTTCCCGCATCGTCATTGACGCTGTCCGATGCGCTCGCGGTCGCGGCGCGAAACAATCCGGCGCTGCGCGGCGCGCGCGCCGACGTCGATGCATCCGCGGGCGCGCTGATGCAGGCCGGCGCGCGCCCGAACCCGGAGCTCTCGTTCCTGCAGGAAGGCTTTCGCCGCGCGGAGCGCACGTCGACCGCGCTGATCAACCAGACCATCGAACTGGGGGGCAAGCGCCGCGCGCGGCTCGACGTCGCGTCCTACGGCCGCGAAGCGGCCAATGCATCGCTCGACGAACAGGGCGCCGTCGTGCGCGCCGACGTGATCTCCGCGTTCTACGGGCTGCTCGCCGCGCAGCGACAGCTCCAGGTTACCGAGGAATCGGCTGCGATCGCCGCGCGCTCGGCGGATCTCGCGGCGCGTCGCGCGCAGGCCGGCAAGGTGTCGCCGGTCGAGGCGACCAAGGCGCAGGTGGCGGCGGCCGGCGTGCAGATCGAAGTCGTGACCGCGCGCGGCCGTGTCGAGGTCGCGCGCGAGAAGCTCAACGCGGTGATGGGCGAAGCGCGCGGCGACCGGCTCGCGGTGCGCGGCGACCTGGAAGCCGTGCCGCCGGTCGAGCCGTTGTCCGCGCTGACCGCGCAGCTCGACGATGCGCCGCTCACGCGCATCGCGCGCGCCGAGATGCTGCGCTCGAACGCGGCGGTGTCGCTCGAACGCGCGCGGCGCATGCCGGACGTGACGGTCAGCGCGGGCGTGAAGCGCGTGACGACGGGCGGCGTGCCCGACAATCAGGCCGTGGTCGGCGTATCGATCCCGATTCCGCTGTTCAACACGAACAAGGGCGCGCTGCTCGAGGCGACGCACAAGGCCGCGCGCGCGAACGCCGATCTCGATCGCGAACGCACGCGCCTGCGGCTGGAACTTACGCAGGCCTACGCAAATTTCGAGGCCGCCGAGCAGGAAGCGCAGCGGTTGAAGTCCGACATCCTGCCGGCCGCGCGCCTCGCGCTCGACGCGATGTCGCGCGGCTACGAACTCGGGAAGTTCAGCTTCCTCGACGTGCTCGACGCGCAGCGCACGCTGTTCCAGGGGCAATCGCAATACGTGCGCGCGCTCGCCGACGCGCACGCGGCCCGCGCCGACATCGGCCGGCTCGTCGGCACGCCGCTCGCGGCCGTCACGCAATAAGCGCCCCTCCCACCTGAAGGATCATCATGTCACGCAGCAGAATCTTCATCATTGCGGCGGCCGTGCTCGGCGGCGCCGGGATCGTGCTCGGTGCGCTCGCCGTCACGCGGGGCGGCAGCAGTGCGTCCACGCCGTCGGCTGTCGAAGCCGCGCAGCCGGCCGATGGCGCCGGCGTGCGGGGCGGCGTCGTGCTGAAGCGCGGCAGGCTGTCCGTCGAGATCGTCATGACGGAAAAGCCCGGTGACGCGCGGCTCGTCGTCTACCCGTTCGTCGACGGCAAGCCGGCCGACAAGGGCGTGACCGTATCCGGCACGCTGGTCCTGTACGACCGCACGCACGAACCGATGCGTTTCGACGCGGCCGGCCAGAAGTTCGTGTCCGCGCAGTCGATCGCCAAGCCGCATGTGTTCGACGCGACGATCGACGTCAAGGCGGGCAGCGACGCCGCGTCGTTCCCGTTCGCGCGCGCCGACGGCGCGATCGCACTGACCGACGCGCAGCTGGCGACCTCGAGGATCGCGCTCGCGAAGGCCGGCCCCGCGCAGATCGCGACGCCGTTCCAGTTGCCGGGCGAGATCAAGTTCAACGAGGATCGCACCGCGCACGTCGTGCCGCGGGTGGCCGGCATCGTCGAGCAGGTACCGGTGTCGCTCGGGCAGAACGTCACGAAGGGGCAGGTGCTGGCCGTGATCGCGAGCACCGATCTTGCGGACCGGCGCAGCGAACTGCTGACGGCCGAGCGCCGGCTGTCGGGTGCGCGTGCGACCTACGAGCGTGAACGTACGCTGTGGAAGGAGCGCATCTCGGCCGAGCAGGATTACCAGCAGGCGCAGGTGCAGTTGCGCGAGGCCGAGATTGCCGCGCAGAACGCGCGGCAGAAGCTCGCCGCGCTGAACGCGCCGGTCGGCGCGGGCGCGCTGAACCGCTACGAGCTGCGCGCACCGTTCGCGGGCACGATCGTCGAGAAGCATGCGACGCCCGGCGAGGCGATCGCCGCCGATGCGAGCATGTTCGTGATCTCCGACCTGTCGACCGTGTGGGCCGAGATGGCCGTGCCGGCACAGCGGCTCAACGACGTGCGCGTCGGCCGCGACGCGACCGTGATCGCGACCGCGTTCGAATCGCGTTCGAGCGGCCCGATCGCATACGTCGGTTCGCTGCTCGGCGAACAGACGCGCACCGCACCGGCGCGCGTCGTGTTGCCGAACCCGGACGGCGTGTGGCGCCCGGGGATGTTCGTGAACGTGTCGGTCGACGCGGGCAAGCAGAGCGTGCCGCTGGCGGTGGCGAGCGACGCGCTGCAGGACGTCGACGGCGCACCTTCCGTGTTCGTGCGCTCGCCGAAGGGATTCGTCGCGCAGGCGGTCGAAACGGGGCGTCGCGACGAGCGCGCGACCGAGGTGCTGAAGGGGCTCAAGCAGGGCCAGGAATACGCGGCGTCGAACAGCTTCGTGCTGAAGGCCGAACTCGGCAAGGGGAGCGCCGAACATGAATGAGCGTGACGTATGCGCCGTCGCGCGATGTGCAGCCCTGCTCGCGGCCCGATATGCGGCCCGCTTTCCGGCGCGCCGTGTGACCGGTCGCGCGGCCCGTCCGGTGAGGATGACCGTTCCCCGTTTCAAGGAATCCCGCCATGTTTGAGCGCCTGATCCGCTTTGCGATTGCGCACCGCTGGCTCGTGATGCTGGCGATCGCGGCCGTGGCCGCGCTGGGCGTCTTCAGCTACCAGAAGCTGCCGATCGACGCGGTGCCCGACATCACGAACGTGCAGGTCCAGATCAACACGGCCGTGCCCGGTTATTCGCCGCTCGAGGCCGAGCAGCGGATCACCTACCCGATCGAGACCGTGATGGCCGGGCTGCCGGGCCTCGAGCAGACGCGCTCGATCTCGCGCTACGGGCTGTCGCAGGTCACCGTGATCTTCAAGGACGGCACCGACATCTACTTCGCGCGGCAGCTCGTCAACGAGCGCATCCAGGAAGCGAAGGACAAGCTGCCGCCCGGCATCGCGCCCGCGATGGGCCCGACGTCGACGGGCCTCGGCGAAATCTACCTGTGGACCGTCGAAGCAGACGCGGCCGCGCGCAAGCCCGACGGCACGCGCTATACGGCGGCCGACCTGCGCGAGTTGCAGGACTGGGTCGTGCGGCCGCAGCTCAGGAACGTGCGCGGCGTGACCGAGGTCAACTCGATCGGCGGCTACGTGAAGGAATACCGTGTCGCGCCGAACCCGGCCAAGCTGATGTCGTACGGGCTGACGCTCGCCGACGTCGTGCGCGCGCTCGAACGCAACAACGACAACGTCGGCGCCGGCTACATCGAGAAGCGCGGCGAGCAGTATCTCGTGCGCGTGCCGGGCCAGGCGCGCACCGTCGACGACATCGCGAACATCGTGCTGACCAACGTCGGCGGCGTGCCGGTGCGGATGAAGGACGTCGGGCTGGTCGATATCGGCCGCGAACTGCGCACCGGCGCCGCGACGTCGAACGGCGAGGAGGTCGTGCTCGGCACGGTCTTCATGCTGATGGGCGAGAACAGCCGGACGGTCTCGAAGGCCGTCGCGGCAAAGATGGAAGACGTGAACCGCACGCTGCCGTCCGGCGTGAAGGCGATTCCCGTGTACGACCGCACGGTGCTCGTCGAGAAAGCCGTCGCGACGGTGAAGAAGAACCTGCTCGAAGGCGCGATCCTCGTGATCGCCGTGCTGTTCCTGTTCCTCGGCAACATCCGCGCGGCGCTGATCACCGCGCTCGTGATTCCGCTGTCGATGCTGATGACCTTCACCGGCATGGTCAACGCGAAGGTGAGCGCGAACCTGATGAGCCTCGGCGCGCTCGACTTCGGGATCATCGTCGACGGCGCGGTGGTGATCGTCGAGAACTGCGTGCGGCGGCTCGCGCATGCGCAGGCGGCGGCCGGGCGGCCGCTCACGCGCGACGAGCGCTTTGCCGAAGTGTTCGGCGCGTCGCAGGAAGCGCGCCGTGCGCTGATCTTCGGGCAACTGATCATCATGGTCGTGTACCTGCCGATCTTTGCGCTGACCGGTGTCGAAGGCAAGATGTTCCACCCGATGGCCATCACCGTCGTGATGGCGCTCGCGGCCGCGATGGTGCTGACCGTCACGTTCATTCCGGCGGCCGTCGCGCTGTTCATCGGCGAGCGAGTCGAGGAGAAGGAGAACCGGCTGATGGGCTGGGCGCGACGCGCGTACGAACCGGTACTCGCCGCGTTCATGACGCGCCCGGTGCGCGTGATGCTCGGCGCGGGCGCGATCGTGCTCGTCACGCTCGGGCTCGCCACGCGGCTCGGCAGCGAGTTCATCCCGAGTCTCAACGAAGGCGACCTGGCCGTCGCTGCGCTGCGGATTCCCGGCACGAGCCTGTCGCAGTCGGTCGAGATGCAGAAGTCGATCGAGAAGACGCTGAAGGCGCGTTTCCCCGAAATCGAGCGCGTGTTTGCGCGCACGGGCACGGCCGAGATCGCGGCCGACCCGATGCCGCCGAACCTGTCGGACGGCTACATCATGCTGAAGCCGACGGACCAGTGGCCCGACCCGAAGAAGCCGCGCGACCAGCTCGTGCGCGAGATCGAGGAAGCGCTCGCCGAGCTGCCGGGAAATGCATACGAGTTCTCGCAGCCGATCCAGCTGCGCTTCAACGAGCTGATCTCGGGCGTGCGCAGCGACGTCGCCGTGAAGATCTTCGGCGACGACATGGCCGTGTTGAACCAGACCGGCGAGCAGATCGCGGCCGCGCTGCAGAAGGTGCCGGGCGCATCGGAGGTGAAGGTCGAGCAGACGACCGGGCTGCCGGTGCTCACGGTCAACCTCGACCGCGACAAGCTCGCGCGCTACGGTGTGAGCGTCGCCGACCTGCAGGACACGGTGGCCGCGGCCGTCGGCGGGCAGAAGGCCGGCACGCTGTTCCAGGGCGACCGCCGCTTCGACATCGTCGTGCGGCTGCCCGACGAGCTGCGCTCGGACATCGACGCGATCAAGCGGCTGCCGATCGCGCTGCCCGCGCCGGCCGCCGGCGCCAGCGCGCCGCTCGCGGCGGCGCCGTACGTGCCGCTCGCCGAGCTCGCAACGATCGACGTCGCGCCGGGCCCGAACCAGATCAGCCGCGAGGACGGCAAGCGGCGCGTGGTCGTCAGCGCGAACGTGCGCGGTCGCGACGTCGGCTCGTTCGTCGCCGATGCGCGCGAGCGGTTGCAGCAGGACGTGCGCGTGCCGGCCGGCTACTGGGTGTCGTGGGGCGGGCAGTTCGAGCAGTTGCAAAGCGCGAGCGAGCGCCTGAAGCTCGTCGTGCCGCTCGCGTTGTTCATGGTGTTCGTGCTGCTGTTCGTGATGTTCAACAACGTGAAGGACGGCCTGCTCGTGTTCACCGGCATTCCGTTCGCGCTGAGCGGCGGCGTCGTGTCGCTGTGGCTGCGCGGGATACCGCTGTCGATCACGGCGGCGGTCGGCTTCATCGCGCTGTCCGGCGTCGCCGTGCTCAACGGTCTCGTGATGATCTCGTTCATCCGCAACCTGCGCGACGAAGGGACGCCGCTCGACGCCGCCGTGCGCGAAGGCGCGCTCACGCGGCTGCGGCCGGTGCTGATGACCGCGCTGGTCGCGTCGCTCGGTTTCCTGCCGATGGCGTTCGCGACCGGCACCGGCGCCGAGGTGCAGCGCCCGCTTGCGACGGTCGTGATCGGCGGTATCCTGTCGTCCACGGCGCTGACGCTGCTGGTGCTGCCCGTGCTGTACCGCGTCAGCCATGCGGTGTCGTGGCGCGCCGCGCTTTGGGGCATCGGCGGCGGCTTCGGCATGGGCGTGCTGCGCCGGCTGGGTTTCTTCAAGGGTAATGCGTAATGCGAATTCTGATTGTCGAGGATGAACCGAAGACGGGTGCTTATCTGCGCAAGGGCCTGACCGAGGCCGGTTATGTCGTCGACTGGGTCGAGGACGGCATCACGGGCCAGCACCAGGCCGAGACCGAGGAATACGACCTGCTCGTGCTCGACGTGATGCTGCCGGGGCAGGACGGCTGGACGCTGCTGCAGAACCTGCGGCGCAGCAAGTCGACGCCCGTGCTGTTCCTCACCGCGCGCGACGACGTCGGCGATCGCGTAAAGGGACTCGAGCTCGGCGCCGACGACTATCTCGCGAAGCCGTTCGATTTCGTCGAGCTGACCGCGCGCATCAAGTCGATCCTGCGGCGCGGCCAGCCGCGCGATTCGAACACGCTGCGCGTGGCCGATCTCGAACTCGACCTGACGCGCCGCAAGGCCACGCGGCAGGGCGACACGATCCTGTTGACCGCGAAGGAATTCGCGCTGCTGTGGCTGCTGATGCGTCGCGAGGGCGAGATCCTGCCGCGTGCGACGATCGCCTCGCAGGTGTGGGACATGAACTTCAACAGCGACACGAACGTCGTCGATTCGGCGATCCGGCGGCTGCGCTCGAAGATCGACGACGCATACGAACCGAAGCTGATCCACACCGTGCGCGGGATGGGCTACGTGCTCGAAGCGCGCGGCGGCGCGGCCGCATGATCGCGCGCCTGCTGCCGCGCACGCTGCGCGGACGCCTGACCGCGCTGATCATCCTGTCGACGTCGGTGATCCTCGCGTCGAGCGGCGTCGCGCTCTACGAGGCGCTGAGCAACCGCGTCGAAACGACGGCGGCCGAGCAGATGGCCGGCATTTCCGCCGCACTGGGCACGCATCTGGCCGAAGCGCGCACGACGGCCGACGTCGCGCGCAACACCGACATCTGGATCGACCAGCTGCACGGCCATCCGAACATGGATCTCGCGATCTACGATGCGTCGGGCACGCGCCTCGTCGGCACGCCAGGATTCCGCCCGTACGCGACGCTGCTGTCGCTGGACGCGGGGCGCGTGCCGGTCGGCGTCGCGCCGCCCGGCGCGCGGCATCAGTACCTGGTGACGACCGTGCCGCTCGCGGGCATGGGCGCACCGGCGGTGCGCGTCGCGGTGCAGTACGACCGCAGCGCCGACGTGCTGCTGTTGCGTACGCATGCTTATACGATCGTCGTGATCGAGGTGTTCGGCGTGGTGCTCGCGGCCGCGATCGCGTATGGCATCGCGGCGCTGGGCTTGAGCCCGCTGCGGCGTTTCGCGGCGCGCGCCGAGCAGATGTCGTCGAGCCGGCTCGCGCATCCGCTGCCGGAACTCGATACGTCGGGCGAGCTGAAGGAACTCGAGCACGCATTCAACGGGATGCTCGCGAGGCTGAGCGAATCGTTCACGCGGCTGAGCCAGTTCTCGTCGAATCTCGCGCACGACATGCGCACGCCGCTCACGAACCTGCAAGCAGCCGCGCAGGTCGTGCTGTCGCAGCCGCGCAGCGCGGATGAATATCGCAACGTGATCGAGTCGAGCATCGACGAGTATCAGCGGCTGTCGCGGATGATCGAGGACATGCTGTTTCTCGCGCGTTCGGAACAGGCCGGCACGTCGATCAGCGTGCGGCGCCTGAATGCGGCGGAAGAGGCCGGGCGTGTCGCCGGCTACTACGAGTCGCTTGCGGAGGATGCGGGCGTATCGGTGAAGGTCGACGGCCATGCGTGGGTCGATGCGGATCTCACGCTGTATCAGCGCGCGTTGAGCAACCTGCTGTCCAATGCGCTCGCCTACGCGCCGCGCGGCAGCGTCGTGGCGATCGATTGCGTGGAGCAAGGTGGGGCGACGACGATCGCCGTGTCGGACACGGGGCCTGGCATTGCCGCGGAGCATGTCGGGCGGATCTTCGAGCGCTTCTATCGTGTCGATCCGTCGCGGCACAATTCGGCGTCGGGGACGGGGCTCGGCCTCGCGATCGTCCGGTCGATCATGGACAACCACGGCGGCGAATGCGGCGTCGACAGCGATCCCGGCCGGCGCACGACGTTCTGGCTGCGCTTTCCGCGACGGCCGGCCGCCATCGGCACCTGACATCGCGGTCGGGCACGCCCGCGCGTTCGCCGCCAGGCGTTTGCGCGCGGCACGTTGCCCGTTGTCATGCGACCGAGCGGCATCAACGCGTCGCCAGGTTGTCGTGGTTATCGGCCTGCGGTGCCTTCTCGCCGCCATGCGCCGAAATCCCGTGAAGCTCCTTGTTGCGCGCGACCATCTCGGCGGTCGGCGGGTACTGCGTCTTGCTCGTCGGCACGATGCCGTCGTGCTGCGCCTGCTTCAGTTCGTTGACGACCTGCGCGCGGGTCTTGCCCTGCGTTTGCGTCTGCGCGAATGCGGCCTGCGTGGCCAGGCCGATCGACAGCGTGGCGGTGACGAACAGTGCTGCGAGTTTTGCGGTCTTCATTGAATGCTCTCCTTGACTCGATCAGGGCCGCCGGGTGGCGAACCATGGACCCAGTATGCGAAAGCAGCCGTGCGCCACCGTGATCGGGAGATGAAAAAAACGTCAGATTGCGAAAGGCGGCGGCGCGCCTTGCGTGCTGAGCGGCATGACGCAATCGTCATGTTCGCGTCATGGGTGCGATGAGCGGGAAGCGGAACATGAAGTCTGTCGATGGCTCGCGCGGCCGACGGCATTCGCGCCGTTCGCGACAGCAGCATCGAAAGCGGGCGGTCCTGTTCAGGTTTTCATTCCGGACCGAGAAGTGCATCATCCCGCTCTCCGTTTATCGTTGATCGCAGTCCTGATCGTCCCGTTGCTCGCGGGCTGCGCATCGCCACGTTCCGACACCGGCACGGCCGCGTCGGCCGCCGCACGCAAGCCGGTGCCGGCCGACCTCATACCCGGCGAGCAGATCGACTATGCCGGGCACCGCTGCGGCAATCCGAACCTGTACGTGAAGACGCATCCGTGCCTGTTTCCGCAACGCAATCCAGCGCCGTGATCGTCTGCCTCGCGATCAAAAAAAGGCCCGGTACTCGATGAGTCCGGGCCTAACGCGTGATCGTGCCGTACGACAGCGATCCGCTGCGTGGATTGGAACAGGCATGGCCCGTTACCGTTCCGATCGTAGCGAAACGACGCATCGTGAGCCTGATCGGAACATGAAATTTTTGTCATGCAAGCGCGAGTGTGCCGCCGTCGCGATCGGAACCGGTGGCGCAACCCGAGATTGACGATGCGTTGCGTGCGCGTGCCGCCGTAGCCATAGGAGTCGATCGACGCCTGCGTCGGTTGCGTGCCGCCGTCGAGCGTGCGCTGTTCCCCGTTCGAGCGTTACCACGCGCCGACCGCATAGCGATCGGTGCGCTTCGACAGCAATCAATGACGAATTTGATTCGCACTGCGACGCAGCGAATGCGTGAACCATGACGAAACCGTCATGCCGGGATCACGATGCCGCACCGCCGCCGGATCAAAGTGAAGGCTCCTGTCACGGATTTCCAGCAAGGAGCGAACGCCATGAACATTCCGCGGCCGATGATCGCCATGACCGTTGCCGCGCTGTCGATCGCGGCCTTCTCGCAGGCCTTTGCAGCGCAAGCGAAGACCCGGCAGGAAGTGCGTCGGGAACTGGTGCGCGCGCGGCACGACGGCGTGATCCCGAGCCCGAATCACGACTATCCGGCGAGCCCGGCGGCCGTCGCGCGCAATCAGGAAATCCATCGCTCGACGGTTCACCGGGGCGAGAAGGCACCGACAGTCGATGCGCACGACAACCGCTTCGCGGTGCGTTGAGCGTTCATCCACGGCCGGCTGCGGCGACGCGGTTCGGCCGGTTCCACCTCTGAAAGGGAGCGCGCCATGCGCACTATCGCAACAGGAATCGTGCTGGCTGTCTGTTTGATGTCGACGGCCGCGATGGCGGCCGGCTGGCCGGAACGTGCGCTGTCGCATGCATCGGCGCATGACGCCGGCCGCCGCACGAACGAGCGGATGCGCTGCGAGTTCGCGGCCGTGCGGTCGGGCGAGTGGAGCGCGACGTTCACGCGCGGGCAATGCGAGATCGACAACGGCCGGCTGACGTTCGTGCCAGCTGATGCGGGCGGCGAGGTTAAGGTCGCGGAGAAGCGGATCGTGCTGGGCGATGTCCGTACCGCGTCGTATCAGTCGCGCAAGTTGAAGGAACAGCTGCAACTGACGATACGCGACGAAGTGATCGCGCTGAACGTGCTGACCGACGACGGCAGCCGCAAATCTCGCGAGCATGCGATCGACCTGTGGGCCGCGCTGCGCAACGAGGGCGTCGCGCCTGTGAACGGCACACGCATCGTCGACACGTATCCGGCGGGCGCGACGACCTGGTAGCCGGCGCGCCCGTTCCGGTCAAAGCTGCGCGAGCGCCTGGTCGAGATCGGCGAGCAGGTCGTCGATATGCTCGATGCCGATCGACAGCCGCACCGTTTCCTCCTTCACGCCGGCCTTCGCGAGCTCGGCCGGCGACAGTTGCCGGTGCGTCGTCGATGCCGGGTGCGTCGCGAGCGACTTCGTATCGCCGATGTTGACGAGCCGGGTGAACAGCTTCAACGCGTCCTGGAACTTCGCGCCGCCGTCGCGGCCGCCCTTCACGCCGAACGTCAGGATGCCCGGCGCGCGGCCCGACAGGTAGCGTGCGACGAGCGGGTGGTCGGGATGATCGGGCAGTCCCGCGTAGTTCACCCATTCGACCTGCTCGTGGCGCGCGAGATGCTGCGCGATCTTCAGTGCGTTGTCGCTGATCCGCTCGACGCGCAGCGCGAGCGTTTCGATGCCCTGCAGGATCTGGAATGCGTTGAACGGCGAGATCGCCGCGCCCATGTTGCGCAGCGGTACCACGCGCGCGCGGCCGATATAGGCGGCCGGCCCGAACGCTTCCGTATAGACGACGCCGTGATAGCTGACGTCCGGTTCGTTCAGCCGCTTGAAGCGGTCCGCGTGCTCGGCCCACGGGAACTTGCCCGAATCGACGATCGCGCCGCCGAGGCTCGTGCCGTGCCCGCCGAGATATTTCGTCAGCGAGTGCACGACGATGTCCGCACCGTGCTCGAACGGGCGCAACAGGTACGGCGACGGCACCGTGTTGTCGACGATCAGCGGGATTCCGTGGCGATGCGCGACTTCCGCGAGCGCGGCGATGTCGGTGACGTTGCCGAGCGGGTTGCCGACCGATTCCGCAAAGATCGCCTTCGTGCGTGCGTCGATCAGCGGCTCGAACGACGCGGGGTCGCGCGGATCCGCGAAGCGCGTCGTGATCCCGTATTGCGGCAGCGTATGCGCGAACAGGTTGTAGGTGCCGCCGTACAGCGAACTCGCGGACACGATGTTGTCGCCGGCCTCGGCGATCGTCTGGATCGCATACGTGACGGCGGATTGCCCCGACGCGAGCGCAAGCGCGCCGATGCCGCCCTCGAGCGCGGCGATCCGCTTCTCGAGCACATCCGTCGTCGGGTTCATGATTCGCGTATAGATGTTGCCCTGGACCTTCAGGTCGAACAGGTCGGCGCCGTGCTGCGTGTCGTCGAATGCGTACGCAACGGTCTGGTAGATCGGTACGGCGACCGCGCGCGTGGTCGGGTCGGGACGATAACCGCCGTGCACGGCGATGGTTTCGAGGCGCCAGTTCGAAGAGGCCTGATCGGTCATGGGTGCTCCGTCTGTTGTTGTGAAGTTCGAGAGGTACGGCCGTCCGGCGATTATAGGAGCACGTGTGCCGCTGTCCTTAGAACGAATGGTTTGTTGCTTATGGGGATGCCGCGCATAGAATGCCTTTTCCGCAGACAGGAGGCGCGCGATGGATCAGGACCAGTGGAATCAGGTAGATGCGTATTTTTCCGCGACGCTCGTGCCGTCCGACGATGCGCTCGATGCCGCGCTGGTGGCCAGCAATGCGGCCGGGCTGCCCGCGATCAACGTCGCGCCGAACCAGGGCAAGCTGCTGCAACTGCTCGCGACGATACGCGGCGCGCGGCGCATCCTCGAGGTCGGCACGCTCGGCGGCTACAGCACGATCTGGCTCGCGCGCGCGTTGCCGCCGGGCGGTACGCTCGTGACGCTCGAACTGAACCCCGAGCATGCGAAGGTCGCGACGCGGAACATCGCGCGCGCCGGGTTCGCAGAGGTCGTGTCGGTGATCGTCGGCAACGCGAAGGACAGCCTCGCGCGGCTCGTCGATGCGGGTGACGCGCCGTTCGATTTCATCTTCATCGATGCGGACAAGGACAACAACCCGGTCTATCTGGACGCGGCGCTGAAGCTGTCGCGGCCCGGTACGGTGATCGTCGTCGACAACGTCGTGCGCGGCGGGCGCGTGGCCGATCCGGACAATCGCGAGCCCGATGTGGTCGGCGTGCGGGAAGGCTTCGCGCGTCTCGCGGCCGAGCCGAAGCTCACGACGACGGCCGTGCAGACGGTCGGGCAGAAGGGCTGGGACGGGTTCTCGATTTCGATCGTCGGCGAGTGACGGGATGGCGGTGCGCTAGTTCGTGTCGGGATTCTTGTCGCTGCACTGGTCGGGATCGTCGCGCAGCACGATGCGGCGGATGCGGCCGTTGTCGTAGAACGGCACGTCGGGGCAGAACTTCATGCCGGCGCGGGTTTGCGTGCGTTTCCACGCGACCTTCTCGGTGCGCACGAGCGTCGGCGCGTGGCCGGGCGTGCCCGGCTTCCAGATGTCGATATATACACGCGTCATGGACGGCGAATCGCTCGCGTCGCAGCCTTTCGGGTCGCCCAGCGTTGAACGCAGCCCGGTGTCGGTTTGCTCGATGCGCTGCGGAAACTCGATATACCCGTCGCCGTAACCGGGCATGACGTAGCAATAGCGGCGCGTGTTCCCGTCGAGCACGGGCAGCATGTAGCTGCTGGCCGAGTCGACCTCCTTCACGTCGTTGCTCTGCCAGCGGTAGGTCGTCACGCCGTGCTCGCAGCAACTCGCGCGCCAGCTTGTCCAGACGATCCGGTGCACGGGGTCGAAGTCCGGCGACGTGATTGCCTGTAGTCCTTTCGGCGCATCGACGAAGCGGCGCGTCGTCGGGTTGAAGATCCATGTCTGGTACGGAATGTTCGGACTGGCACCCATCGCTTGCGCGAGCATCAGGTCGGGCCAGCCGTCGAAGTTCACGTCGGCGAATTCAGGCGTGAACACGCTGCAGGTGCCTTGCGAATCGGTCGGCAGCGTTTGCACGAGGCGGCCGTGATCGTAAAGGCGGATCGCGCTGACGTGCGGCACGTCGTTACACGAACCACTGTCGTCGGGCAACTTGTCCGCGACGAGGTGGATGTCGTAAGGGAACGGCCGGCCGTCGCGTTTCGGTGCGAGCGAGACGGGCAGCGTGCGCTTGCCGTCAGGCGAGGTCCACGTGCCGGCAACGGTGCCGTCGGGCGACCCGACGTGCCACGTGCCCGTCACGCGGTCAGCATTCGTCTTCGCACCGTTGTCGCGTTCCGACAGCGTCGTGCCGTGCGAATCGAACGACCCCTTTAGCGCGAGCCGATAGCGTTTGTCGGCCGCGCAGGGCGCATAGCAATACCAGCCGGACATTGCATCGGCGACGCGCGAAAGCGAGACTTCGACGTGCCGGTTGCCGATCGTGCCGATCCAGTTGCGCGACCAGAACGGGAATTCGACTGGGTCGTCGGCGTTCGCTGCACGGGCAGGCAGACACGCGAATGTGGTGACGGCGATCAGCGCGAACGAAAGCGCGAAACGCCAGCCGCGCGATGTGTCGATTGACGGGAGATGCATGGGTCGGTCCTCGGTTTGTTATGGTTTTTTTGGCGTGCATCGGCACGCCACGCGCGTCAGCGGTTTCCCGACGCATCGGCCCGGCGATACAGGCGCGGCCATTGATCCTGCAACAGGCCGTTGCAGGTGCCGTGCATCGCGATGTCGGCGAGCAGGAAGCGCCGGCCGTCGAAGATCCACGACGCGGTCGAGCCGCAATCGCCGGCATTGCGCAAGCGGACCTTGCTCGACAGCATCGCGCTGGCGGGATCGTAGCCGGCGTCGGTCAGTTCGTTCGCGAACGACGCGGAATCGAGGCCCGCATTCGCGTTCTCGCCGAAGTTCATCGCCGTCGGTGCATATGGCGCCGACCGTCGCACGCGGTACCAAAGGTCGGTGTGGTTATACAGGCTGCTGGTCTGGCACGGTATCGCGACGAGTGCCTCGTCGGCCGAGATCGCCACGGCGCGTGACGCCTTCCTGCGGTCGCCGGCCGACATTTCGTCTTCGACATCGGCCGCGCATTGCTTCGCGTCGGTGCCGAACTTCGCGAGCACGGCATCGACGAGCGGGCGCTGTTCGGCGGCCGACAGGCCGGCGACGGGCGGCGCCGGAACGACGGCGGGCGGTAATGCCGGCGCGGCCGGCACCGACGAAGCGGGCCGGTTGCCGGGGCGCAGCAGCGCCGTGACCGTGCCGACGCGGCCCTGCGTGTCGTCGATCAGCAGCAGCGCGGCATTCAATCCCGACAGCGGCGTGCGCGGCGTTTGCGCCGACGCCGGATCGCCGAAGCTCAGCAGTTGCGCATTGCGCGACGCGGCGAGCCATGCGGCAACCGTTGCCGGATCGCTCGTCCGGATTCGGAACGGGTGCGGGTCGTCACTGTCCGGCTTGTCGCCGAACGCATGCCATTGGGCCGGCATCGCATCGAACGGGCGACCATCGGTGCGTGCCGTGCGCAGATCCAATGGCGCCGACGCGAAGATGTCGAGCGACGGTTGCGCGTCGGGGCCGGCATCGCGCGTCACGCGCAGGATCAGGCTGGTGCGTGCATTGTCGATATCGTCGGCGTGGCTTTCGGCAATGCAGCGGTTGCCGTTGTCGCAGACGACCGACCAGCTCTTGAAGTCGCGCTCGACCGGCGGCCGCGCGAGCGGGCGTGCCTGTGCGGCGAGCGGAGAAGCGGCGAGGAGGGCGGCGAGGGCAAGCGAAAGGCGGTGCGACATGACGGTTCGTATCGGCAGTGAACGGGCGGGCGGAAGACGTCGGACTGCAAGCGCATCGTCAGAAAGCGGTGCACGTCGCGTGCGGCGGCGCATGACGCGGCGCGCTTTGCAGAACGGGATCAAGTATACCGCCGCAACGGATGGCGTTCGGCGCGACGACGCGTAGTGTGCGGGCACGCACGTTGCTCGCCGGCAGCGGGCGGGTGCGTGCAGACGTGGAAACGGCGCGATGCCCGCAGGCATCGCGCCGTTCGTCTTTCATCGACCGTCGAGTACGTCGCGCAGGAACGTATCGAGCATCGCCACGTCGCCCCACGGCCGCTTGTATTCGCGATCGTGTTCGGCATCGGCGAGCATCGTCTCGACGAGCGCGTGGATCGCGGGCCGCACTATCCTTTCACGCACACCACCTGGCGCAGCGTGTGCACCACTTCCACGAGGCTGCGCTGGGCCGCCATCACCGCGTCGATGTCCTTGTAGGCCATCGGGATTTCGTCGACGACACCCGCGTCCTTCCGGCATTCGACGCCTTGCGTCGCCTTCGCCTGGTCGTCGGCCGTGAAGCGGCGCTTCGCTTCGGTGCGGCTCATCGTTCGTCCCGCGCCGTGGCTGCACGAGCAGAAGCTTTCCGGGTTGCCGAGCCCGCGCACGATGAAGCTCTTCGCGCCCATCGAACCCGGAATGATCCCGAGTTGCCCCTTCTGCGCGGACACCGCGCCCTTGCGCGTCACGAGCACGTCTTCGCCGAAGTGGCGTTCGCGCTGCACGTAGTTGTGGTGGCAGTTCACCGCGTGCTCGTCGACCGCGAACGGCTTGCCGATCACGCCGCGCGCCGCGCCGATCACCGCGTCCATCATCGCCTGCCGGTTACGCCGCGCGTAGTCCTGAGCCCAGCCGACCGCTTCGACGTAATCGTCGAAGTGCCGGCTGCCCTCGGTGAAATACGCGAGGTTGCGGTCCGGCAGGTTCGCGATGTGCTGGCGCATGTCGGCCTGCGCGAGTTCGATGAACAGGCTGCCGATCGCGTTGCCGACGCCGCGCGAACCGCTGTGCAGCATGAACCACACGTGGTCCGCTTCGTCGACGCACACTTCGATGAAGTGGTTGCCGGTGCCGAGCGTGCCGAGATGCGCGTAGTGGTTCGTCTTTTCCAGCTTCGGATACTTGTCGACGATCCGCTGGAAACCCGGCAGCAGCGATTTCCACGATTCGGTCACGGCGGCCGGCGTGCGATCGCCCCACGCGCCCGGATCGCGGCGGCCCGGCGCGCGGCCGTGCGGCACCGCGCGTTCGATCGCGCTTCGCAGCCCGGCGAGCGAGTCCGGTAGGTCGGACGCCGTCAGCGTCGTGCGCGCGGCCATCATCCCGCAGCCGATGTCGACGCCGACCGCGGCCGGAATGATCGCGCCCTTCGTCGGAATCACGCTGCCGATCGTCGAGCCCTTGCCGAGGTGCACGTCCGGCATCACCGCGACGTGGCGGAAGATGAACGGCATCTGCGCGGTGTTGCGCAGTTGCGCGCGCGCTTCGTCCTCGACGGCGACGCCTTGCGTCCACATCTTCACCGGCTTGCCGTTCGCCAGTTCCATCAACTGATAATCCATGTCGGCCATTTGCTTCACCTGATTCGTTCATTCGTGCGGCGCGGCATACCAGGGCATGACGCTTCCACATATTCTTGTCCTTTTCTTCGATGGCCGCTGGGTGACGCGCATCGTGCGGATCGCGGCGTTACCGCGTGCTCGACGTGTGCCGCGTGTCGGCGAGCCTGTCGGAAGCCGGGCGCACGCTGTTCGCGGTGTCGCGGCAGAGCAAGAAGCAGCCGAACGATGCGGATCGGCTGCGCAAGTACCTCGCGCGGTTCGGGCTGGATTGGGAGGGGGTGCGGCAGGCGCTCGAAATGGCGCGGTGAGCGCGGCGGCGTGGATGCCGCACGGCCCCGCAAGCACGCGGGCGGGTTCGGTCACGCCGCTGCTGCCTCCCGGAACGGCGCGATGAACGCCCAAGCCGGCTGCGCCGCCGCCACATCCGCCAGCCCGCGCGCGAACGCCTGCACCGGCAGCCACGGATACCCGAACGCCGCGTGCAGCGCATCGAGTTTCACCGACTGCGGGTCGTTGATCGTATCCATCCGCGCGATATGAATGTGCAGCGCGGCAACCCGCGCAACGCCTTCGCCATCGCACGCGAACTGCCAGCGATACGTGCCGTGCCCGATCCGCAACGCGCCGTTGTCCTTCTGCCGCATCACGACGAGCCACGGCATTCCGCTTTCGCCATGTTCGTCGACGGCCGGTTCCGTGCAGACGTAATAGGTCCGGCACCGCTCGAACCGCTCGCCGAATTCCTCGACCAGCGTGCGCGCAATGGCCGCCGCGCCCGTCACGCGCGGCGGAAAGTCGATGTCGTCGTTCGCGAGCGAAAAGCTCAGATCGGCATCGGCCGCGAAACAGTCGGCGATCAGCGCGGGCCGGTTCAGGTCCTTCGCGCGCAGATAGCATTCGAGCAGCGCGCGAACCTGCGCGGGATGAAGCGGGGAGGGCATGGTCGAGTCTCCAGTAGCGGGTTATCGGGCCGCATGCTCCGGCATGCGTATGCGGTGGATGCACTGCCCGTTTCGGGCTGATGTAATCGAACACGCACTCACACGCGGCAGATCGCGATGATCTCCGCGCTGGTCGCGTCGTCGAACGGCGCGCGTTGCCAGTCGCCGTACCAGTCGGCCGACGAGAATCCGGCGGCCTCCACGCGTGCACGCAGTTCGGGCTGCGCGATGAAGCGCAGCCGGCTCGTGTTCTTCAGCAACATGTCGTCGCGGTGGAAACGGTAGTACGTGTCGAACGTCACGATCGCGTTGTCTACCGCGCGCACCGCATGATGAAGATCGATGACGCCGGATTCGTGCGATTCGACGCTATGTGCCGAATGCTCAGGCGTCCATGCACGCCACGGCTCGACGCGCGGGTTGCGGGTCTCGAACAGGAAGCAACCGCCGTCGGCGAGCACGCGTCGCACGCCGCGCAACGTTGCGTCGATGTCGTCGTCGGTCAGCAGGCACTGGAATGCGTGGCCGGTCATCACGACCGCATCGAACGGCGCGCCCGGCGGCAGATGGCCGAGATCGCAGGCGATCCAGCGTACCGCGTCGGCGCCCGGCTGGCGTCGTGCGTATTCGATCATCGCCGGCGCGGGATCGATCGCGACGACGTCGTGCCCGGCCGCCGCGAGCCGGCGCGCGAACGTGCCGGTGCCGCAGCCGAGATCGAGGATGCGTTGCCGAGCGGCGCCGATCACGGATGCGTAGAACGCGAAGTCGCGATCGCCCGCATTGAACAGGTCGTAGACCGCGACGAGGCGCGGGTCGGTGTAGAGGGCTTCGCCGGCGGGCGACGCGCGGGACGTCATGCGGCCGCGTGCATCAGCGCTGCTGCACTGCCACGCGCAGCCCGAGCGCGATGAAGATCGAGCCGATGATCTTCCCCTGCCAGCGCGTGAGCCACGTGAGCCGCTTCACGATGCGGCCGAGCGGGCGGATCGAGCACGCGATCAGCGTCGTATAAAGCGAGCTGAGCACGACGAAGATCAGCCCGAGCACCGCGAACTGCACGAACGTCGAGCCGCGTTCCGGATGCACGAACTGCGGCATGAACGCGAGGAAGAACAGCGCGGTCTTCGGATTCAGCACTTCGGCGGGAATCGCCTGCAGGTACGCGTTGAGCGGCGTGACGGGCGGCACCGCCGGCAGCGACGGGTCGGACGGTCTGTCGAGCAGCGCGCGCACGCCGAGATAGATCAGGTATGCGGCGCCGATCAGCTTCACGACGTTGAATGCGAGTGCCGACGTCATCAGCAGCGCGGACAGCCCGACCGCCGCGAACAGCGTATGCACGAAGTCGCCGCTCGCGACGCCGAGGCCGGTCAGGATGCCGGTCTTGCGGCCGCCCTGCACGGTGCGGCTCAGCACGAGCAGCACGGCGGGGCCGGGGATCAGGAACAGGCCCAGAACGACGGCCGTGAAGGTGGTCAGCGTGGTCAGGTCGAACATGGCGGCTCCGGCAGGTTGGCGCAGCGGCGGGGGATCGGCGCATTGTATTCGGTTCGGCGCGCGGCCGCAGACGCAGCCCGCGACCGCCCGGCTGCGCCGCTGCCTTTCTGGTATAAGCACGAAACGACGCGCGGGCACGGCGTCCGCTTCCTCCACTGCCTACCGTTTCATGCGCAAGCTTCCACCGACCACCGATCCCGCCGCGGACGCCGACGTCTACCACGTGCCGCGTCCGCTCGTCGTGTTCGGCGGCTCGGTCGTCGAGCCCGAGTGGCGGCTGGAGCGGCACAGCCATCGCCAGGCGCAGTTGCTCTACACGCTGAGCGGCGTCATCTATTGCGAGATCGACGGCGGCGTATGGAGCGCACCGCCGCAATGCACCGTGTGGATTCCGGGCGACGTCCCGCATGCGGCGCGCGGCTCGGCCGGCGCGACCTTCTATGCGGTGCTGGTCGAACCCGATGCCGCGCTGGATTTGCCCGCGCACTGCTGCACGCTGTCGATGTCGCCGCTGCTGCGCGAACTGCTGCTGAAGGCGGCGAGCTTCCCGAACCTGTACGACGTCGACGGTCCGCAAGGGCGGCTGATGGCGACGCTGCTCGACGAACTCGTCGCGGCGCCGGTCGAGGACCTGTACCTGCCGATGCCGACCGACCGCCGGCTGCGCAAGCTGATCGACCATCTGCTCGACGATCCGGCCGACAAGTCGTCGCTGCCCGAACTCGCGCGGTGCGCGGGCATCAGCGAGCGCAGCCTGACGCGGCTCGCGACGAAGGAGCTCGGGATGAGCCTCGGCGACTGGCGCCGGCGGCTGCACGTCGCGCTGTCGCTGCGGATGCTGACGACCGGCCGCCGCGTGCATCAGATCGCGATCGATCTCGGCTACGAGAGCGCGAGCAGCTTCGTGACGATGTTCCGCAAGGCGACCGGCAAGTCGCCGACGCAATTCCTGACCGACCGGCAACGCTGAACGGCCGCTGCGCGCACGTTTGGCCGGAATGAAAAAGCAGTTGGCCGGGATGAAAAATGACGCGGTCGGCCTCGATCCATAAAATGAGAATCGTTCTCATCTGGAGGTCGACATGCAGATCGTCACGACTGAATTTCCGTTTGTCTGGTTGCGTTACAGCGGTTCGACGCACACCGACCCCGCCCACCTGCTTGCCGAACTCGATGCGTTGCTGGCGCGCCGCGAACGCTTCGTTTTTCTGACCGACGACGCGCCGTCCGGCGACGACCGCGGCGCCGGCGATCACGAACTGCGCAAGCAACTCGCGAAGTGGAGCAAGGCCAACCGCGCGCAGTCGCGCGAATGGATCCCCGCGATGATCGCGATCGAGCCTGACGCGCTGCGGCGCGCGGCGCTCGACGCGTTCTCGGGCGCGTTCGAGAAAGTCTGGGGCTATCCGCTGAACGCGGCGGCGACCCGCGACGACGCGCTCGCGCTGGCGCAACGGCTGCTCGACGAACCGGCGCGCGGCGCCGCGGCTGCGAACGGCTGAACCGGCTGAACCGGCTGAACCGGCCGCCGCGCCGGCGGCGCGGCTTTCCTCGACTCGACATGCATGCACGGCGCACGAATGCGCGCCGCGGCATGCTGCAACCACGCAGGGGTGTCCGGTGGACAATCCGATCCGCGCGATGCGCATCTTCACGCGCATCGTCGAAATGAACAGCTTTACGCGCGCCGCGCAGGCGCTCGGCATTTCGCGCGCGACCGCGACGCGGACCGTGCAGGAGCTCGAAGCGGCGCTCGGCATGCCGCTGCTGGTGCGCACGACGCGCGCGCTGCGTGCGACGCCCGAAGGCGACGCGTATTACCGGCGCTGCCTGCGCATCACGGCTGACGTCGACGAGCTCGAGGCCAGCATCCGCGGCGCCGCGCTGCATCCGAGCGGGCCGCTGCGCGTCGAATTGCCGGGATCGGTGGCGGGCGCGATCGTGCTGCCGGCGCTCGGCGAATTTCATGCGAGGCATCCCGATCTCGTGCTGATGCTCGGCGTGTCCGGGCGCGCGGCCGACATGGTCGGCGACGCGGTCGACTGCAGCATCCGGCTTGGGGCGCTACCCGATTCGTCGCTCGTCGCGCGACGGCTCGGCATGCTCGAGCGCGTGACGTGCGCGAGCCCTGCCTATCTCGACCGCCACGGCGTCCCGCGCACGCTCGACGATCTCGCCGCGCATCGCGCGGTATGCGGAACGTCCGCTTCCGGTCAGCGCACGGCCGAACTCGATTTCACGGTGGATGGTGCGGTGCGCAAGGTTCGGCTCGACGGCATCGTCAGCGTGGACGACGAGCACGCGTACCTCGCGTGCGGCGTGCACGGCCTCGGGCTGCTCCAGCCGCCGCGTGTCGTCGCGCAGCCGCTGATCGACGCAGGACGATTGCGGGAAGTGCTGCCGCGATGGCGGCCCGATGCGGTCGCCGTGTCGGCCGTCTACGTGAAGCGTCCGCATGTGTCGCCCGGCGTGCGTGCGTTCGTCGACTGGATCGCCGAGCGGTTTGCGCAGGACCGGGAAGGCGTGGTCGTCGCGGGAGCCATGGCGCGACAGCAGGCGCCGGAAGCCGTCGAGATGAACGATCGCGAGGGCAGTCAGGTGGCGATGGCGTGAACGAGGGGCGCTGAACGAGGGGCGGTCAATCGTTCGCGAGATGGAACGCGCCGGCCATGCGCTCCTGCTCGCGGGCGGGCAGCGCGAGTCGCGTCGCAAGCGTTCTCCATTGGCTGACGATGCCGCGGAAGTCGTCGATGATCTCGTCGGCGTCCTGCAGCTTGAGCCGAAAGTATTCGCATACCTCGCGGGCAAGTTCGAGGTTCAGTGCGTTGTCGGCTTCCGTAATGTTGAGCTTGAGGCCATCGGCGACGGCGACAGGATTCATGTCGTAGGCCGCCGAGAGTCGCCAGCCCGCACCCGGCACCAGTATGAATCCATGATTGCGGAGATGATCGTCGGTGTTCGAGACCAGGAGGTTGAAGACGATTCGGGCCCATAGCTCGCGCAAGTCGGCATTCGGTTGTGCGCCGTGCCGCATGAGGACTTCGGCCAATTCCAGGTAGCTGACGCCTGTCGACGCATCGTCGCCGTCGACGTGGCCGGTCATGGTCATTGCCGACGCGAAATGCAGACGCCGGCCCTCGGCTGTCCGATCGAAACGCCGAACCAGGAAGCAGTGATGGTCGCTGGCGAATTTTCGTGCCTCGGCGTGGGCGACGTTCAGGCCGCAACCCACCGCCAGCGCATTGACGACCATTTCCCAGCCACCCACGTCGTAGTCGTCCCGTGCGCTCGGAAACTTCGCGATATAGAGACGGCCTTGTTCGTCGGCGACGCTTGCCTTGGGTCTTGCGCCACCGAGCGAGCCGCCGGGGGCGATGAGCATCGCTAGCCAGTCGCGGCCGTCCGGGGCGGTATTGTCGACGTCTTCCTCCAGCGCACGACTCGCGTGTTCCAGTTCGCGAATCTCTGCAAACGGCGGTGCCGCGAGATCATGACGATCGTCGAGAAATTCTCCTGCGTCGTCGAGCCGGTAGCGCAACGCACCGACGCGATAAAGGTCGTGAACGCCGAGCAGGTAGTCCGATTCGTGGAGTCGGGTGCCTTTCGGTCTCAGGCCGGCACGAATGTCTCGCTCCAGCCTGCGATCCATCAGCATGCGGCCCCACCGATCGGGGCTGGAATCGGCGAAGGCGCCGAACGCGTCCCGCGGCGGGGCCGGATATTGGGGGCCTTCGAAGAGACCGATTGCCGGATCGATCTGCACGTTTGCGAACTCGGGAGCCGCCAGTGCAGCAGAGGCGTACTGGAACTCGAACCGCTCGCTCGCCCGCGTCTTGCGGCTGTGCAGGAGTCCGAGCTTTCGCGGTTCAGGCAAGCTGTCCCAATCTGCGTAGACACCGATCGTCGTCATTTCCCGCGATGCTCCCCATGCCGTTTTCTTGCCGGTTTCAGCAAGGCGACAAGATCGGCTGCCGTCGTGCCGCGGGTATCGCCGGGTTCGGTGGGTTCGGATGCCGCCGTGTCTGCTCCGGCCGCGTTCGTAGTGGAGGGAGCGCTTGCGCGCAAGCGCCGACCAGGCGTGGGCGACGTAGCGGAGGAGAGCGGCGGCGCGGTTCGTCGGGCGGATCGTGGTTTGACGAGGCGGGCGTCCTGAAGCTGGCGGCCGAATTCGTCCGTGGCGGCCAGCTTTTCCAGATCGTTCTGGAGCCCCAGCACCTGCATGACGGACAGATAGGCGCCGATGGTGACGCCCGATCCGCCGGCCTCCAGCGAACGAAGCGTCATCGGCGACATGCCGGCGCGTTCCGCAACCTGCTTGGCCGTCAGTTTCCGGCGCAGGCGCGCAAGCTTCAGCCGCTCGCCGAATTCGGCGAGCAGTTGATTCGATACTGGCAGGAGCGGAGCCGTCTTTTGTGCCATAAGGCTAATATTTCAGTGTTTTTCTAACGAGGATGCCAAAATATTAGCACAATCGATGCGACGTGCGAGCGCCTTCGAGGCTGGATCGATATGCATGGATGTAAATATTTTGGTGATTTGTCGATGAATTGGCCAAAATAATTGGCTTTTTTTCATCCATTTCATGAGCGCGGAGCAGTCGTGCGCCGCATTCCGATTCCTACACCGTCCTCAACCGCCCCAATTCGTCCGCCAGAAAATCGACGAACGCACGAATCCGCGCGGACATCTGGTGACGCTGCGCGTACACCGCATAGATATCCGCGCTCGGCGTTTCGTAGTCGGGCAGCACGACGACGAGGCGGCCGTCGGCGAGATAGTCGCGGAGGTCCCATTCCGCGCGCATCAGAATGCCGTGCCCGTCGAGCGCCCACTTCACGGCGATCTCGCCGTCGTTCGTCGTCAGGTTGCCGTTGATCCGCACGGCTTCCGTGCGGCGTGCCGCGCCGCGTCCGCTCGTCAGGCGCCACACGCCATAGCCCTCGTCACCTTGCCGAATGCCGATGCAGTTGTGCCGTGTCAGGTCGTGCGGCGTGCCGGGCGTGCCGTGCCGCGCGAGATACGCGGGCGCCGCGCACAGCAGCCGGCGGTTCGGCGCGAGCCGCCGCGCGACGACGCGCGTGTCGGGCGGCTCGCCGAAGCGGATGCACACGTCGAACGCGTCGTCGGTGAGCGGCGGCGGCATCACAGACAGTTGCAACTGCACCGACACCTCCGGATAACGCGCGACGAAGCGCGAGATCGCGGGCCCGACGTGGCTGCGCCCGAAGCCGAGCGTCGCGTTCACGCGCAGCAGCCCCTTCGGGCGCTGCTTCGCGCTGCCGAGCAGCTCGCCCAGTTCGTCCATCTGGTCGAGGATCCGGCGCGCGTAGTCGAGATACACGTCGCCTTCGGGCGTCAGCATCATCCGCCGCGTCGTGCGGTTGACGAGCGTCACGCCCGCGCGCCGCTCCATCTGCGTGAGCCGCTTGCTGACGGCCGCCGCGGTCAGCCCGAGTTCGCGCGCGGCCGAGCTCAGGCTGCCCGACGCGGCCAGCGTCGAAAAGAAGCCGAGATCGGCCGGCTGGACGGTATCCGCCATGACGGGATTCGTGAATCGAAGTTAAAGATGCTTTGATTCTAGCGCCGGTTCCTGCACTCCTGGTTCGGTAAAGTGCGTTCACGCTCACGATCAATCGAGGATGTCCGCATGAAGACCTACCGTATCGCAACGATTCCCGGCGACGGCATCGGCAAGGAAGTGGTGCCGGCCGGCAAGCAGGTGCTGGAAGCGCTGGCCCGCGGCAGCGACCGCTTCGCGTTCGAGTTCGAGGATTTCGACTGGGGCGCCGATTACTACCGCCTGCATGGCGCGATGATGCCGGCCGACGGCCTCGACGCGCTGCGCGGCAAGGACGCGATCCTGTTCGGCTCGGCGGGCGACCCCGACGTGCCCGACCACGTGACGCTGTGGGGGCTGCGCCTGAAGATCTGCCAAGGCTTCGACCAGTACGCGAACGTGCGCCCGACGCGCATCCTGCCCGGCATCGACGCGCCGCTGAAGCGCTGCGGGCCGGACGACCTGAACTGGGTCATCGTCCGCGAGAACTCCGAAGGCGAATACGCGGGCGTCGGCGGCCGCGTGCACCAGGGCCATCCGATCGAAGCCGCGACCGACGTGTCGATCCTCACGCGCGCCGGCGTCGAACGCATCATGCGCTTCGCGTTCCGGCTCGCGCAGTCGCGCCCGCGCAAGCTGCTGACCGTGATCACGAAGAGCAACGCGCAGCGGCACGCAATGGTGATGTGGGACGAGATCGCGAAGCAGATCGCGCAGGAATTCCCCGACGTCACGTGGGACAAGGAGCTCGTCGACGCGGCGACCGCGCGCATGGTCAACCGGCCGGCGTCGCTCGACACGATCGTCGCGACCAACCTGCACGCGGACATCCTCAGCGATCTCGCCGCCGCGCTCGCCGGCAGCCTCGGCATCGCGCCGACCGGCAACATCGATCCCGAACGCCGTTATCCGTCGATGTTCGAGCCGATCCACGGCTCCGCGTTCGACATCATGGGCCAGGGGCTCGCGAATCCGGTCGGCACGTTCTGGTCGGTCGTGATGCTGCTCGAGCATCTCGGCGAGGCGGAAGCCGCGGCGCGCGTGATGCAGGCGATCGAGGCCGTGACGGCCGACCCGTCGCTGCATACGCGCGACCTCGGCGGCAGAGCGACGACCGCGCAGGTGACGGCGGCTGTCTGCGAGCGCGTCGCGAACGCGGCGGTCGCGGCCTGACGATCGGGGCGGCGCTGCGTATGCGCAGCCGGTAGCCGGCCGCCATCCGTTCGTCATCCTATCGGTTTCTTATGCCCGCGACTCGCGCATCCGACGCGAGCCGGGCGCCGGCCCGCGCGCTTCGTCGCGGCGCCGGCGAGTATTCACGGACAGAGCACGGCTCGACCTCGAAGGAGGAGACACATGCAAGCGGATCTGGAAGCCCGCGTCGCGCGGAAACTGATGTGGCGCATCATTCCGTTCGTGATGCTGCTTTATTTCGTCAGCTTTCTCGATCGCGTCAACGTCGGCTTTGCCGCGATGACGATGAACAAGGCGATCGGCCTGTCGCCGACCGCGTTCGGGTTCGGCGGCGGCCTGTTCTTCATCGGCTACTTTCTGTTCGAAGTGCCGTCCAACCTGATCCTCCACCGCGTCGGCGCGCGCATCTGGATCGCGCGCGTGATGATCACGTGGGGCCTCGTGTCGGCGGTGTCCGCGTTCGCTGTCGGGCCGACGAGCTTCTACGTGCTGCGCTTTCTGCTCGGCGTGGCCGAAGCCGGGTTCTTCCCCGGCATCATCCTGTATCTCAGCCGGTGGTTCCCCGCGAAGCAGCGCGCGGTGGCCGCCGCGTGGTTCATGGCGGCCGCGCCGATCTCGACCGCGATCGGCTCGCCGCTGTCGGGCGCGATCATGCAGATGCCGCCGATGTTCGGGCTTGCCGACTGGCAGATGCTGTACATCGTCGAAGCGCTGCCGGCGGTCGCGCTCGGCTTCGTCGTGCTGAAGTGCCTGACCGATGCGCCGTCGAAGGCCGCGTGGCTGCGGCAGGACGAGCGCGACTGGCTGATCGCGAAGCTGAAGGCCGAGGCGGATATGCGTCACACGCATGCCGGGCATACGGCCGGCGCGTGGCAGGCGCTGCGCGACCCGCGCGTGCTGGCGCTCGCGCTGATCTACTTCGGCACGTCGGCGGGGCTGTATACGCTCGGGCTGTGGGCGCCGCTGATGGTCAAGCAGTTCGGCTTCACCGCATTGCAGACGGGCTTGCTGACCGGCATCCCCAGCATCGCCGCGGTCGTCGCGATGATCGGGTGGGCGCGGCACTCGGATCGCACCGGCGAGCGCACGTGGCACGTCGTGATTCCGTGCGTGCTCGCGTGCATCGGCTTCGTGTTCGCGGGGCAGGCGAGCACCGCGCTACTGACCGTGCTCGCGCTGGTCGTCGTCAACATCGGGATCAGCGCGGCGAAGGCGCCGCTGTGGGCGATGCCGAGCGCGTTCCTGTCGGGCGCCGGTGCGGCCGCGGGGATCGCGATGATCAACTCGATCGGCAATCTCGGCGGGTTCGTCGGGCCGTTCGCGATCGGCTGGCTGAAGCATGTGACGGGCGGGTATGCGGCGGGGCTCTATGTGGTGGCGGGCACGCTCGCGGTGTCGGCGGTCGTTACGCTGATGCTGAGCCGGAAGGGGGCGCGGGAGCAGGTCGTGGCGGGGGCGCGGCCGCATCATTGAAGGCGGCGCGCGTCCGCGAACATGCATCCGGACGCGCAGGCTGCGCGGTCACGACGGTGAGCGCGCGCGGATTCGCCGGCCGGGGCATTGCTTACGCATGGAACCAGAACCACAAGCCCGGAATGCAGAGCAGAAGGTGCAGCGGGATCGCGACACGGAATGATGCTCGTGGAGGTTGGTCAGGTTTTGGCGCGTCGGCCGCGAGGCAACCGATGCCGACGGCAAGCGCCAGGACGGAGACGGCGGCCATGCTCCGCAGGCCGAAGCCGAGAACGCCGACGCCCGCATAGGGATCGGTCATCGAGCTGGCGTAGCCGTAGCACATCACCATCGCAATGATTTCAATGACCGCGAGCCACGCGATGATAGAGCCGCATCGTGTCGTCATGTTGTCTCCGGTGTCGTTCCCGGTTGGCGAAAAATCCCGAGGATACACGGGACTGCGGTGAGGTTCTTCGCGACGGTGCACGGCCGAAGCGGCCGCGTCAATGTGCGGGAAGCGCCGCGCGGCGTGTGATCTCCGTCGCACACGCATCGGCCGACGCGTTCGACGTATCGATCACGCAATCGCTGAACGCGCGCGCCGCATACCCTTCGCGATACATCTCGGCGATACGCTGCCGCTCCCAATCCGTCAGTGCGCGCGTGCCGCGATTCGAAGCCGCGACCGCTTCGGGCGGCGCGAGCGTCACGACGAACAGGCGCGCAGCGCGTGCGTCGCAGGCGGCGCGCAGCCGTTCGAATTCCGCGTCGCCGATCGGATAGGCGATCACCAGATGGCGTTCGCACGCCTGCGTGATTTGCGTGACGAGACGCTCCAGCGCGATCGCCCACTGAACGTCGAACGGTGCGTCTTCGGGCGCATCGTGATCGTCGCCGTCGATGAAGCGCGCCTCGGGCAGCGCGCGTGCGAGTGCGCGGCCGATCGTCGTCTTGCCGCTGTTGATCGGGCCGTTCAGGTGGATGACGGTGAGGGCAGTCATAAGGAAAGGCGGAAGTCGAACGACTCGCAGCTTGCCATGATCGGTGCGGCGTTGCAGTGCCGTTTGCGCGAGGCGCAGCGTCGAGCGATTGCGGAGGGAAAGCGAAAAAGCGGGGAGAGGCGGAAGGAGCGGCAGGCTGCGTGCGTGATGATCGGTACACGCAGCCTGCCCGGCCGTGCCGCATTCAGCGATGCGGCACGGCGTCGAACGAAGCGACTTACTTGTCGTCGCCCTTGATCTGCGGCAGCGCCGACGATTCACCCGGCGTCAGCAGGCCGACTTGCGTATAAACGCGCAGCTTGTCGCGCGTATCGGTGATGTCGAGGTTGCGCATCGTCAGCTGGCCGATCCGGTCGCGCGGCGAGAACGTCGATGCGACCTTCTCCATCGACAGGCGTTCCGGCTGGTACGTGAGGTTCGGCGACTTCGTGCTCAGGATCGAGTAGTCGTTGCCGCGGCGCAGTTCGATCTTCACTTCGCCGGTGATCGCGCGCGCGACCCAGCGCTGGGCCGTTTCGCGCAGCATGATCGCCTGCGGATCGAACCAGCGGCCCTGGTACAACAGGCGGCCGAGACGGCGACCGTTCTCGCGGTATTGCTCGATCGTGTCTTCGTTGTGGATGCCGGTGACGAGACGCTCGTACGCGATGTACAGCAGCGCGAGGCCCGGGGCTTCGTAGATGCCGCGGCTCTTCGCCTCGATGATCCGGTTCTCGATCTGGTCGCTCATGCCGAGGCCGTGGCGGCCGCCGATGCGGTTCGCTTCCAGCAGCAGCTCGACCTGATCCTTGAACTCGACGCCGTTCAGCGCGACCGGCTGGCCGGCTTCGAAGCGCACCGTCACTTCCTCGGCGGCGATCTTCACGTCGTCGCGCCAGAACGCGACGCCCATGATCGGGTTCACGATCTTGATGCCGCTTTCGAGGCTTTCGAGATCCTTCGCCTCGTGCGTCGCGCCGAGCAGGTTCGAATCGGTCGAATACGCCTTTTCTGCCGACATCTTGTACGCGAAGCCCGCCTGACGCATGAATTCGGACATTTCGGCGCGGCCGCCGAGCTCGTCGATGAAGGTTTGGTCGAGCCACGGCTTGTAGATCTTCAGGTCCGGGTTCACGAGCAGGCCGTAGCGGTAGAAGCGCTCGATGTCGTTGCCCTTGTACGTGCTGCCGTCGCCCCAGATGTTGACGCCGTCTTCCTTCATCGCGGCGACGAGCATCGTGCCCGTCACGGCGCGGCCGATCGGCGTCGTGTTGAAGTACGTGACGCCGGCCGTCGTGATGTGGAACGCGCCGCTTTGCAGCGCCGCGATGCCTTCGGCGACGAGCTGCGCGCGGCAGTCGATCAGGCGGGCGCCGGCTGCGCCGTATTCGATCGCACGCTTCGGGATCGCGTCGTAATCGTCTTCGTCGGGCTGGCCGAGGTTCGCCGTGTATGCGTACGGGACGGCGCCCTTCAGTTTCATCCAGTGCAGCGCGGCGCTGGTGTCCAGGCCGCCGGAGAAGGCGATACCGACCTTCTGGCCGGTCGGGAGGCTTTCGAGAATCGTGCTCATAGGAATTACCGTGGATTGGGTCCGGTGGGATCGTATTTCGCGGAATATGCGAGTATCGGCTGTCCGGGAAGTTGGGGCAAGGGCTGATTTTCGCGCGGATACGTCGTCCGGCCTGTCGCGGCGGGCCCGGCGGGCGGTTAACCAGGCGGAGAACACGGCGCGAACCGGCGCCGGGCGGCGGCCGAAACGGGCTCGGACGCGCGCCGTCGCGGGCCGTGCTTCCGGGGCCGGATCGGCCGAGCGGCGTACCCGTCGCCGTCAGGATAGCGGCCCGCCAATCCGAAAGGAATATGAAAGGCCGGCGGATGAAGCCCGGAATCCCGCGAACCTCAGATATTCCACGACTGCGCGGTGTCGAGCAGCTTCTCGCGCAACTGATCGACTTCGCCGGCCAGCTTGGCCGTGATCGACACGTAGCCGGACAACTGCGGCGGCGGCGCGTCGTGCGGCGGGTCGGCCGGCCGGCGGCGCGGCGCGAGCCGGCTCGGCTTGCCGAACTTGAGCGCGCGGCTCGCGCCGACCAGCGTGTCGCGGATGCGCCGGTTCACGGCCTTCATCCCGACGCGCAGGTATTCGCGGGCCGCCAGGTCGTCGCGGGCCGGCACCGCACTCGACAGGATCTCCAGATAGCCGATGCACAGGCGCAGGCTGCGCTGGATCGCCTCGAGCTGCGTCATCGACGTCTCGCATTCCTTCGACACCGACGGCATCAGCGAACGCAGCTGCACGAGCAGCGCGCTCAGCGCGGCCATTTCCTTCAGGTGCGCGTCGTCGCCGACCTGGCGGTCGCCGGCGACCCGCGCATGCACGGCCGCGCACGCGCGCAGCGCGTCGGCGAGCTTGTAGCGCCACGAGTAGGTTGCATAGAGCGGCAGCGCGAACGAGAACGCCAGCGCGATCGCGATGCCGATCAGCACGTTCACCGCGCGCCACAGGCCGTCGACGATCTCGTTGTCGCCGTGCCCGGCGACGATCACCATCGTGATCGCCGACAGCAGCGCGATATAGCCGGCCTTGCCGATCGCGTGATACGCGCAGATGCCGCAGGCAACCGACATCAGCAGGTAGATCGCGATCGGTGCGTGCGCGGCGGAATACAGCAGGATCAGCCCGAGCCCCGCGAGCGCGCCGATCGACGTGCCGAGCGCGCGCTCGGCCGCCTTCTTGCGGATGTTGCCGTGATGCTGCAGCCCGCCGACGACGATCAGCACGGTGATCGTCGACCATTCGCCGTGCGGCACGCGCAGGCCGGTGGACAGGGCGATCGACACGAGAATCGCGAGCGCGACGCGCGCTGCATGGATCAGCTTCGCGTGCCGGTAGCGGCGGTACGGATCGAGCAGCGGACGGAGCGCGTGGCGCAGGAGTGGCGGCAGCCGGGTAGGGAGCGAGGCGGTCATGACGGAGCTGGAGTGGCCGGAACGCGCATGGCGGCTTGCGCGGGGCGGCGCCGCGCCGCATGCGCAGCAGACGTAACGCTAGCCGAACGCGCGCGGGCTGTCCACGGCGCGGCTGTCCGGGGTGGCCGGCTGCCGCATCGTGTCGCGACGACACGTCACGCCATGTCACGCCATGCGTCGGCCGTGCTCGGCTGCGCGTCCGACACGCGGTTGCGTCCGCCGGACTTCGCGCGGTACAGCGCCTCGTCGGCGCGCCGCAGCAGCGTTGCGGCATTCGTGCGGCCGTCGGCGGCGGTTGCCGTGCCGATGCTGGCCGTGACGCGCCCGTACGGGCTCTTCACGTGCTCGATGCTGAGCTCCGCGATCGCGTGCCGGATGCCTTCGGCAACGGTCGCCGCGCCTTGCGCGTCGGTGTCGGGCAGCGTGACGACGAATTCCTCGCCGCCGTAGCGCGCGACGTGGTCGCCTTCGCGGCGCAGGCAGCGCGACGCGGATTGCGCGACGCGGCGCAGCACGTCGTCGCCGGCCGGGTGGCCGTAATAGTCGTTGAACGCCTTGAAGTGATCGACGTCGACGAACAGCACGGACAGCGGGCGGCCGCTGCGCGCCGCACGCTGCGCCTCTTTCGCGAGCACCGTGTCGAACGTGCCGCGGTTGTCGAGGCCCGTCAGCGAATCGGTGTGCGCGAGCCGGTACAGCTTCGATTCGGCGATCTGCCGGCGTCCCAGTTCGCGCGACAGCGCCAGCGAGCCCCACGCGATGAACCCGGTGAACAGGCACATCAGTACGACGGTCCAGATCGCGCGGTGGTGCCACGGCGCGTAGACGTCGATCTCGGCCGGCGCGACGTCGACGATCAGCGGCAGGCCGGGCAGATGCTTGTAAACATAGATGCGCCGCACGCCGTCGATGCTGCCGATGCCCGACAGCACGCCTTCGCGGCGGCGCAGCGCCTCGATGAACAGCTGCGAATTGCGCAGGTCGAGGCCGACCACGCGCGCGTCGTAAGGCAGGCGGCTCACGAGCATGCCGTTGAGCTCGGCGATTGCCGCGCTGCCGTGCTTGCCGACCGCGAGGCCGTCGAGCAGCGCGCGGAAGTAGTCGATGCTGAGCGTGCCGACGACGACGCCGCCGAACGTGCCGTCGGACAGCGTGATCCGGCGGCTGAGCGCGATCGTCAGCGCGCCGCCGCGCAGCCGGGACGCGTAGGGGCGGCTGATATAGAGGCCCTGCGCGAGCCCGTTGCGGTGCACGGTGAAATAGTCGCGGTCCGCATAGTTGCCTTGCCGCGCGGGCGACACGCTCGAATCGATCACGATATTGCCGTGCGCATCCATCACGAAAAGCGACCCGAGATACGCACCGGTGGCGGCGCGGTCGAACAGCAGCCGGTGGCGCTGGCGCGGCGGCAATGTCATCAGTTCCGGATCGGCTACGCCGTCGACGACGTTTTGCAGCGACAAATCGTAGAGTTCGATATTGCGCGCGATATCGCGTTCGATCAGCAGCATCAGGTTGCGCGCATTTTCGACCGCGTGCTCATACGCGTCGCGTCGCGCCTCGATTAAAAGCGACGTCGAAAGCCCCCAACTGAACATCAGCAGGACGATGCCCGCGACGAGTACGCCGCGGGGCGACAGAATGCGTGCCACGATCGACGCGGTATGGCGGCGCAGCGTGGCGGGCAGCGGGAGTGACTTCATCCTCGGGGGCGACGGGCGGCGGATACTCGCGTTGCGACGGTTCAGCGCGCTGATTATTTCGAATTAACCCGCATTATCTCGCGAATTCCTGCAATTCGTGTGCGCATGCAAAACATGCATGCGGAAACAGCAATTCGAAACGATTACGCATCGTTACCGCATAGCGCGCGGGTGATTTGATTTGAATCAATTATCAGTATCGGTCGTTTTGTCTGATTAATGGTGCGATGACCGGTCGATTTTTCGTATCGGCGCGGTATTTGGCGGATCGAGACAGGATTACCCGTTTACCGGGCGGAATGAAAAGCCGAATAACCCCGGGATACCCATGGTTTTGGCGCCGGCAGGCGGCTGCGGTTGCACCGGTGCGGCCAACTCCTTGATTCTGCGAAATCTCTGCGGCCGCGGCGGGCGTGTGCGCCTGAGCTCCCCCCATGGCGAATCAGGTAGAATCCGCGCTTCGCCGCAGGCGCCCGCCGCGCAACGCGTATCGGGGCCGCATCGAATGCATCGCAGGACGCGTACCGCGCTCCGATTCCGCATGCGCCGGCTACGGATGCCGGCCCGCTCAACGTTCGTCTCGTTTATGTCCGCAATTCCGAAATCCGACCAACCCGGTTCGTCCGCGAACCCACCCAAGCTTCATCGCGCGCTGAAGGCGCGCCACCTGACGATGATCGCCATCGGCGGCTCGATCGGCACGGGCCTGTTCGTCGCGTCCGGCGCATCGATCTCGCAGGCCGGCCCCGGCGGCGCGATGGTCGCGTACATGCTGATCGGCCTGATGGTGTACTTCCTGATGACGAGCCTCGGCGAGATGGCCGCGTTCATGCCCGTGTCGGGTTCGTTCGCGACCTACGGCGCGAAATACGTGGACGAAGGCTTCGGCTTCGCGCTCGGCTGGAACTACTGGTACAACTGGGCCGTGACGATCGCGGTGGAGCTCGTCGCCGCGCAGCTCGTGATGCACTACTGGTTTCCGGACGTGCCGGGCGTATGGTGGAGCGCGGCATTCCTCGCCGTGATGTTCCTGCTCAACGCGCTCACCGTGCGCGGTTTCGGCGAGGCCGAATACTGGTTCGCGCTGATCAAGGTCGTCACCGTGGTCGCGTTCATCGGCGTCGGCCTGCTGATGATCTTCGGCATTCTGAAAGGCGCGCCGAGCAACGGCTGGGGCAACCTGACGATCGGCGACGCGCCGTTCGCGGGCGGCCTGCCGGCGCTGATGGGCGTCGCGATGATCGCGGGCTTCTCGTTCCAGGGCACCGAGCTGATCGGCGTCGCGGCCGGCGAATCGGAGCACCCGCGCACGACGATCCCGCGCGCGGTGCGCCAGGTGTTCTGGCGGATCCTGCTGTTCTACGTGTTCGCGATCTTCGTGATCGGCGTGCTGATTCCGTACACCGACCCGAACCTGCTGAAGACGGACGTGACCGACATCGGCGTGAGCCCGTTCACGCTCGTGTTCCGCCACGCGGGCCTCGCATTCGCGGCCGGCGTGATGAACGCGGTGATCCTGACCGCCGTGCTGTCGGCCGGCAACTCGGGCATGTACGCGTCGACGCGGATGCTCTACAACCTGGCGACCGAAGGCCGCGCACCGAAGGTGTTCGCGAAGCTGTCGCCGGGCGGCGTGCCGCGCAATGCGCTGTACGCGACGACGGCCGTCGGCGCGCTGTGCTTCTTCACGTCGCTGTACGGCGACAAGACGGTGTACCTGTGGCTGCTGAACACGTCGGGGATGACAGGCTTCATCGCCTGGCTCGGCATCGCGGTCAGCCATTACCGGTTCCGCAAGGGCTACGTGAAGCAGGGTTATTCGCTCGACCAGCTGCCGTACCAGTCGAAGTGGTTCCCGTTCGGCCCGCTGTTCGCGTTCGTGCTGTGCCTCGTGATCGCGCTCGGGCAGGACTATCAGGCGTTCCTCGCGAACAAGATCGACTGGGCCGGCGTGACCGCGACCTATATCGGTATTCCGCTGTTCGTCGTCGTGTGGCTCGGTTTCCGGCTCCTGAACAAGAGCCGCTTCGTGCGCTACGAAGACATGGAGATCGCGCCGTGGATTGCCGCGAGCCGCGGCGCGCAGCCGCAGCCGGTGGCGAATCGCGAAACCGCGGGCTGACGCGGGCGCGGCAGGCGGCCGCGCGACGTGCGATGAAACGGGAAGCCTTGCGCTTCCCGTTTTTTTTGCCCGGCTTTTGCCTGCACGGGGTCAAAGCCGGTTATATTGCCCGACCCTACCGGGCCACGGCCCGGCCGGCGCGACACGCGCAGCGCGGATCGGCATCCGTCGCGCATGGCGCGCGGCGGCCGGCGGCGCCCGGCGTTTTCATCGTTCCATCCGGGCCGGCACGGCCCGCGGAGCGCGCAACCCAGAGGAATCCATGAGCGCATCACCCGCCGAGCGGAAGGCCGGACCCGTTTCCATCGTGCGAATCGAAGCCGCGATCAACGCGTGGCGCGAAGTGTACCCGCCGGCACCGGACGGCGAGGACGGCTACGCGCTCGACGCCGGCAGCAATTGCCTCGCCGAGCTGTACGGCACGATGATCTGCTATCGGCTGCCGGACGTGCCGCTCGACTCGCTGAGCAACGAGCAGCGCGACGCGCTCTACGCGACCGAGGTGTGACGGGCGGTCGCGACGCTGCCGCGACACGGCCGGCGTCGATCGGGAAACGGGAAGCCTTCAGGCTTCCCGTTTTGCATTGGGCGGCGCGCGGCCGTGTGCGTGGCGGTTTGCGCCGCCTGCGGTATCGTGACGACATCGTCCGGCCGTGGTTTGACGTCGGGGCGCTGTCCGGGAGGCATCGAAAATGGAGTTGAGACACCTCCGCTACTTCGTCGCGGTTGCCGAGGAGCGGAATTTCACGCGTGCGGCGGAACGGCTGCATATCGCGCAGCCGCCGCTGAGCCGGCAGATCCAGCAGCTCGAGGAAGCGCTCGGCGTGCCGCTGTTCGAGCGCAATGCACGGCCGCTGAAGCTGACCGACGCGGGGCGCTTCTTCTATTCGCACGCGGTGCAGCTGCTCGCGCAGACGGCCGAGCTCGAATCGATGACGAAGCGGGTCGGCAAGATCGAGCGCAGCATGTCGGTCGGTTTCGTCGGCTCGACGCTGTACGGGATGCTGCCGAAGATCATCCGGCGCTTTCGCAGCGAGTATCCGGCCGTCGAGCTGAGCCTGCACGAGATGTCGACGATGGACCAGATCAAGGCGTTGAAGGAAGGGCGCATCGACGTCGGGTTCGGGCGCATCCGCCATGAAGATCCGAGCGTGCGGCGCGTCGTGCTGCGCGAAGAGCGGATGATCGTCGCGCTGCCGGTCGGCCACCCGCTCGACAGCGCGAAGCCCGTGCTGTCGCTGCACGATCTCGTGAACGACACGCTGATCATCTTCCCGAAGGCGCCGCGCCCGAGCTATGCGGACCAGGTGCTCGCGGCCTTTCACGATCGCGCGTTGCAGCCGCGGCGGATCTACGAGACGCGCGAACTGCAGATCGCGCTCGGCCTCGTCGCGATGGGCGAGGGCGTGTCGGTCGTGCCGCACAGCGTGTACGGGCTGAAGCGCGACGACATCAGCTACAAGCCGCTCGACGATCCGAACCTCGTGTCGCCGATCATCATGAGCATGCGGATGCTCGACGAATCGGAGGACATCCGCGCGATGCAGGCGCTGATCTACCGGCTGTACGACGAAGCGCAGATGGAGTATCTGCCGCCGCAGCCCGAATGAGCGCGCGGGCGGTGGGGGCTTGCTTGACGCTGCGCGCGCGGGCAGGCCAACATGCGGGGATCCGATGGGGCCGCCGACGAGCGGCCGCTTTTATGCAGACGACCGACACATGACCGATAGCCTGATCGAGGAGACAATCGTCGAGACGCCGCAAGGGCGTCTTTTCGCGAAACGCTGGCGCGCTCGTCCGGTGCAAGATGAGACGGGCACGGCCGTGGCGGCCGCGCCTAAGCCGGCCGCGCCCATCGTGCTGCTGCACGATTCGCTCGGCTGCGTCGACCTGTGGCGCGACTTTCCCGCGCAGCTCGCGAACGCCACGCAACGCGACGTGATCGCATACGACCGCCTCGGTTTCGGCCGTTCGGATCGTCATCCGGGGAAGCTCGGCACGACGTTCGTGCGCGACGAGGCCGATCGATCGTTCGATGCAGTGCTCGAGCAACTGCGTGTCGACGCGTTCGTCGCGTTCGGGCACAGCGTCGGCGGCGGAATGGCGGTCGGCTGCGCCGCCGCGCATCCGGGGCGTTGCCGCGCACTCGTGACGGTCGCCGCGCAGGCGTTCGTCGAGGATCGCACGCTGGCCGGCATTCGCGACGCTGGGCTGCTGTTCGACGAACCGGGCCAGCTCGACCGGCTCGCGCGCTATCACGGCGACAAGGCCGAGTGGGTACTGCGCGCGTGGGTCGACACGTGGCTGTCGCCGGCGTTTCGCGACTGGAATCTCGACGACGACTTGCCGCGCGTGCAATGCGCGACGCTCGCGATTCACGGCGAAGACGACGAATACGGCTCCGACGTGCATCCGAAGCGGATCGCCGCGCGCGTCGCGGGGCCGTCGTCGTTCCTGTTGCTCGCCAAATGCGGGCACATGCCGCACCGCGAGCGCACGGACGACGTGCTGGCCGCGGTGGCGACGTTCCTGCGCAACGCGGACGCCTGAGTGTGCGGGCAACCGGCGGGCGTGTGCCCGCCGGCCGTCAGAACGCCAGCTGGATCGCGAGATCGATCGCGAGCAGCGCGATCGAGCAGCCGATGCCGAGGATCACGTTCGGCAGCCGATGCTCGAAGTCGCGATCGCGACGCATCGCGGCACCGAGCAGGAAGATCGCCTCGACGACGATCTGCAACCCGACGAACAGCAGCATCAGCAGATACTCGTAACCCATCTGCTTGAACGCGGCGAATTGCATCCCGTGATCGCGGATCCACTGGCCGACGCGCAGCAGTTCGTAAATGAACAGCAAGGCGGGAAACAGGTAGCTGATGAAATAGGTCGGCGCGGTGGCGTGCCGTAGTTCGAGGTGGAAGTGCTGATGCGTGGTAGCCATCACGAATCCCTCCTTGCAACGCAGGGTTGCGGTCGCGACGGCGGCGCGACAACGTGCGAATTACGGGATTACCCGATGCACCGTGCGCAGCCGTTCGACACCAGCATACTGCTGCGCGGCACATTTGGCATGCAGTGCGTGCATTCGTCGTGGAAAACCGTATGCGCTGCGCGACGCATTCAACGTGCGGCACTCGCCGGATGCGGCATGTCGGCCGGTTGCGTGGCGCCCGATGCATTCGGCAGCAACCACTCCGGATGCTGTTCCGGATTGCCGATCAATGCGCTCAGCTTTTCGCTTCCGCGCCTTCGACAAACAACTTCGCGACCGACTGAAACTCCCGTTTCAGCGGCAGCCCCGGCACCGTCAGCCAGCGCAGCATCGCCGCGAGATACAGGTGATGGAACCACGTCGCGAGCTGGTCGGCCCGCAGCGTTGCGTTCAGTTCGCCGGATTGCTGCCCCGCGGCGATCAGTTGCTGCCACACCAGCGCGATATCGCTGCCGTTCTCCCCGCCGCTTTCCGGATCGACCGTACCGATGCTCAGGAAGCGGTGCCGCAGATACGCGAGCAGGTACACCGGATGCTGCTCGCACCATGCGGCCGACGCGTCGAGCACGCAGCCGATGCGCGACGCAAAGGTCTTGCGCCGCGCGACGTCGCGCTGCAGATGCGCGAGGTCACGCGCGAGCTCGCCTTCGAGCCAGTGCGCGAGCACGGCCTCCTTCGTCGGAAAGTGGTTGTATAGCGTGCGCTTCGCGACATCGGCCTGCGCGGCGATCTGTTCCATCGTGACGGCTTCGTAGCCGTGCGCATCGAACAGGCGCGCGCCGGTGGCGGCGAGATGCGCGAGCATCTGGATGCGCTTGCGCGCGCGGCGGCCCGGATCTTCGGTCGGAATCGGCATGATGGGGATCTGCTGAAAGTGCATGAATTGCATTAGTATACGACGTGCATTTTTTGAGATCCACCAGTTCCCGTCGATGGAACGAGGAGTCACGCATGAAGCTTGTCATCGCCACCTACGGCACCGAAGGCGATACGCGCCCGCTCGCGGCGCTCGGCCGCGCGCTGATGGATGCCGGCCACGATGTCCGGCTGCTGGCCGATGCCGCGACGCTCGGTTCGGCCGACGCGCTCGGCGTGCCATCGGCGCCGTTGTCCGGCGATATCCGCCGCGCGATCGCACCGGACGGCGCGTTGTCGGACGCGGTGCGCGGGCGCGGCGGTTTCAACGACACGTCGAAGGCGCTCGCGGCGATCGCGAATGCGAACACGGCCGCATGGATGCGCGAAATCGCTGACGCATCGGCCGGTTGCGATGCGATCCTCGTGTCCGGGCTCGCGTCGTTCGTCGGGTTGTCGGTCGCCGAATATCGCCGCGTGCCGGCGATCGGCACCGGCATGATCCCGATCACGCCGACCGCCGAATTCGCGTCGCCGTTCCTGCCGCCGGGCAAGCTGCCGCGCTGGCTGAACCGCGCGAGCCACCGGTTCGTCAATGCACTGCTGTGGCAGGCGTTCAGGAAGGCGACGAATGCGGCGCGCGCAAGCGTGTGCGGGCTGCCGCCGCGCAAGCGGGTGTGGACCGATCATCCGATGCTGTACGGCGTATCGCCGGCGCTGCTATCCGGCCCGGCCGACTGGCCGTCGCAGGTGCTTGCATGCGGGCAATGGCATATCGATGCAAGTGCATGGGCGCCGTCGCCTGAACTTTCCACCTTTCTCGATTCGGGCGATCCGCCGGTGTACATCGGCTTCGGCAGCATGGCCGGCTTCGACCGCGCGGCGATGGCCGACGCGCTGGTGCGTGCGCTCGACGGCCGGCGCGCGCTGTTCTATCCGGGCTGGAGCGGCATCGATGCGTCGCTGCTGCCGGCGCACGTCCGCGTGATCGGCGACACGCCGCACGACTGGCTGTTCCCGCGCGTGTCGATGGCGATCCATCACGGCGGATCGGGCACCACGCATTCGGCCGCGCGGGCGGGCATTCCGTCGATCGTCGTGCCGTTCGCGGGCGATCAGTTCTTCTGGGCGAACCGGCTGCGGCGGCTCGGCGTCGCGGATGCGCCGGTCGCGGGGCGGCGTGTGGACGGTGCCGCGCTTGCGCGGGCTATCGCGTTTGCCGAGCGCGCCGACACGAAAGCGCGTGCAATGGAACTCGGCGAGCGCATCGCTCAAGAGGACGGCTTGAAGCTGGCGGTCGGCGCGATCGAGCGATGGGCGCGCCCCGGCGCGCGGTGAGGCCGCGCGTCAGAAATGCCCGGTGAACCGGTAGCGGCTGCCCGGGTGCCACAGATTGGCGACCGACGCGACCAACCCTTGCGACCACGTGCGCCGATGCAGCAGCAGGCACGGTTCGCGGTCGTCCATCGTCAGATGGCGGCGCGTTTCGGCGTCGGGCATCGCGGCCTCGATCCGGTATTCGACGCGCTGCAACGGCGCGACGCGCGTCAGGTACTGGTTCGGCGTCGTCGTCGTGAAGTCCTGCAACGCATATTCGGGCGCGCAGGCCGGATTGACCCAGCGCTCCTCGAGCTGCACGGGCGTGTCGTTCTCGAAATGCAACACGCGCGAATGGAAGATCGGGCTGCCGGTGTCGAGCTGCAGCTCGTCGGCGAGCTTCGCATCGGCGACGGCCGCGCCGACCTGCAGCACCTGCGCGCGATAGCCGTGGCCGCGCGCGGCGACTTCGTCGGAGATGCTGCGGATCGCGACGAGCGTCGATTCGTACTTCGGCGATGCGACATACGTGCCCGAGCCGCGCGTGCGCGTGAGCACCTGTTCGGCCGTCAGCTCGCGCAGCGCGCGGTTGACGGTCATCCGCGCGACGTTGAATTCGCGCGCGAGCTCGTTCTCCGACGGCACCTGGTCGCCTTCCGCCCACTCGCCGGCATGAATCCGCGCGAGGATGAAGTCCTTGATTTCCTGATAGATCGGTGTGGTCATGGGATCGGGATTCGAGAGTCGGCAGCGGCCCGCCGCCGAATGCCGATCCGGCGCGCGCCCGGCGCCGAGTGTACCGGTTTCGCGGGCGCGCGGGCCCGGATTCCCCGAATGATCCCTGTTCGGCCGGCGCGCGTCCATGCGGGATTGCACAGGGCGGCCGGCCTTCGATGGCCTGTGCGCGGTCAGAACCGATGCCGGATGCCGACCGTTGCGACCACCTGCGTATTCGTCGACGAAGCCGCGAGCCCGGTGACGTTCGCGAACCCGAGCGGCGCGCCCGACGGCACGCCGAACTGGTGCTGGTACACGGTTTCCGCATACACGTCGGTGCGCTTGCTCAGCGCGTAGTCGGCCATCAGCGTCACCTGGTGCCATTTCGGCCGGTGGCTGCCGGTTGCGTCGTCGTAGCGGCCTTCGGTGAACGTATAGGCGCCCGCGAACGAGACCGCCGGCGTCAGCGCATAGCGCGCGTTGATCTCGTAGTTGTCGAAGCGCAGCGCGTTCAGCGCGCCGGGCAGCGACGACGCGGCCGTTTCGTCGAACATCGAATGCGTCCACAGTGCGCCGACCGTCAGCCGGTCGAACGCATAACTGCCGCCGGCGCCCACCACGCGCTGGCGCACGGCGGGGAAGTTCGGGCCATCGTTCGTCGACAGCGCACCGCCGGCCGTCAGCCCGCCGCGGTTGAGCTGCAGGTACGCCGCGCCGAGGCTGACCGGCCCGTTCGCATACGACACGCCCGCGCTGTACGCGCGGTTGTTCGCGAAGCCACCGGCCGCGTTGCTGAACCCGTACAGGCCGCCGAACTGCCAGCCGGCGAGCGTCGGGCTCGTGTATTTCACCGCGTTGTCGATGTAGAACGAATCGTCGATGTTGTCATTGTCGAACGGATGCGACGCGAGGTTGTTGCCGTCGCCGTTGTTCGCCATTGCCAGCGGGCCGAGATAGTCGACCACGGAGTCGTATTGCCGGCCGAGCGTCAGCGCGCCGTATTGGTCGCTTTGCAGGCCGACGTACGCACGGCGGCCGAACATCGTGTTCCGGTAGGACTGCGTGCCGTTGTTCAGGTTGAAGCCGTTCTCGAGGCGGAACAGCGCATGCAGGCCGCCGCCGAGATCCTCGTTGCCGCTCAGCCCGAAGACCGTATTCGACAGCAGGCCGCTGCCTTGCTGCCACACGCTTTTGCCCGACTGGTTGTTCGTATAGGCGATACCGGCATCCAGCATCCCGTAGAGCGTGACGCTGCTTTGCGCATGCGCGGCGGCGCCGAAGAACGCGAGGGAGAGGGTACCGACGACTGCTTTTTTCATTGTTTGTGCTTCCTGGGAAAGGCCCGTAACGACGGGAACGACGATCCGTCGCGCGCGCCGGCGCGAACGCGTTCGGTTCGTGAAGAACCTCGCCCGTTCGTGCCGGATGCGTGCGTTCGAATCGATGAAAGGGAGGCGTCGCGCGGCCGAAACGGCTGCCGGCTAGTGCTGCAACAGGCGGATCGTGCCGAACTCGGCGGCCGGCAGCAGGCGGAGGATCGCCATGATCGCCGGCGATGCCTGCGACCGCGCGACTTCGAGCTCAATGCAAGCGCGCCCGGTGCGTTTGTCGAGCGCGGCCGTATAGAAATTGAGCGCGGCGCCGACAGCCTGATGAAGCAGGCGCCGCACGACGGCGAGATTGTCCGATTCGACGCGGATCGACAGCAGCACGAGGTCGTCCGCGGGGCACCGGCGCCGCGCACGAACCGGCGGCAGATCGCGTGAGGCGGCGGATTCGGTTCTGGTCGGTTTCATGCGTTCATCCCCGGGTCGCATCGTGCTCCGCACCGCGGAGGTCTCGTGTTGGACATGACGCCCATTCTAGGAATCGCCGCGACGATACGGTGTATAGACTCGCACCGCCGCTGAAAAGAACATATAAAAAACACCACGGCCGCCGGCTTTCGTCTTTACAGCTTTTTTATTCCCCGTAAGGAAATTGAACACCGCTTTGATACGTGAATTTCTACACTGTCGCATCCCATTCTCCAGATGAGCATGGGGCGTCACTCGGGCCCGCGCCGACGCGGCAAGGCCCGATACGCAGACGATCGCGTGGATATTCCGCGCATACGAACAAAGGGGAAAGCCATGTTGTGGATCACCGGCGCGGTATCGATCGCGCTCTTTATCTATCTGTTTCATGCATTGATCAAGCCCGAGCGGTATTGATCGGCACGATTCAACAGGAATTCGAAAATATCGGTGAATGTCATGAGCGATCTGCTTTTCGTACTGTTCACGCTTGCGTTCTTTGCATTGACGGCCGGTTTCATCACCGGTCTCGACCGGATCTGAGCGAGTGTCGACATGTTCAACAATCTGATTCAATTCGCGATCGTTCTCGCGATCATGCTGGCGCTGGTGCCCGTCGTCGGGAAATGGCTTGCGCACGCCTTTACGAGCCCGCGTCACGCGTGGGTCGAACGCCGCACCTATGCGCTGCTCGGCGTGAATCCCGACGAAGCGATGTCGTGGCAGCGCTACGGGATGGTGCTGCTGCTCGGCAATGCCGCGATGATGCTGCTCGGCTATCTGCTGCTGCGCATCCAGGACGCGCTGCCGTTCGATGCGCTGCAGCGCGCCGCGCAAAGCCCCGACCTCGCGTTCAACACGGCCGCGTCGTTCATCACGAACACGAACTGGCAGGCGTATGCGGGCGAGAGCAGCCTGTCGAACTTCTCGCAGATGGCCGTCATCACGTTCCTGATGATGGTCAGCGCCGCGACCGGCATCGCGGCCGCGGGCGGCTTCATTCGCGGGCTGAGCCGCAAGAGCGCGGCCGACATCGGCAACTACTGGGTCGATTTCACGCGCGTGACCTACCGCGTGCTGCTGCCGCTCAGCTTCGTGATGGCGCTCGTGTACGTGTGGCAGGGCATGCCGCAGACGCTCGCGTCCGACGCGTGGGCGACCACGCTCGAAGGTGCGCGCCAGCAGATCGTGATGGGGCCGGTTGCGAGCCTCGAATCGATCAAGCACATCGGCACGAACGGCGGCGGCTTCTTCAGCATGAACGCCGCGCATCCGTTCGAGAACCCGACGCCGCTCACCAACACGCTGCATATGCTGTCGATGCTGCTGATTCCGTCCGCGCTGACCTATACGCTCGGCACGATGATCGGCCGGCGCCGCCAGGGCTGGGTGATCCTCGGCGCGTTCGTCGTGATGTTCGTCGGCTTCCTCGCCGTGATCTACCAGGCCGAGCAGCACGGCAATCCGCTGCTGACCGGGCTCGGCGTCGACCAGCAGATGAGCGCCGTGCAGCCGGGCGGCAACATGGAAGGCAAGGAGATGCGCTTCGGCATCGCGCAGACGAGCCTGTTCGCGACCGTCACGACGGCCGCGACCACCGGCTCGGTCGACGCAATGCACGACTCGCTGACGCCGCTCGGCGGGCTCGTGCCGATCGCGCAGATGATGCTGAACAACGTGTTCGGCGGCGACGGCGTCGGGTTGATCAACCTGTTCACGTTCGCAATCCTCACGGTGTTCCTCGTCGGGATGATGATCGGCCGCACGCCGGAGTTTCTCGGCAAGAAGATCGAGGCGCGCGAGATGAAGCTCGTGATGCTCGCGGTGCTTGCGCATCCGTTCAGCATCCTCGGCTTCACCGCGCTGGCCGCGATGTTGCCTGCGACGATGAACAGCCTCGCGAACCTCGGGCCGCACGGCTTCAGCGAAGTGCTGTACGCGTACACGTCGGGCACGGCGAACAACGGCTCCGCGTTCGCGGGCCTGAACGCGAACACGCCGTTCTTCAACACGACGATCGGCTTCGCAATGCTGATCGGCCGCTACCTGACGCTGCTGCCGATGCTCGCGGTCGCGGGCAGCCTCGCCGCGAAGAAGAGCGTGCCGGAAAGCGCCGGCACGCTGTCGACGTCGACCGGCCTGTTCGCCGGCCTGCTGATCTTCGTGATCCTCGTCGTCGGCGGTCTCACGTTCCTGCCCGCGCTCGCGCTCGGCCCGGTCGTCGAGCACCTGCTGATGTCGGGCGGCCAACTGTTCTGAGGGAAACATCATGATGCAACGCAATCGCCAGGCAGCGGCCGTCGCCGCGCCGGCACCCGGTTCTTCGTTCGGCGCGGCGACGCGCGGCCTCGTGCGGCCCGTGATCGCATCGTCGGTGCTGTTCATGCTCGTCACCGGCATCGCGTATCCGCTGCTGACCACGGGCGTCGCGAACGTGCTGTTCCCGGCGCAGGCGCGCGGCAGTCTCGTCCAGCGTGACGGCACGACGATCGGCTCCGCGGTGATCGGACAGAACTTCACGCGCGCCGGCTACTTCCATGCGCGGCCGAGCGCGACGGTCGGCACCGATCCGGCCGATCCGTCGAAGACGGTCGACCAGCCGTACAACGCGGCCGGCAGCGGCGCGAGCAACCAGGGCGCGACCAGCAAGAAGCTGCTCGCGGATATTGAGCAGCGCGTGCGTGCGTACCGGCAGCAGAACGCACTCGCCGACGGCACGCCGGTGCCGGTGGACGCCGTCACCGCGTCCGCGTCGGGGCTCGATCCGGAGATCTCGGTCGCGAACGCGCGGCTGCAGGCGGCGCGGGTCGCCCATGCGCGCGGCATCGATGCCGCGAAGGTCACGGCGCTGGTCGATCGCATCGCCGCACCGCGCCAGCTCGGCGTGCTCGGCGAACCGCGCGTGCGCGTGCTCGACCTGAACCTCGCGCTCGACCATGCATTCGGCCACGCAGCCGGCGCGCAGAAAGAGCAGGAATAACGGAGTCACTCATGTCCCATATCGAAACCCCGATCAACCCCGCGGCCATGCCGATCGGCGGCGTGCCGCCGATGCGCTGGACGGCCGTGCTGCGCGAGGCGGTCCGCAAGCTCTCGCCGCGCGTGCAGCTGAAAAACCCGGTGATGTTCGTCGTCTATCTCGGCAGCATCGTCACGACCGTGTTGTGGCTGCAGGCGCTGACCGGCACCGGCGACGCGCCGGCCGGCTTCATCTTCGCGGTCGCGTGCTGGCTGTGGTTCACCGTGCTGTTCGCGAACGCGGCCGAGGCGCTGGCCGAAGGGCGCGGCAAGGCGCAGGCCGACGCGCTGCGCGCGGCGCGCAAGCGCGTGTACGCGAAGGTGCTCGACGAGCCGAAGCAATACGGCAGCACCAGCCATCGCGTGCCGAGCGACGAGCTCGCCGCCGGCAGCATCGTGCTCGTCGAGGCCGGCGACACGATTCCTGCCGACGGCGAAGTGATCGACGGCGTCGCGTCGGTCGACGAATCGGCAATTACCGGCGAATCGGCGCCGGTGATCCGCGAATCCGGCGGCGACTTCTCGTCGGTGACGGGCGGCACGCGCGTGCTGTCCGACTGGATCGTCGTGAAGATCACCGCGCAACCCGGCGAAGCGTTTCTCGACCGGATGATCGCGATGGTCGAAGGCGCGAAACGCGGCAAGACGCCGAACGAGATTGCGCTGACGATCCTGCTCGTCGCGCTGACGATCATCTTCCTGCTCGTGTGCGTGACGCTGCTGCCGTTCTCGCAGTTCAGCGTGCTGCTGAATGCATCGGGCGCGGCCGTGAGCCTGACCGTGCTGATCGCGCTGCTGGTCTGCCTGATCCCGACGACGATCGGCGCGCTGCTGTCGGCGATCGGCATCGCCGGGATGAGCCGCATGATGCGCGCGAACGTGCTCGCGACGTCCGGTCGCGCGATCGAGGCGGCCGGCGACGTCGACGTGCTGCTGCTCGACAAGACCGGCACGATCACGCTCGGCAACCGCGAGGCCGTGCAGTTCCGGCCGGCGCCCGGCGTGGAAGAGCGTGCGCTGGCCGAGGCCGCGCAACTGTCGTCGCTGGCCGACGAGACGCCCGAAGGGCGCTCGATCGTCGCGCTCGCGAAGCAGCGCTTCTCGCTGGAGGTGGCCGCGAGCGACGGCAGCATCGCGGTGCCGTTCAGCGCACGCACGCGGATGAGCGGCCTCGATATCGGCGAGCGGCAGGTGCGCAAGGGTGCGGCGTCCGCGATCCGCGCGCACGTCGATGCGCTCGGCGGCGCGTTTCCGCACGCGGTCGAGACGGCCGTCAACGACATCGCGCGGCGCGGCGGCACGCCGCTCGTCGTCGCCGACGGCTTGCGCGTGCTCGGCACGATCGAGCTGAAGGACATCGTCAAGCACGGGATCGCCGCGCGCTTCGCCGAGCTGCGCAAGGTCGGCGTGAAGACCGTGATGATCACCGGCGACAACCGGCTGACCGCGGCCGCGATCGCGGCGGAAGCCGGCGTCGACGATTACCTTGCCGAAGCGACGCCCGAGGACAAGCTGCGGCTGATCCGCGAGCACCAGGCGAAGGGCCATCTCGTCGCGATGACGGGCGACGGCACCAACGACGCACCCGCGCTGGCGCAGGCCGACGTGGCCGTCGCGATGCACAGCGGCACGCAGGCGGCGAAGGAAGCGGCCAACATGGTCGACCTCGACAGCAACCCGACGAAGCTGATGCAGGTGGTCGAAGTCGGCAAGCAGATGATCATGACACGCGGCGCGCTGACCACGTTCAGCGTCGCGAACGATCTCGCGAAGTATTTCGCGATCATCCCGGCCGCGTTCGTCGCGACGTATCCGGCGCTCGGCGCGCTGAACGTGATGGGGCTGCACAGCCCGACGTCGGCGATCCTGTCGGCGGTGATCTTCAATGCGTTGATCATCGTCGCGCTGATTCCGCTCGCGCTGAAGGGCGTGAAGTATCGCGCGGAGCCGGCCGGGAAGCTGCTGGGGCGCAACCTGCTGATCTACGGCGTGGGCGGGATCGTCGCGCCGTTCATCGGCATCAAGCTGATCGACATGCTGCTGACGCCGTTTATCTGACCGAACGCGCCGTCGCGGCCCCGCTCACGCTTTCGCGGCGTGCGCGGGGCCGTTCGGCGTTTCATTTGCCGGAAGCGATCATGGATGTGAACGTGAACGAAGCGAATCGACGGGCGAGGGTGCCGCTGGAAACCGCGTCGAGCCGCGGCCGCTGGCAGCTCTTGCTGCGCGCGTGCGCGGGCATCGCCGAGCGCATCGCGGGCGCCGGGCCCGACACGCGGCCGACGCTCGCCGTGCGGGAAGCGCACCCGCGCGCGCAAGTATGGATGTCGCAGTACGCGGCGCCGCTGCTGTGGGCCACGCTCGTCTGCGCGCTGGCGACGCTCGCGGCGAGCGCGCTGCTGCGCGTGTTCGACCTGTCGAACGTCGTGATGCTGTTCCTGATGACCGTCGTGCTGATCGCGCTGCGGCTCGGCCGGCTGGCCGGCGCGTGGGCCGCGTTCGTCTGCGTCGGCTGCTTCGACTTCTTCTTCGTCGAGCCGCGGCTGTCGTTCGCGGTGTCCGATACGCAATACGTGTTCACGTTCGCGCTGATGCTGGCCGTCGCGCTCGCGATCGGCCAGCTCGCGGCGCGCCTGCGCGCGGAGGCCCGCGCCGCGCGTGCGAACGAGAAACGCTCGGCGGCGCTCGCGCGCGTCGCGCACGATCTGTCGGCCGCGATCGGGACCGAGCAGATCGCATCGATCTGCACCGGCACGATTGCGCCGCTGCTCGGCGTGCGCATCGCGCTCGTGCTGCCCGACGAGAACGACCGGCTGATGCCGACCCAACACGCAGGGTTCGTGGAGACGCCGATCGCGCGCTGGGCATACGAGCAGGCGCGCGGTGCCGGGTGCGGGATGGCGCCGTTCGAGCGCGCGGCCGCGCAGTACCTGCCGCTGAAGGCGCCGATGCGCGTGCGCGGCGTGCTCGTGCTGTTCGGCGACGCGCAGCCGGTGCCGACGGACCCCGACGATCGCCGCCTGATCGACGCGCTGTGCTCGTCGATCGCGATGGCGCTCGAACGCGTGCACTACGTCGACGTCGCGCAGCACACGCTCGTGCGGATCGAAGGCGAGCGGTTGCGCAACGCGTTGCTGGCCGCCGTGTCGCACGACCTGAAGACGCCGCTTACCGCAATCCGCGGGCTCGCCGAGACGCTGGAGCGGCCGGAACGTCTGGCGGACGGGCAGCCGGCCGCGCTCGCGCACGGCATCCGTAACCAGGCCGAGGCACTGCACGGGCTCGTCGTGAACCTGCTCGATCTCGCGCGCATGCAGAGCGAAGGCGTGCGGCTGAATCGCGAGTGGCACATGCTCGACGAGATCGTCGGCAGTGCGCTCGCGCATTCGGCCGGCGTGCTGGCCGGCCGCGACGTGAGCGCCGACTTGCCCGCCGACCTGCCGCTGATCGACGTCGACGCGCTGCTGATCGAGCGCGTGCTGATGAACCTGCTCGACAACGCCGCGAAGTATGCGGGCGCGGATGCGGCCGTGTCGGTGCGCGCGCGCGTGTTCGGCGAAACGTTGTACGTGTTCGTCGAGGACGACGGGCCCGGCTTCGTCGCGCGCAATACCGAGCCGCTGTTCGAACCGTTCGAGCGCGAACGCAAGGAGTCGTCGATCAGCGGCGTGGGGCTCGGGCTCGCGCTGTGCCGCAGCATCGTCAACGCGCACGGCGGGTCGATCCGCGCGGTGCCGCTCGATCCGCACGGCGCGCGGTTCGAGATTCGCCTGCCGTTGGGCGCGCCGCCCGATATCGAACATGAGAGCCACACATGATCAGATCGCGCGTACTTATCGTCGAAGACGAATCCGACATCCGCCGTTTCGTCAGGATGGCGCTGGAACAGGAAGGGCTCGACGCCTGCGAGGCGTCGACGGCCCGCGAGGCGCGGATGTATGCGTCGAGCAGCAAGCCCGATCTCGTGATCGTCGATCTCGGGCTGCCGGACGGCGACGGCAAGGCGTTCATCCGCGAGCTGCGCGAGTGGTCGACGGTGCCCGTGATCGTGCTGTCGGCGCGGCAGCAGGAAGTGGAGAAGGTCGCCGCGCTCGACGCTGGTGCGGACGATTACCTCGCGAAGCCGTTCGGCGTGCCCGAACTGCTCGCGCGGGCGCGTGCGCTGTTGCGGCGCGCGGCGTTCGTGTCGGCCGACGGGCAAGCGTCGTCGATCGTGCGGTTCGGCGACGTGACCGTCGATCTCGGCCGGCATGAAGTCGTGCGCGGCGGCGAGCCCGTCCATCTGACGCGCCTCGAATTCCGGCTGCTCGCCGCGCTGATCCGCGCGCGCGGCGGCGTGATTGCCGCGCGGCAACTGCTGGCCGAGGTATGGGGCATTCACGACGCGGATCGCGCGCACTACGTACGTGTGTACATGACGAACCTGCGGCAGAAACTCGAACCGGTGCCGGCGAGGCCGCGGCACCTGCTGACGGAGCTGCAGTTCGGCTACCGGCTGGTCGGGCTGGAAACGGTCGGCGCGACGCGTGAGGTCTAGACAGGTGTTGCGTGCCTTCCGGCCGCTCCCTTACGCATCGAGAAAGCCGGGATTCAGTGTCGTGTAATCCATAGTTAATTGAAATTTAAGGAAAATCTCGGCCGGCGACCCTAATGATCCGACAATTAGAGATAAACACGGATTGCTGGCGACGCCTCTGAAAAGGCAAAGTTGTATGTACAACTTGGAGCGTCGCTAGGCAGCGCGATTTCCGGGTTGGAAGGGTTCGCGGCGGAGTCGCCGTGCCGGCAGCGCCGGTGCGGGCCGCCCGACGTGACCCCGGCCCAGTTCGCCTCTGACAGGAATTCCATGAAGAAACTCGCGCTCAGTATTGCCCTTGCCTGCATCGCGGTCGGTGCCCACGCCAAGGATTGGTCGACGATCCGGTTCGGCGTCGACGCCAGCTATCCGCCGTTCGAATCGAAGGACGCAAGCGGCAAGGTGGTCGGCTTCGACGTCGATCTCGGCAACGAGATCTGCGCCCGCCTGAAGGCGAAATGCGTGTGGATCGAGAACGACTTCGACGGGATGATTCCGGCGCTGAAGGCGAAGAAGTTCGACGGCGTGCTGTCGTCGATGTCGATGACGCCGGCGCGCGCCGAGCAGATCGCGTTCTCCGACAAGCTGTTCAACACGCCGACGCGCCTCGTCGCGAAGAAAGGCGCGAACCTGCAGCCGACGGCCGAATCGCTGAAGGGCAAGTCGGTCGGCGTCGAGCAGGGAACCATTCAGGAAACCTACGCGAAGGCCTACTGGGCGCCGAAGGGCGTGCAGGTCGTGCCTTACCAGAACCAGGACGGCGTGTACCAGGACCTGATGTCCGGCCGCCTCGACGCGGCGCTGCAGGACGCGGTGCAGGCCGACATCGGTTTCCTGAAGACGCCGCGCGGCGCGAACTTCCAGTTCGCCGGCGGCGACATCGACGATCCGAAGACGCTCGGCAACGGCGCGGGCATCGGCCTGCGCAAGGACGACGCCGACCTGAAGGCGAAGATCGACCACGCGATCGCCGACATCATCAAGGACGGCACGTACAAGAAGCTCGAGAAGAAGTACTTCGCGTTCGACGTCTACGGCGGCTGACCGTCCATGCGGCGCGCATCGGCTGCGGTGCGCGCCGCGTCTGTTGCCGGGCGCCGCCCGCGTCACGGGATGCGTCGGGCTTGATGAGCAGGTTGCATCAGGTAGTGCGTAGATATCGTTTGATGCGCGGTTAATGGCTATTGAAAATCCAGCCACATCGTTCTGGACCCCTTATATGATCTTCCAAGGATTTGGCCCGCTGCTGTGGGCCGGCACGGTCGAGACCGTGAAGCTCGCGGTGCTGTCGCTTGCCGCGTCGCTCGTGCTGGGGCTTGCCGGCGCGGGCGCGAAACTGTCGACCAACCGCGTGCTCAAGTCGATCGGCACTTTCTATACGACGCTGATCCGCGCGGTGCCGGACCTCGTGCTGATGCTGCTGCTGTTCTACGGGATCCAGATCCTGCTGAACAACGCGACCGACCTGATCGGCTGGGACCAGATCGACATCGACCCGTTCGCGGCCGGCGTCGTGACGCTCGGCTTCATCTACGGCGCATATTTCACCGAGACGTTCCGCGGCGCGTTCCTCGCGGTGCCGCGCGGCCAGCTCGAAGCCGGCTTCGCGTACGGGATGGGCGGCTGGCGCGTGTTTCATCGCATCCTGTTCCCGCAGATGATGCGCTTCGCGCTGCCCGGCATCGGCAACAACTGGCAGGTGCTCGTGAAAGCCACCGCGCTCGTGTCGATCATCGGCCTCGCCGACGTGGTCAAGGCGTCGCAGGACGCGGGCAAGAGCACGCTCGATTTCTTCTTCTTCACGCTGGCCGCGGGCGCGATCTACCTCGCGATCACGACGGTGTCCAACGTCGTGCTGCATCACCTCGAGAAGCGTTATTCCGTCGGCGTCCGGAGGCTCGCACTGTGATCGAACTCATCGGCCAATACTGGCAAAGCTATCTGTATACCGACGGCTACCGCTTCAGCGGCCTCGCGATCACGCTGTGGCTGCTGGTCGTGTCGATCGCGCTCGGTTTCGCGCTCGCCGTGCCGCTCGCGATCGCGCGCGCATCGTCGAACCGCTGGATCTCGGGCCCCGTGTGGCTCTATACGTACGTGTTTCGCGGCACGCCGCTCTACGTGCAGCTGCTGATGTGCTACACGGGCATCTACAGCCTGCAGGTCGTGCACGATCACGTGCTGCTCGATACGTTCTTCCGCAACGCGATGAACTGCACGCTGCTCGCGTTCGTGCTGAACGAATGCGCGTATGCGACGGAGATCTTCGCGGGCGCGATCAAGGCGACGTCGGCCGGCGAGATCGAGGCCGGGCAGGCCTACGGGATGTCGCGCTTCAAGCTCTATACGCGGATCATCCTGCCTTCCGCGCTGCGCCGCTCGCTGCCGAGCTACAGCAACGAGGTGATCCTGATGCTGCACGCGACCACGCTCGCGTTCACCGCGACCGTGCCCGACATCCTGAAGGTCACGCGCGACGTCAACTCGGCGACGTACATGTCGTTCCAGGCTTACGGCATCGCAGCTGTGCTGTACGCCGCCGTCGTGTTCGCACTCATCTGGGCGTTCCGCAAGCTCGAGACGCGCTGGCTCGCGTACCTCTCGCCGCGCGGCCATTAATGCATTCGCAACGAAGGACCAAGCATGTACAAGCTCACAGTCGATAACCTGCACAAGAAATTCGGCGACAACGAGGTGTTGAAGGGCGTGTCGATGAAGGCGAAGGCCGGCGACGTGATCAGCATCATCGGCTCGAGCGGCTCCGGCAAGAGCACGTTCCTGCGCTGCATCAACTTCCTCGAGCAGCCGTGCTCGGGGCAGATCACGATCGGCAGCGAGCCGATCCAGACCACGCGCGATCGCAACGGGGCGCTGCGCGTGGCCGACCAGAAGCAGCTTCAGCGGATGCGCACGAAGCTCGCGATGGTGTTCCAGCACTTCAACCTGTGGGCGCACATGACGGTGCTCGAGAACGTGATCGAGGCGCCGATGGCCGTGCTCGGGATCGGCAAGGACGAGGCCATCGCGCGGGCGCGCCAGTACCTGGAGAAGGTCGGCCTCGCGCCGCGCGTCGAGGGCATGTATCCGTCGCACCTGTCGGGCGGCCAGCAGCAGCGTGTTGCGATCGCGCGCGCACTGGCGATGGAGCCGGAAGTGATGCTGTTCGACGAGCCGACGTCGGCGCTCGACCCGGAGCTGGTGGGCGAAGTGCTGAAGGTGATGCAGAAGCTCGCCGAGGAGGGCCGCACGATGGTCGTCGTCACGCACGAGATGGGTTTCGCGCGCAACGTGTCGAATCACGTGATCTTCCTGCATCAGGGGAAGATCGAGGAGGAAGGGAATCCGCAGGAGATTCTCGTGAATCCGAAGAGCGAACGGCTCGGGCAGTTTTTGTCGGGGCGGTTGAAGTAAGCAGGCAGCGTTGCGCATCGCCCGTGAAGCCGCAATGGCGTCCCGGGCGATGCGGAGATTGAAGTACGCTTACAGTTGCGCGAGCGCATCCGTCAAAGGCCGCTGCGCGACACGCACGAGCGGTAACCTGCACGGCTTCGCGCCGTCGCAAACTGGAACGCTAAGTGCTTGTCAGGCTTGATCCTTTCAATGAAGGAGCACCACGATGAGCACACCGACAACCACCCATTTTTCCCACGTGAAGCCGCAGGACACCGCGTATCAAGGCGAAGGCCTGCGCGACTTCTTCCTGTATCGCGATCTCGGCATCGCGGCCGCGACGAACGGCAAGGTCGTCGCGCAACTCGTCAGGGCGAATCATGCACCGACGGCGGGCACCGGCTGGCACCGTCACGAGGCCGAGTTCCATATCGTGTACATGCTGAAGGGTTGGGCGCGCTTCATGTACGGCGAGCAGGAAACGCTGGTGTCCGCCGGCGACTGCGTGCATCAGGCGCCGGGGATCGTCCACTACCTGTTCGACTACTCGCCGGACATGGAGTATCTGGAGATCGTCGGGCCCGCCGATTTCAAGTCGATCGATGTTGAAGGGCCTTGCGCCGTGCCACCGCCGACGCCGTGGGGCGAGACAGGTGCGTAGCTGTCCGGTTTCCCGAGGTGCGAATGTGCCGACCGACGCGCATCGTGCGCACGTTTGCGACAGACCGCCTTCGGGCGGTTTTTCGTTGATGCGTCCCGGAATCCTCCGCGTGCTCTGCTGATACCCGCGACCTGCTTTCCCTATCGATCCATTCATTCGAATTCCGAAGGGTTGCGAAGCTGAAGATCCGGAAAGAAAGGAAAGATATTCGTCAGCTTCGCGTGACGGATTGTTACGTGGTGTCAAAGATCGTCAATTGCGGGCTGCGCGGTGCACGGCCTGTCGACGGCCGGCGTTAAGGAGGTACCAGCCGGATCACCGGCTGACCTACCCGGGAGAAATCCATGAAGCGCATCGCGAAGATCCTGACGGCCACCGCAGTGGCATGCGCCATTCTCGCTCCGGCGCTTGCCGAAGCCCACTCGCACCGTGTGTGCCACTACGACCATCACCACCATCGCATGTGCCGCTGGGTGCGGTAACGGGATTTTCCTCGGGTACGCCCGGGACGCATTGATCATTCAGGCAAATCAGGAGAGGAATATGAAAAAGACGATGTTGATCGCCGCGCTCGTCGCCGGCATGGGTGTGTCGATCGGTGCGTTCGCGCAGGTTCCGGCCAGCGCGCCGGCCGGCACGACCGGTCTGTGCAAGGACGGTTCGTTCTACTCGGGCGCATCGAAGAAGGGCGCATGTGCGGGCCATAAGGGCGTGAAGACCTGGTACGGCGCATCTTCGGCGGCAGCAGCCAGCGCGCCGGCCGCGACGGCGCCGGCAACGGCGGCGTCCGCTGCCGCTGCATCCGGTGCCGCGCCCGCGAAGAGCGCCCCCGCGACGACCGCCGCAGCTGCGCCGGGCGGCGGCGCGGGCAAGGTGTGGGCCAACGACAGCACGAAGGTCTATCACTGCTCGACCGACAAGTACTACGGCAAGACGAAGCACGGCAGCTACATGTCGGAAGCGGATGCGAAGGCCAAGGGCTTCCATGCGTCGCACGGCAAGGCCTGTTCGTAACGCAAGCCGGGCGCGAGTTCATTCGCTCGCGCGTCGCCTGAAGGCTGCTGGAAATCACGCCCCGCCATCCCGGCGGGGCGATTCATTTGCGATGCCGGTCGTTGCGTCGTTGCCCGGATTCAGTGGGCGTGATGCGATGAGGGTTCGACGGTCCCCGCATCGTGTTCGGTTGCACGCGCATCGAGCAGCGCGCGCAGCGTGACGTAGTGCGTGCCGTTCGCATTGCCTTCCGCGTCCGCGGTGCGATCGTACGGTTCGTTGTCGTGGATCGTCGCGCGCACGATCGGATAGATCTGCGTTTCCCAGCGGCTGCCGTTGAACACGCCATAGTGGCCTGCACCCGTCTGCACGTGGTGCGTCTTCAGATACGGCGGCAATCCCGAACACAGCTCCTGCGCGGCCACCGTCTGGCCCACTGCGCAGATATCGTCCTTCTCGCCTTCGATCGTCAGCAGCGCGGTGCGGTGAATCGCCGCCGGTTCGACGAGCCTGTCGCCCACCGTCAGTTCGCCGCGCGCGAGCGCGTATTGCTGGAACACCTTCTCGACCGTTTCCAGATAGAACTCCGCGGTGAGGTCGGCCGTCGCGAAGTATTCGTCGTAGAAATGCCGCAGCGTGTCGGCTTTCGCGGGATCGCCTTTCGCGCGCTGGTAATACATATCGGCAAACGACGCCGCATGCCGGTCGGGGTTCATCGACATGAACGCGCCGACCTGCACGAAGCCCGGATACACGCACCGCTGCGCACCGACGAAGCCGGCCGGCACCACGCTGATCAGGTTCTTCGCGAACCATTCGATCGTCTGGCTCGTGGCGAGCGCGTTGACCTTCGTCGGATTCACGCGGCAGTCGATCGGGCCCGCCATCAGCGTCAGGCTCGCGGGCTGCGCCGGATCGCCGCCGGCGGCCATCAGCGCGACCGCCGCGAGCGCGGCGACGGTCGGCTGGCAGATCGCGAGCACATGCGTGTCCGGGCCGATCTGGCGGATGAAGTCGATCACATGCTCGACGTATTCGTCGAAACCGAAGCGCCCGGCCGTCAGCGGGATGTCGCGCGGGTTGTGCCAGTCGGTGATGTACACGTCGTGGTCGGCCAGCATCGTGTTCACCGTGCCGCGCAGCAGCGTCGCGAAATGCCCGGACATCGGCGCGACGATCAGCACGCGCGGCTGGCGCGCGACCGGCAGCGCCTTGCGGAAATGCAGCAGCGTGCCGAACGGCGTGGCCGCGGCAGCCTCCTCGACGATCGGCACCGTTTCTCCGTCGACGACGATCGACGCGATCCCGAACGGCGGACGCCGATGCGAGAACGCGCAGCATTCGAGCAGCTCGCACAGCGCGTCGACCATGCGACCCGTCGGCGTTGACGTGGATGGGGGCCACAGCGACATCGTCGCGCGCGTGGTCGCGGCCCATGCGCGCGCCGGGCGCAGGCATTCGGCAGACCATTGGTAAAACGGATAGGCAAACAGGTTCATGGCCGTCGCTCGTTGCGCTGCGTTGTATTGAACAAGGCAAGCCGTGTGCCAGCATGCGGCTGGCACGCAGGTTGCACGCGGTCAGGGAGCGTGGCGGCTTGGGCGGCACGCCACGACCGTCAGCCGAACGCGATGCGTTGCCGCGCCGGTCGTCGCGAGCGGCGCGTGCCGCGAGACGGTGCGGCGCTGCGCCAGTTCTGCGAATGCGCCGCACGCGCATGGTGCGGGTGACGGGTACGGTGTCCGCTTTCGGTGCAGGGGCACGAACGGCTTTCAGCAGGGGAGCGACATGGAATCAACCGGACAGACGACGCTGACCATCAGCAGCCGCAATTACTCGTCGTGGTCGATGCGCGGCTGGCTGCTCGCGAAGCTCAGCGGCCTGGCGTTCGACACCGTCAGCGTGCCGATCGATGCCGCGTCGCGCGCGGAGCTGCTGCTGCTGTCGCCGTCGATTCTCGTGCCATGCCTGACGCACGACGGCAACAAGGTGTGGGATACGCTCGCGATCGCCGAATACCTGAACGAAATCCGGCCGCAGGCGCGGCTGCTGCCTGAAGGCCGGCGTGCGCGCGCGCATTGCCGGTCGATCTGCGGCGAGATGCATTCCGGTTTCAGCGCGCTGCGCTCCGCGCTGCCGATGAACCTGCGCGCGCATTTCCCCGGCTTCCGGATCTGGTCGCGCGCGCAGCACGACATCCAGCGGATCGTGACGATCTGGCACGAGTGCCTGGCCGCGTATGGCGGGCCCTGGCTGTTCGGCGCGGAGATCGGTGTCGCCGACGCGATGTATGCGCCGGTCGTCACGCGCTTCCTGACCTACGACGTGAAGCTGGAGCCGGAAATCGCCGAATACTGCATGCGCGTGCTCGCGCATCCGTTCGTCGCCGAGTGGATCGACGCGGCGAAGGCGGAGCAGGAAGACATCGACGAACTCGACATGGAGTTTTGATGCGCGCGATCGCGGCGTGCTTTCAATTGCACTACACGCGCAAGCATCGAAATGGGGTTCTCTATGCTGCTGCGCAATGCGCAAACGTTTTACCTTGATTTCGGGTTAAACCGAGTGCGAATTCCCTAAAGGATGTTGAGCCCGATGACGTAAACGAGTCACGGGGACGACTCGCGACACGCATGCTTTCGACGTGCGGCGCGCAGTCTGCAACAACCAGCGCAGCAGGGGAATCGACGTGAATCGTCAGCAATCGTGGACGCGTACAGCGGCGCCCGGAGAAATCATTTATTCGGAGGGCTTCGCGGGCGAGCCCGTGATCTTTCTGATCACCGACGGCAAGGTCGAGCTGTCCACGCGGTGCGACGACAAGCGCGTCATCGTCGCGACGCTCGGCCGCGGCGAGTTCTTCGGCGAATCGGCGCTGCTCGCCGCCGAGCCGCGCGCCCATACCGCGAAGGCGCTTTCGTTCTGTCAGCTCACGGTCGTGCCGGCCGGCATGCTCGATGAAGAAATCGAGCGCGTGTCGGCGCTGCTGCGCCATATCGTGCGAACGATGATCCGGCGCGTGAAGCGCAAGGACGACCAGCTCGCGACCTACACGCATGCGGACTTCATGCCCGGCGTGCTGTCGTATGCCCATGTGCTGTCGCTGATGGCCGGCGCCGATGCACGCGAATCCGGCGACGGTTGGGCGCGCCGGCCGATGCAGGCCCATGCGACCGAAACCTCGGTGCCGCTCGCCGAAATGATCCGCAAATGCCGCGCGATTGCCGGCCACTCGCGGCCGCACGTGCTCGCGATGCTGCGACGCATGGAGAAGCTCAATCTCGTCACGATCGAAGCCGCGCAGGCCGACCATGTCGGCGGCGCAGCCGACTATGCGGCTTCATCCGATGCGCGCCAGGTCGTCACATTCGACGCCGCACGCGTGATCGACCGCGCGCAGCAGGTTGCCGACCACGATCTCGACTTGTCGATCAACAGCGAACTCGAGCTCATCGAACTGGCCGATCTCGAATCGCTGATCGGCGTCGAGAAGACGCTGTTGCTCAACAAGCTGTCGAACGGCGAGATTGCCGACGAAGTGTTCGCGTTCCGCAAATCGAAGGTACTCAGTTACGTCGAGCAAAAGGGCGTCGCGTATTTCTCGCGGCGCAACGGGCGTCGCGGTGGCGACGTGCGTTCGCTGGAGGATCTCGTGTGGGTCGACCAGCGCACGCTGTTCGACGTGATCAGCGCGTTCGATACGTACGATCTCGCGAAGCTGATCGCGAACCTCGACGATCGCGCGGTGGCCGACAAGCTGTTTTCCGTGATGACCGAGGCGCGGCGCAACGAGGTGTCGTGGGTGATGCGCCGCGAGCTCAAGCTCGATCCGATCGAGATCGAGGATATCGAGCAGCGCGTGCTGGATGCCGTGCGCGCGGCCAAGGCGCCGGCGACGGGCGCGGCGTCCGTGGCGTCGGATGCGTGACACGGGGAGGCGTATGGATCTGTTGACCTTGGCCGGTGTGGTGCTGGGCGGCGCGGCGATCGTGTTCGGGTTCGCGCTGGAAGGCGGGCATTTTTCGATGCTGTTCCAGTTCGAGGCGCTCGTCATCGTGCTCGGCGGCACGCTCGGCGCGGTGATGATCCAGAACACCTGGGCACGCTTCTTCGACGCGGTGAAGCAGTTGCGGCTTGCGTTCGTGCGCGCGAGAGAGGTCGATCGCAAGCACCTGTCCGACCTGCTCGAATGGGGCGACCGCGCGAAGCTCGACGGGCTGCTTGCGTTCGAATCGATGGACGTGAGCGGCATCCATCCGTTCGCGCGCCGCGGGCTTGAACTGCTGGCGAACGGCGTGTCGACCGCCGTGCTCGAGGATGCATTGCAGCGCGAACTCGACGCATACGAGCGCAGCCGCCTGGCCGCCGTGCGCGTGTGGCAGCAGGCGGGCGGTTATGCACCGACGTTCGGCATTCTCGGATCGGTGCTCGGGCTCGTGCAGGTGACGAGCCATATCCTCGAACCGGCGCAGCTCGGGCCGGGCATCGCGGTCGCGTTCATCGCGACGCTTTACGGGCTGGCGTTTGCGAACCTCGTGTTTCTGCCGCTTTACGGCAAGCTGCGCGCGCAGATCGACAGCGAACTGCGGTTTCGCAAGCTGTATCTCGACGGTTTGCTCGCGATCTCGCGCAAGGAATCGCCGCATACGATCGAAACGCGGCTGACCGGCGATGTGCGCGGGCGTGCGGCCGAGTCGCTTGCGTGATGTGCTGCGTATGCGGTACGACAAACAGGGATCTTCGGTATGACAGCCCGAACTGACGGCGCGACCGCCGCCGATCGCGATGACCACGAACTCGAAGGCACGCAGTCCGGGCGCTGGCTGATTTCGTACGCGGATCTCATCACGACGCTGATGGTGCTGTTTCTCGCGCTGTACGTGCTCCAGCTCGCGAAATACAACGCGCTCGACGCGCGATACCAGACGCTTGCGCGACATGCCGGCGGCGCTGCGAGTACGGCCAATGTCGTAACACCCGAACGCGCGCCGGCCTGGCTCGCGTTGCTCGATACGTTGAAGAAGAACGGGCGGATTTCGCTGGTGAAGGCGCCGCATGGCGTCGAGATCGGCATCGACGCGAAGATCCTGTTCAACGTCGGCGATGCGCGCTTGCTGCCCGGTTCGTCGCCCGTGCTGAACCAGATCGCGCAGGCACTGGGCGAGCACGCGACAGGCGACATTCTCGTCGAAGGGCATACGGATAACGTGCCGATTGCGAACGCGAAATACGAATCGAACTGGGAGCTTTCGTCGGCGCGCGCGGGGAGCGTCGTGCGCTACCTGACCGAGCGCGGCGTGGCGCCGCATCGGCTCGCGGCGATCGGGCGGGCCGATACGCAGCCGCTCGTGGCGGGTGACGATGCCGCTGCGCGAGCGCGGAATCGGCGCGTGACGATCTTCGTTGCGTATTGATTTGCGCTGATCCTGCGCGTATAGGCGACCGCATATGCGCGCCTGTCAACGACATAACGAATCCCGCATGATCGATATCTGAAATCAGCGATGCGCTTCTGTGCTTGCATGCCGATAACTCAAACTGGCTCAGACCGAGCGGTTATCGAGGGTTCCCCATGCATTTCTGGCGCAAGCTTTCCATTCAGAACAAGCTGATTCTCAGCATGACGAGTTGCCTGCTCGTGTTCGTCGCGATTTCGAGCGGGCTGAGCATTCGCCTGATCGGCAACGCAGTGAGCGATCGCGTCGTCCGCGAAGAGTTGCCGACCGCTGTGAACGGCATTCGCGCCGACGTGCAGCGGCAGATGGCCGGGCCGATTGCCGCGTCGCGCATTCTCGCGCGCGATGCGTTCCTGCTGCAATGGGAAGCCGAAGGCGAACCCGACGCCGGCACGCGCAACTGGATCCAGCTCGCGAAGAACGTGAAGGACGAGCAGAAGGCCGCGTCCGTGCAGTGGGTGTCGGTGAAGAGCGGCAATTACTACAACGAAGCCGGCCTGCAGCGGAAGGTCACCGACAAGGATCAGTGGCTGACCAGCTTCCTGTCGTCCGGCAAGGCGTTCGACGTGAACATGGATCGCGAGGTGACCGTCGGCGGCTACATGATGTTCATCAACAGCCGCGTCGAACTCGACGGCGTGCCGATCGGCGCAGCGAGCATGAGCCTGTCCGTCGATGCGCTCGCGAAGGGCATCTCGGCATACCGGATCGGCGAGACCGGGTTCGCGTATCTCGTGCGTCCGGACGGCGCGATCATGATGCATCGCGATACGTCACTGATCGACGGCAAGCATTTCCTGAAAGACCAGCATGGGCTGCCTGACGATGCTTCGTCGACGCTGCTGGCCGGCAAGCCGTATGCGTACCTGAGCTACAACGGCGACGGCGGCGCGCGTTTTATCGCGACGTCGTTCATTCCGGAGCTGAATGCGTATGTCGTCGTCGAGGTGCCGCAGGCGGAACTGCTTGGGCCGGTGACGCGTGCGATTCGTAGTGCCGCGCTGGTTGCGGCGGTGGTGGGGCTTGGGGTTGCGCTGATCGTGATCTGGCTGGTCGGGCGTGCGATAGCCGCGCCGATTCGGCGTGCGGCGACGCTGCTTTCGGAGATCGCCAGCGGCCAGGGTGATCTGACGCGCCGGATGACGGTCGAGAGCCAGGACGAGATCGGACAGTTGTCGGATGCGTTCAATCGGTTCGTGTCGTCGTTGTCGACGCTGGTTCACCGGATTCGGGCGGCTTCGGCGTCGATTGCGACCGGGTCGGCGCAGATTGCTTCGGGGAATGCGGATTTGAGCGAACGCACCGAAGGGCAGTCGAGCAATCTGGAGCGGACGGCTTCGTCGATGGAAGAGATCACGGCCGTGGTGCGGAACAACACCGAGACGGCGACGACGGCGGCGAAGATGATTAATGGCGCGTCGGATACGGCGGCGCGTGGCGGGCAGGTGGTGGGTGAGGTCGTTAGCACGATGGAGCAGATCAGCGACGCGTCGCAGCGGATCTCCGAGATCATCGTGATGATCGACAGTATTTCGTTCCAGACGAATATTCTTGCGTTGAATGCGGCTGTGGAGGCGGCGCGGGCGGGGGAGCAGGGGCGTGGGTTTGCTGTCGTGGCTTCGGAAGTGCGGAATCTGGCGCAGCGTAGTGCGCAGGCGGCGAAGGAGATCAAGGTGCTGATCGAACATAGCGCGGGGACGGTGAATACCGGGTCGCGGTTGGTTAGTGAGGCTGGGAAGGTGATGAGTGATGTTGTCTCGCAGGTGCAGGGCGTGAGCGCGATGATGAGCGAGATTGCAGAGGCGAGCCTGGAGCAGAGTGCTGGGATCGACCAGATTGGGGATGCGGTGCAGTCTTTGGATCAGATGACGCAGCAGAATGCGGCTTTGGTGGAAGAAAGTGCGACGGCGGCTGAGAGTTTGAAGCAGCAGGCGGCTGAATTGACCAAGCTGGTGTCGGCTTTCAAGGTGGATGAATAAAGTCTGTTTGGCGTTTTAGAACGAGGCGTTTCTGAGGGACGGCTGCCGTGGGGTCAAGGCAGCCGTTTTGCATTCGGGCCTGGTTTTTGGGGACGTCATATAAGAATGAAAAGCATTTCCAAACTGAAAGTCGGGGTGGGGGTGGTTGTGCTCCTGGCTTTGACCGCTGTTGTCGGGGCAAAGGTCGTTACGTCGCCGACCGATTCTTATCTCGCGGATCGGAAGAAAGCTGCCGAGGCAGTGAATGCGGCTTCGATGGAAGATCGGGCGGATTTGGACAAGAAATATACCGCCGAGTCGAATGCTAAGCTGGTAAAGCTGTGGGGACGGTCAAGGCGAATGGGTTTTCCGGGAAACTTGGGACCAACGTTCAGAGTGCTATCGTTGACGACGGGATGACGCCGGGGCCGGATGGGTTGTTCCTCAAGTCGGATGACGGGAAGGTGAGTCTTTTTGTGACGATTGTTCCACTTTTGAAGGCTTGGGTGGCGACGGCGGATGCAGGGCTCAAGTCGACGGATGAGGTTGCCGTTATCTTCGATAACGAGACTTTTTATACGGACGTGTTTGGTGATGACGCTGCGGCGTTTCGATTTGCCGAGTTGCCAGTCAAGCGAAAGCCGGCTGACGCGGAGGTGAATGCATTGCTGCTGGGTAAAAGCCAGGATGGGGTGCCGGAGGGGCCGAATACGTTGGCGGTAGCGGTTAGGCAGGGGGAGCGGGTTTATGTTCTCTGGATGGATGTGACGATTCCGAATATTCTTGCCTGTAAAATAGCTCAAGTCCCCGAAGAAAAGCGGTAAGGTTGTTTTTGTAATGTATTTTCCGGATAACCGGAATTACTCGAGGATTTCATCGGAATTGGAAGTCATGGGTGATGCTATATTCCATTGATGGGTGTTTGATTTTTTTGTAAATTCGATTTGCAGTGTTTGAAGAGGGGTGGAGATGTATTGGCCGCGTTTTCTTGATTTCGAATTTAAGGTCATGCGATCACCTGAAAGAAATGTGGCGAGATAAATAATGTGATGATATGGGGTGCCATGATGGTGGCGGGATGTGGTGGGCGGTAATATTCAAGTGGCGATGAGATATATGATTCTTGTCGTATTTCTCGGGGTATCTAATAAGTATAAGGGATCTAGTGATGGGGTATCAGGCAAAGTTCGATGGCTGGAAAGCGGTGGCGCTGGAGGATCTGGTTGTCGCTTATCGAAAAGCAAAGGCGGATTGTTTTTTCGAAAATACATTCCCTGCAGCTATAAAATTTGCTGAGTACGAGCAGGATCTTCTTGAGAATCTCGCCAAACTTCAGAAATCTCTTTTGGATAATAATGGATTTGATAAAAACAAGGATTTCCTCGGGGATTTTAGAATACTGCCAAAAAAATTATCGAGCAAGCCGAAGGATGGTGTCGATGTTAACGGGCATGTCCATTTTTCAAGTCCCGATCGTGCGGTGGATAATTTATTCAAGAAATGTGATGTTGTTCCAGAGTTTAGGGTGATTGGTGATTTTCCAGTTGAGAGTCATATTATATCGGCTTTGTGGATCAATGCTATTGGTCACAAATTCGACGCCGGACTAAGTGATGGGTGTTATGGCGCTCGTCTGAGGCGAATACGTAACGATGAGCTACTTGATGGCTCGGAGGTGAGGGAATTCCATGTTAGTGCTATAGGATCTTTCGCGCCATATTTCCAACCATATCAGAAATGGCGTAGTGATGGACTGGGTGCGATTCGAGGGGAGTTGGAGAAGAATCGGGACGTAATTGCTGTATCGCTGGACTTGAAGAGTTATTATCATTTCATAGATCCAATGGCAATAACTTTGCCGGAATTGCAGGCGGAGCTTTCGGTGAATCTCTCGACGGAAGAGCGGGAGTTTACGGCGCAATTGGCGAGATTTTTGTCAAAATGGGCGAAAAAGGCAAGTCTATTCTCGAAAAATATTATCGAAGGGAAAGGGGGTATTCAGGGCGGATTGGCAATTGGGCTAACTGCTAGTCGAGTGATTTCGAATGTGATTTTACATCGATGGGATTCGTTGGTTAGAGAGAAAATTGCACCTATTCATTACGGGCGTTATGTTGATGATATGTTCCTGGTGCTCCGCGATACGGGGGTAGTAAATAACAGCCAGGATTTCATGCGTTATTTGCAAGATCGTATGGGCAAGGATGTCATTTTTAAGGCTGGTAAGAACGGGGGGCAGGTATGGGAGATTCAGCAGGGAAAAGGGGTGCAAGGGGGTAGTGTAATTAAGCTGCAGTCGAACAAGCAGAAATTATTCCTTCTCCATGGTAGGGCTGGAATTGATTTGCTTGATAGCATTGAAAAGGAAATTCGTCAACTTTCTAGTGAAAGTCGTTTAATGCCATCTCCGGATCAACTGGACGATTCTACTGCAGCGCGAGTTCTATCGGCAGCAGGAACGGTTGGAGAGAGTGCAGATACTCTTCGTCGGGCCGACGGTTTAACCATTCACCGGTTAAGTTGGTCGATGCAATTGAGGTATGTTGAAACGTTGGCGCGAGATTTGCCGGCTCAAGAGTGGAAAGAGCAACGCGACGAGTTTTATCAGTTTGGCCATAATCATGTTCTTCGCCCGGATACGCTGTTCACGCATTTTTCGTATTTGCCGAGGCTTTTGGGATTTGCGATAAGCATGAATGAGTGGCAGCAGGCCGAAAAGATCGTACTTCATGCATATGATTCGTTAGACAAGCTGGAGGGGGCTGCGCCGAATGGCGCTCCAATTATTATTAATGGAATGGAGGTGAAGGCGGGGTGCGATTTGTGGCGATCGGTTAAGGGGACGCTCGCTTGGTTATTTGTTGATGCTGCGGCTCGGTATTATGATCCTAGTCGTTTGTTTTTGGGTACGCGTTCTCCGCGGGAACGACGATTGGCCAAGTTGTTTTTAGATGGGATATTCGGAAGTCTTGTTGAAATTGGGGATTGGTTAAAATTCGAATTTGATTCAGGCGATTTTAATGCAAAGGCTCCACTTGTTGCATTGGCTGATCTTGCGAAGATTCCGTATAAGGAAATATTGCGGGGTGCTTCTGCGGGGAAGCTTGTTAACAAGCTCGGTGTTAAGAAGGATGTGCGTGTTCTCGATAAAATTCGACAATCTGGATTAATTGATGTTGATATTCTTAAGGATTTTATAAAATCAACTAAAGATAGTCGACTTGCGAGTGTGGTGGCGGAAAAAAGGAAAAATGAAAGCTATCTTCCATACATTTTTCCGACGCGACCGTTAACTCCTGCTGAAATTTCAGAGCTGGCGCCGGAGTGCGTGGGATTGCGTAGAAGGGATGGAAAATCTTGCAGACATCGCCCGTCTGTTATCTGGGCCCTTTATACGCAAGCTTTGCGTGGTGTGTGGATCAAGCCAACATTGGCTGCTGCTGAGCAGGATAATGATGATCAGGCGAAATTCCTTAGGAAATATAAATACATAAAAATTGGGACTGGTGTGAGGAAGAAGGTTACTGTTGCGCTTACGAATTTGAAAACAGATAATTCGGACTGGGCTGCAATGGTGTCGAATAAGTCAAATTTGTCTCGTGATCGCTATCAGAGAATATCGAATTTGGTAAATCAGGCGATTAAATTGAATCCGAGGCCGGACTATATTGTTTTTCCTGAGTTGTCTATTCCGCTCCGTTGGGTGAATAGCATATCGGCTAGACTTTCTGCTGCCGGGATTAGTTTGATTGCGGGGACGGAGTATCGCCACGTCGGAAGTGATGGAATCATTAGTGAAGCTTGTTTAGTCTTGGTGGACGATCGCCTCGGCTATAATGCTAATGTAAGGATTTGGCAGCCGAAACTAGAGCCTGCGGTTGGGGAAGATAAGGAATTGGCGTCTAGGTATGGGAAGAAGTGGGTTTGTATGACGTCTGGGCGTAGTAAGAGGAAGCCGATTTATATTCACAATAAAGTGAATTTCGGTGTGATGGTGTGCTCAGAGTTGCAAAATAGTAAAGCAAGAATTAAGTTCCAGGGGGAGGTGGATGCGTTGATGGTGCTTAGCTGGAATCAAGATTTGGACACCTTTTCGGCTCTTGTTGAGTCTTCCGCGTTAGATGTGCATGCATATACCATACTTGTGAATAATCGTTTGTATGGGGATAGTAGAGTTAGGTCGCCGTCGAAAGAGTCGTTTTTAAGAGATATCGCTAGGGTTAGAGGTGGCGATAATGATTTTGTGGTCGCGGCGACATTGGACATAGATGGGTTGCGGGCTTTCCAGAGTCGAGCTACACGGTGGCCTCAGGATGGAGATAGTTTTAAGCCTTTGCCGGAAGGCTACAAGCTTGCAACGAGAAGGAGAAGGCTGCCTCCGAAATAATGCCGCTGATGGATAGCCCGCTTTGTACGAATTGACTGACCGCCAGGGTGATATATCCCTGGTCCACGGCAGTCGCTTCGATCGACTGGACTCAGAGACGGTGCGAGCACCGAGGAACATCAAATGTATTAGCCGGGACTCGATCTGACAGGTAGTCGGACCGACAAAGAACGAGTCATCAATGGGGGATGAGTTTCTCCTTGGCGAGTTCGAGCGAATCGAGGAGAGTACGCATCGGCGTCTTGCCATAACACCAGCGCCCCTGATGCTCTCGTTCATTGTTGTACTGGTCGAGCCACGCATCAAGGTCTGTCTGCAAGGTGGCGATCGAGTCGTAGATCTTCTTGCGGAAGACGATGCGATAGAACTCGTTGAGCATGGTCTTGTGCAGCCGTTCGACGATCCCGTTGGTTTGCGGCGACTTGGCCTTTGTGCGGGTATGGTCGATGTCCTCCAAGGCCAGATACAGCTCGTATTCGTGATGCTCGGGGTTGCCGCAATATTCGGTGCCGCGGTCTGTCAGCACGCGCAGCAGTGGAATGCCGAAGCCGTCGAAGAACGGGACAACGCGATCGTTGAGTAGGTCAGCCGCCGGCAAGGGCTTCTTGCGATCGTAGAGCTTGGCGAACGCAACCTTCGAGTAGGTATCGACGAAAGTTTGCTGGTAGACACGGCCGACACCCTTGAGGCTGCCGACATAGAACGTATCCTGCGCGCCGCAGTAGCCCGGACATTCGGACTCGAATTCGCCGTGCACTTCCTTCTCGTGCTTGGCGCGTTCGAGCGCGACGAGCTGTGCCTCGGTCAGCACCAACCCCTCCTGGGCGGATTTGGCCTCCAAGGCCTTCAGGCGCTTCGGCATGGTCTCCAGATCGTGGCGCAACCAGATGCTACGGACGCCTTGGGGCGAGACGGACAGCGCATGCCGTTTGAGGACTTCGTTCTTTGTCGGTCCGACTGACCTTACCCCGCCGAGTACACCATTCGTAAGTTAGTGGGCTCGCCGGTTTTCGGTTGATGCAGTTGCCGAGTTGCCGGGCCAACTCAAGTATGCCGACCTTGGCACGAATTACCTTCTGCTCCTGAGTCATGGCGGACTCCTTGCTGTTCGCGGCGCGCATTGCCGCTACGGGCTACGCCGGACCTATCCGTCATTTCGTGGGCGGGGCATATCATGAGGTATAAAAGTCATGGATATGCCGATGAAAAAGAAGAGACAAACCGTAGCGCGTCAGGCAGCGGCCCGCGGGCCGCTGCCTGAGTTGCCCAAGGAACTGCTGGACCAGTTGGTCAA
>NZ_JAGXKA010000030.1:0-42609 GCF_019091065.1 Burkholderia sp. GbtcB21
TGCAAACGCAACCTCGATGTCTCGCACACTAAAACCCGACCTTGCCAACAGGGAGGTGTTCATATAAGGACGTCAACCAGAAGAAGGCGCACTGAGCGCGGGATGAGCAGGCCGCGGCGCGCGATGCATGTGGCGGCCGGTCGAACGAACGGGCGGTGCGGGGTGACCCGCAGCGCCCGTTTGCATTTGCGCGCGAGGAAAGACTGCGCGCGTTACAGCGACGGCAGCAGCTCGGGCGGGTGATGCTTGAGCGTGTGCCGCGCTTCGCGGAACTCGGGGAAGATCGATTCGACGGTCTGCCAGAAGGCGGGGCTGTGGTTCATCTCGCGCAGGTGCGACAGTTCGTGCGCGACCACGTAGTCGACGATCGACATCGGAAAATGGATCAACCGCCAGTTCAGGCGGATCTTGCCGTCGCTCGAGCAGCTGCCCCAGCGCGTCGCGGCCGACGACAGCGCGTACATCGAATACGTGACGCCCAGCTTTTCCGCATAGACCGCGAGGCGTTCGCCGAAGATCCGCTTCGCCTCGCCCTGCAGCCAGCCCTGCACGCGATCCTTGATCTGCTGCATGTCGGCCTGCGCGGGCAGCGGCAACGACAGCCGCAGCGCATCGGCGTCGAACCCGACGGCGCCCGCGCCGAGCGCGATCGTCACCGTCTTGCCGAGATACGGAAGCTGCGCGCCGTCGCGCCAGTCGATCTGCGGCAGCGCGCGCTGCTCGGTGCGCGTTTTCCACTCCGCGAGCTTCGCGAAGATCCAGCGTTGTTTCTCGGAGATCGCGGCTTCGATGTCGGCGAGCGTGACCCAGCGCGGCGCGGTGATCGACAACCCGCTGCCGTCGATCGTGAAGCCGATCGTGCGGCGCGCCGAGCGCTTCAGGCGGTATTCGAGCACGCGGCTGTCGAGTGCGAACGTGCGCACGCGCGAGCGGTCGGGGGCCGGGCCCGGATCGAGCGGTGCGGCGGGCGCCGCTTCAGGCGGCGCCGGCGGCGTAGCGGGCGCCGACGGTGCGGCGGCCGGCCCGTCGAAGAGCGGCAGATCCATCTGGCGATGATCGAGAGCCACGACGGCTGGCCGTGGCCGCGGACGCTGTTTCATCAGTTCGCTTCTTTTTGACGTACGCAACGGCTGCAACCCGCGGGATTCAGACTCGCGCGGCATCGCGCGTGCCGGCATTGCCCGCTTGACGATACGCATCGGGATCGATACGGCGCATTTCCGCTTCGATCCATGCTTCGACCTGCGAGTTCAATGCATCGGGCGTGAGGCCGGTCGAATCGATCGGCTTGCCGATCGACACGGTGACGACGCCCGGGAATTTCATGAACGAGTTGCGCGGCCACACCCGTCCTGCATTGTGCGCGATCGGCACGACGGGCGTGCCGGTTTCGATCGCGAAGCGCGCGCCGCCCGTCTTGTACTTGCCCTGCTTGCCGACCGGCGTGCGCGTGCCCTCGGGGAACATGATCATCCATGCGCCTTCCGACAGGCGCTTCTTGCCCTGGCGGATCACCGAGTTGAACGCGTTCTTGCCTTCCTTGCGGTTGATGTTGACCATGTGCAGCATCCCGAGCGCCCAGCCGAAGAACGGCACGTACAGCAGCTCGCGCTTGAACACGTAGCAGAGCGGCTTCGGCATCAGCGCCGGAAACGCGAGCGTCTCCCACGCGGATTGGTGCTTCGACAGCAGCACGGCCGGGCCGTCGGGCAGGTTGTCCATCCCTTCGATCCGGTAGCGGATGCCGTTCAGCCAGCGCACGACCCACAGCGTCGACTTGCACCAGCCGGCCGCCATCCAGTAGCGCGCGTCGGGGCGCATGAACGGGAACGCGATGAAGCACGCGGTGGCATACGGCACCGTGTACAGGATGAAGTAGATCAGCAGCAGCAGGGAGCGGACGAAGCGCATCGGCGTGAGTCTGGCGTTGGGGAGGATGCGCGCGGCAGCCGCATCACTCGTGTTCGTGTGAAAGGAAATCGAGCGCAAATGCGCGCAGGTCGTCGTGGACCTTCGTGCCGGGCGGCAGATTGCCGGCGGCGAGCGTTTTCTTGCCCTTGCCGGTCAGCACGAGGTGCGGCTGGAAGCCGACCGCGACACCGGCCTGCAGGTCGCGCAGCGAATCGCCGACGGCCGGCGTGTGACCGGGATCGATCTCGAAGCGCTCGGCGATCATCTGCATCATCCCGGGCTTCGGCTTGCGGCAGTCGCAGTGATCCTCGGCCGTATGCGGGCAGAAGAACACCGCGTCGATGCGCGCGCCGACCGCGGCCGCCGCGCGATGCATCTTCAGGTGCATCTCGTTGAGCGCGGCCATGTCGAACAGCCCGCGACCGATGCCGGACTGGTTGGTCGCGACGACCACGCGATAGCCCGCGTGGTTGAGCCGGGCGATCGCCTCGAGGCTGCCGGGCAGCGCGATCCATTCGTCGGGCGTCTTGATGAACGCATCCGAATCGACGTTGATCACGCCGTCCCGGTCGAGGACGACGAGCTTTCGGGTGGGGCTGGTCGGCATCGTGCGGCCCTTATGCGGCGAGCTTCGAGATGTCGGCGACGCAGTTCATCTGCTGGTGCAGCGCCGACAGCAGCGCGAGACGGTTCGCTCGCAGCGCGGGATCTTCCGCGTTGACCATCACGTCGTTGAAGAACGTGTCGACCGGTGCGCGCAACGCGGCGAGCGCCGACAGCGCGCCCGTGTACGCACGCGCCTCGAGCTGCGACTGCACGTGCGGCGTCACGGCCGCGAGCTGTTCGTGCAGCGCCTTCTCGGCGGCTTCGACGAGCAGCGCCGGCTGTACCGCGCCGTTCACGCCGCCTTCCGACTTCTTCAGGATGTTCGAGATCCGCTTGTTCGCGGCCGCGAGCGCTTCGGCTTCCACGAGAAGCGTGAATTCGCGCACCGCGTCGAGGCGTGCGACGAGATCGTCGACGCGCGTCGGGTTCAGGCTCAGCACCGCGTCGACTTCGCCGGCCGAATAGCCGCGCTCGCGCAGCAGGCCGCGCAGGCGATCCATGAAGAACGCGAAGATCGCATCGGTCGATTCGGCGACGCCCGGCACGCCTTCGAAGCGCGCGTGGGCCGTGCGCAGCAGCGACACGAGATCGAGCGGCAACTGCTTCTCGAGCAGCAGGCGCAGCACGCCGAGCGCATGGCGGCGCAGCGCGAACGGATCCTTCTCGCCGGTCGGCGCGAGGCCGATGCCCCAGATGCCGACGATCGTCTCGAGCTTGTCGGCGAGCGCGACGGCGGTCGATACGGGCGTGGTCGGCAGCGCGTCGCCGGAGAAGCGCGGCTGGTAGTGCTCGGCGCACGCGAGCGCGACGTCGTCGGCTTCGCCGTCGTGGCGCGCGTAGTACGTGCCCATCGTGCCCTGCAGTTCCGGGAATTCGCCGACCATGTCGGTCAGCAGGTCGGCCTTCGCGAGGCGCGCGGCGCGCTTCGCGTGCACGGCGTCAGCGCCGATCGCGGGTGCGATCTCGCCGGCCAGCGCCTCGAGGCGCTCGACGCGCGCGAGCGCCGAACCGAGCTTGTTGTGATAGACGACGTTCGCGAGCAGCGGCACGCGGTCGGCGAGCGGCTTCTTCTTGTCCTGCTCGAAGAAGAACTTCGCATCGGCGAGGCGCGGGCGCACGACGCGCTCGTTGCCTTCGACGATCTCGTCCGGCGTCTTCGTCTCGATGTTCGACACGATCAGGAAGCGCGAGCGCAGCTTGCCGCCGATATCGGTCAGCGCGAAATACTTCTGGTTCGTCTGCATCGTGAGGATCAGGCATTCCTGCGGCACCTGCAGGAATTCGTCCTCGAAGCGGCACGGGTAGACGACCGGCCATTCGACCAGCGACGTCACTTCGTCGAGCAGCGATTCGGGCATCACGACCGTGTCGCCGCTCGCGTGCTCGTTCAGTTGCGTGCGGATCGTTTCGCGGCGATCGGCGAAGTGCGCGATCACGCGGCCCTTGTCGCGCAGCGTGTCGGCGTAGGCGCGCGCATGCTGGATCGCGACGAGGCCGTCGGACAGGAAGCGGTGGCCGAGCGTGGTGTCGCCGGCGTCGATGCCGAACGCGGTGACGGGCACGATGCGATCGTCGTGCAGCACCGTCAGGCGATGCACGGGGCGCACGAACTGCACGTCGGAGCCGTCCGGGCGTTGATACGTCATCACCTTCGGGATCGGCAGCTTCGCGAGCGTTTCGTCGAGCGCGGCCTGCAGGCCGTCGGCGAGCGTCGCGCCGGCTGCCGAATAGTTGATGAAGAACGCTTCGGCCTTGCCGTCCTGCGCGCGCTCGAGATCGGCGATCGACAGGTTCGGGTGGCCGAGCGCCGCGAGCTTCTTCGCGAGCGGGGCCGTCGGCTTGCCTTCGGCGTCGAGCGCGACCGACACGGGCAGGACCTTTTCGCGGACCTGTTTTTCAGGTGCGACGGCGCGCACGTTCTGCACGACGACGGCGAGGCGGCGCGGCGTGGCGTAGCGTTCGAACACGAGTTCGCCTTCGACGAGGTCGCGCGCCGCGAGGCGTTGCGCGAGACCTTCGGCGAATGCGTCGCCGAGGCGCGCGAGGGCCTTCGGCGGCAGCTCTTCGGTCAGCAGTTCGACGAGCAGGGGAGCGGGATGATTGTGCGTCATGTTTGGAGGAAATCTCGTCTCGTCAGTCTTGGTCGATCTTGCGTTCGACCTTGAGCGGCGGCGCCCATGCCGGCTGCGCGGCGTCCTGGGCGTCGGTGGTGAGGCCCGGCACGCCCGGCGGGTTGCCGAGCATCGGGAAGCCGAGCTTCTCGCGCGAGTCGTAATAAGCCTGCGCGACGAGACGCGACAGCGCGCGGATGCGGCCGATGTACGCCGCGCGCTCGGTCACCGAGATCGCACCGCGCGCATCGAGCAGGTTGAACGTGTGGCCGGCCTTCAGCACGAGTTCGTACGCGGGCAGCGCGAGCTGCGCGTCGATCATCTTCTTCGCTTCCGCTTCGTAGCTGTTGAAGAACGTGAACAGCAGGTCGACGTTCGCGTGCTCGAAGTTGTAGGTCGACTGCTCGACCTCGTTCTGGTGGTAGACGTCGCCATACGACAGGCGGCGCAGCTCGGGGCCGTTCGGGCCGTGCTCTTCCCACTCGGTCCACACGAGGTCGTACACGTTCTCGACCTTCTGCAGGTACATCGCGAGGCGTTCGAGGCCGTACGTGATTTCGCCGAGCACGGGTTTGCAGTCGAGGCCGCCGACCTGCTGGAAATACGTGAACTGCGTGACTTCCATCCCGTTCAGCCACACTTCCCAACCGAGGCCCCACGCGCCGAGCGTCGGGTTTTCCCAGTCGTCCTCGACGAAGCGCACGTCGTTCTGCTGCAGGTCGAAGCCGAGCGCTTCGAGCGAGCCGAGGTACAGGTCGAGGATGTTCTCCGGCGCCGGCTTGAGCACGACCTGGTACTGGTAGTAATGCTGCAGGCGGTTCGGGTTCTCGCCGTAGCGGCCGTCCTTCGGGCGGCGCGACGGCTGCACGTATGCGGCGCGCCACGGCTCGGGGCCGACCGCACGCAGGAACGTGTGGACGTGCGACGTGCCCGCGCCGACTTCCATGTCGATGGGCTGGAGCAGGGCGCAACCCTGCTTGTCCCAGTAGGACTGCAGCGTCAGGATGATTTGCTGAAACGTAAGCATGAAGAGCCTTCGAGGCGCTGGCGCTCCGTTGCGGGCCGCGCTCCGGGCAGGGCCCCGAGGGTCGGCTCGCGCGGCGGCGCGGCTTGTTAGTGTGCTGAAACGTGTAATTTTACCGGATCGGCGACCGGATGCGGCCGGAACGCTGGCGAGGCCGCTGCCGGCCCGCTTCCTGCGGCCTCGCCAGCGTGGCCCCGTGCGCTCCGCGCAGGCGCATACGGCCCGTCGCGACGCGCGTGCCGCGACGCTTCGCGCGGGCGTTAAGATGCGCGTATTGCGGCTCGCGCGACGCGTGCCGCGCCACCGCTTGCAGGCTCCGATCGCATGGACGACCCGACCGACATCCTCATTCCGCTGCTTCCGCCGTTCCTTGCGCTGCTCCGGCACGCCGCCGATGCGCAGGCGCGCGGCGAGCGCGCCGCGCACGATCTGTGGTTCGCCGCAGCCGCCCATCTGCATGCGGTCGACGCCGATGCGCTCGCGCAGCTCACATCGACGCTCGTCGCGCGGCAGCGCACGGCCGACGCGCTCGCGCTCGCCGAATGCGCGGCGCGCGTGCGGCCGGGCGCGGCCGCGCACTTCAATCACGGCTATACGCTGCAGATGGCCGGCCGTCACGCGGACGCGGTCGCGCCGTACCGTGCGGCGCTGGCGGCCGATGCCGGCTGGCCGTCGCTGCGCAACAACCTCGCGATCGCGCTGCGGCTGTCGGGCGGCGATCGCACGGAGGAAATCGCGCTGCTCGACGCGGCCGTGAATGCGGACTCGCGCGACGTGCAGGCGTGGATCAACCTCGTCGTCGCGCGGCTCGCGACGCACGACCTCGACGGCGCGCTCTCGTGCGCCGCACGGCTCGCCGACCTCGCGCCCGACAACGCGCTCGCGATGAACAACGTCGCGATGGCGATGAAGGAGGCGCAGCGCTGGGGCGACGCCGAGCGTTACGCGGCGCGTGCGTGCGAGCTGGCGCCCGACGACGCGTCGTTCCGTTTCAATCTCGCGATCATCCAGCTCGTGCGCGGCAATCACGCGGCCGGCTGGCGCGGCCACGAGGCGCGCTGGGACGGCGCCGGCGAACTGCGCGGCCGCCGGCCGGCGCTGCCGGGCCCGCGCTGGCAGGGCGAGCCGCTCGCGGGCAAGACGCTGCTCGTATGGGGCGAGCAGGGGCTCGGCGACGTGCTGCAGTTCTGCCGCTTCGTCACGCCGCTCGCCGAGCGCGTGCATCGCGAGGGCGGCCGGCTCGCGTGGAACACGTTCCCGCAGGTGGGCACGCTGATGCAGCGCAGCCTGGGCGCGCAGGCGGACGCGTTCGGCGCGGGCGGCGGCGTCGACGCGCTGCCTGCATTCGATTACGAAGTGCCGCTGATCGGCCTGCCGCTGATGCTCGGCATGGAAGCCTCGACGCTGGCGTCGTCGGTGCCGTACTTGCGGGCCGATCCGGATGCGCGCGATGCGTGGCGCGCGCGGCTCGCGGGCGACCGCCGGCTGAAGGTCGGGCTCGTGTGGACGGGCAGTGCGGGCCACCAGCGCAATCCGTTCCGGCGCGTCGGGCTCGAGCGTTATGCCGATGCGTTCCGCGGGATCGACGGGGTCGCGTTTTATTCGCTGCAGCCGGGCGCGGATGCGGATGTCGCGGCGGCGCGTGCAGCCGGCTTCGCGATCGAGGACTTCACGGCGGAACTGAAGAGCTTCGACGATACGGCCGCGTTCATCGGCGCGCTGGATCTCGTGATCACCGTGTGCACGTCGGTTGCGCACCTGTCCGGCGCGCTCGGTGCGCGCACCTGGGTGCTGCTCGACGTGAATCCGCACTGGCCGTGGCTGCTCGAACGCAAGGACAGCCCGTGGTATCCGACCGCGACGCTGTATCGGCAGCGGAGGTTCGGCGCGTGGGAACCGGTGATGGAGGAGGTGGCGGGTGATTTGCGGAGCCTGGCCGCGCAGCCGGCTCAATCGGCCCGATCGGCCCGGCAGGCCTGAGCGGCCGACCGCATTGCGGTCACGGGCCGCGTCATGCGCGCCGGTCGTCGTCGGGCTTCGCGCCGTTGCGCCGGCGCAGCCCCGGCCCGAACGTGAAGCCGAACGCAAGCAGCACGAACGACACCGCGAGCACGATGTTGTTGCCGCTCGTCACGTACGGCGTGAAGCCGCTCGTGCCTTCGATCCGCACGTCGAGCGAGCCGATCGTGAACGGCTTCAACTGGCCGAGCACGCGGCCGTGCGCGTCGATCGCGGCCGTCATCCCGGTATTGGTCGAGCGCAGCATCGGCCGGCCCGTTTCGAGCGAGCGCATCCGCGCGATCTGCAGGTGCTGGTCGAGCGCGATCGTGTCGCCGAACCATGCGAGGTTCGTCACGTTGACGAGCACGCCGGGCGGCTGCGGATTGTCGCGGATCGTTGCGGCGATTTCCTCGCCGAACAGATCCTCGTAGCAGATGTCGGCCATCACGGGCTGGTTGTGCACGAGGAACGGTTTCTGCACCGGCGCGCCGCGCGCGAAATCGCCGAGCGGCATCTTCATCAGGTCGACGAACCACCGGAAGCCCCACGGAATGAATTCGCCGAAGGGCACGAGGTGGTGCTTGTCGTAGTGATAGATGTCGCGCGAGTTCGGCGTCACGCCGTACAGGCTGTTCGTATAGTCGACGTAGCGGCCTTCCTCGGTCACCGACGCGCCGACCGCGCCGAACAGCACGGCCGAACCGGTCGTGTCGCTGAACTTGCGGATCGCGACGGCGAACGGCTCGGGCAGTTCCTGGATCATCACCGCGATCGCGGTCTCGGGCGTGACGATCAGGTCGGCCGGCTTCTCGACGATCATCTGCTGGTACATCTTGATCGCCGCGTCGATGCCTTCCTGCTCGAACTTGATGTCCTGCTTCACGTTGCCCTGCAGCAGCCGCACGGTGAGCGGCGCGTTCGCGGGCACGGTCCACGTGACCTGCGACAGCCCGAGGCCGGCCGCGACGAGCGCGACGGCGACGCCGGCCGGCGCGGCGATACGCACGCGCGCGTTGCCGCCGGTGCTGCCTTCACGCAAGGGCGACGGGCGCGCGACGGCGAGCGCCTGCACGACCAGCGCGGCGAACAGTGCGAGCACCCACGCGATCCCGTACACGCCGACGATCGGCGCGAAGCCCGCGAACGGGCCGTCGACCTGCGGGTAGCCGCTCGCGAGCCACGGAAAACCGGTGAGCAGCGTGCCGCGCAGCCATTCGCCGAAGGCCCACGCGCTCGCGAACGCGAACGCGCCGTGCCAGGTCGGCGAGAACGGCCGCGGGTCGGGCGCGCGGCGATGCCACGCATGGCCCGCGCAGAACGACCACAGCCCGGCCGAGAACGCCGGGTACAGCGACAGGTACAGCGCGAACAGCACGAGCGCGCCGCCCGCGAGCGGCGCGGCCATCTCGCCGTATACGTGCATGCTGATGTAGAGCCACCAGATGCCGCTGATGAAGTTGCCGAAGCCGAACGCGCCGCCCGTGAGCGCGGCGCCGCGCCAGCTCGACGTGCGCGTCAGTTGCGCGAAAAACCAGACGAATACGGCGAGCTGCAGCCAGCCGCCGTGCGGCGTCGGTGCGAAGCTGAGCGTATTGGCCGCGCCGGCGAGCAGCGCGGCCGGGTAATGCCAGCGTGGCAGCGCGCGGCCGGGTGCCGGCGCGAGAAGGCCGCCAGCCGGGCGGGACGGGATCGGATCGTCCATGTGAAGCGGAAGTGGGCGAGCGGTTGAAGGAGACGCGGCTGGCGCGGGACGGTCAGTCCTCGTGCGAGGTTTCGGCGCGACGGCTGGCGAGCGGATTGCGGCGCACCAGCAGCACATGAACCTGGCGCGCATCGCCGCGCTGGATCTCGAATACGAGGTTGCCGAGCTGCAGCTTCTCGCCGCGGTGCGGCACGCGTCCGAAATGATGGGTGATCAGGCCGCCGATCGTATCGACTTCGTCGTCGGGGAAATCGGTGCCGAACGCCTCGTTGAACTGTTCGATCTCGGTAAGCGCGCGCACGCGGTAGCGGCCGTCCGGCCCTGCGATGATGTTGCCGGCTTCCTCGTCGAAGTCGTATTCGTCCTCGATGTCGCCGACGATCTGCTCGAGCACGTCCTCGATCGTGATCAGGCCCGCGACGCCGCCGTATTCGTCGACGACGATCGCGAGGTGGTTGCGGTTCACGCGGAAGTCGTGCAGCAGCACGTTCAGGCGCTTCGATTCGGGAATGAACACGGCCGGGCGCAGCATCCCGCGCACGTCGAACTCTTCTTCGGCGTAGAAGCGCAGCAGATCCTTCGCGAGCAGCACGCCGATCACGTTGTCGCGGTTCTCCTCGAACACGGGGTAGCGCGAGTGCGCCTTTTCGAGGACGAACGGGATGAAATCTTCGGGTTTGTCGGCGATGTTGATCGCGTCCATCTGCGCACGCGGCACCATGATGTCGCGCGCGCACAGGTCGGATACCTGGAACACGCCTTCGATCATCGACAGCGAATCGGCGTCGATCAGGTTGCGTTCGTGGGCGTCCTGGAGGATTTCCAGCAGCTCGCCGCGGGATTCGGGCTCGGGCGAGATGAAGTCGGTCAGGCGCTCGAGGAGCGAGCGCTTTTCTTGCGGTTTGTCGGTTGGCTTACGACTGGGATACGAATCGTTCATGGTGGTGCGCCCGGGTCGTGCCGGGGCGCGCTGTCACGGAGTAGGCAAGGATACACCAAGGGCACGACGCGACCGTGTCACCCCGGCCGTGCGGCCAGGGTGCGCAGCCCGCGCGGGCCTGCTCGCGGACGGCCGCGCCGGGCGCGGCATCGTCCTCGTGTCCATCCTATCCCAGAAAAGGGCGGCGGCGCAGCCGCGGCAAAAATCGGGTGTGGGCAGGACGGGGGCGGCGTGGAAAGGCGACCGGCCGGCCGGTCGGTACCGGGGCGGCATTCTGCCGCACGCGATCGCGCCCGGCGCGCGGCTCTCAAGAAAACGCCGGGCCGCCCCAAGTCTTCTTGACCCCGTCGGGGGGCCTGGCGCGAAGCGACAGGTCCGGGGGCGCTCAGAACCGCATGCCGGTCGAGCAGCCGCCGGCGGCCGCGCCGTTGGTCGCGGCGCCGCCGCAGCCGAGTATTCCGCAGCCGGACAGCGCGACGCTCGCGGCGACGATCAGCGCGGCGACCTTGCAGCGGGACCAGCGTGATGGTTTCATCGGCAGGAACCTCGTTCGAATGCGCAGGGAGCGCGGTTTCGCGCAGCGGCAAGCCGGGCGTCGCGTTGCGTCACCGGCATCGCGCGAGCAGCCCTTCCAGCGCGCGATCGGGGATGCCGCTCGCGCGCAGCGCGTCGACCGTGCGGCTCACGTAGTCGAGCGTCGTGCCGTAGCGGCCGGCCGCGCAGCCGAACACCTCCTTCACGACGGAGTCGGACAGCTTGCCCGTATAGGTCGGCGCGTCGCGGCGCATCACGAACGCGAGCGCGTTCACGCGTTCGCCGTTCTCGAGCGAGCACGGCAGCCACGCGGGCCGGTACGAACCCATCGGCATCTCGCGCTTCCACAGCGTCTCGAGGTGCGGCTGCGCGGTCGGGCCCGAGAGCCGGAACGCGATGCCCGAGCACGAGCCGCCGCGATCGAGCGCCAGCACGAGGCCCGGACGTTCGGGCGTGCCGCGGTTCACGCGCGACCACAGGTAGAGCCCGCGATGGTAGCCGTGCACCTTGCCGCGCACGGCGGCGACGGTCGGCAACCCCGGGTTCCAGATCAGCGAGCCATAGCCGAACAGCCAGAGGTCCTGCCGGCCGTCCCAGTCGCGCATCGTGTGCGCGAGCGACGCCGCGAGCTCGTCTTCCGTCAGCAGCCGCCCGTCGCCGATCGACGGCGGGTAGGCGGGCGGGAGCATCGCGGCGTTGCGCATCGTGCGGCCGGCTTACTGGTACGGGTTCGGGAAGCCCAGCTTCGCGAGGATGTCGACTTCGAGCGCTTCCATTTCGGCCGCGTCCTCGTCGCTCGTCTCGTGGTCGTAGCCCTGCGCGTGCAGCGCACCGTGCACCAGCAGGTGCGCGTAGTGGGCCGTGAGCGGCTTGCCCTGGTCGTGCGCTTCCTGCTCGACGACCGGGCAGCACAGCACGAGGTCGCCGATCACGGTGCCGTCGGGCGCCGCGTCGTACGCGAAGGTCAGCACGTTGGTCGGGTAGTCCTTGTGGCGGTAGCCGGCGTTCAGCGTGCGGCCTTCGTTTTCGCCGACGAAGCGCACGGTGAGCTGCGCGCCGGCGAACAGCGCCGGCTCGATCCATTCGGCGATCAGCTTGCGCTTGGGCAGCGTCTTGCGCACGTCGCTCGTGATTTCGTCGCCGTATTGCACGGACAGGTCGAGTTCCGGCTCGTGCAGCGCGTCTTCGATTTCGTCTTCGTGCGGCGCGAGTTCGGCGCCCACGTGCAGCGTCACGCTGTCGTAGTGCTCGGGCTGCAGCGCCAGCTTCGCGCGCATCGCGGGATCGTTGTGCTGCGCGACGATCGCGACGGCCGCGTCCCCCGAGCTGCCCGACAGGTCGAACATCAGGCTGCGGCCGTCCGGGAAGTCGATTCGCAGCCCCTGTGCGTTGACGGTCCGGGCCTTGCCCTTCGCATCGAACAGCGAAAGACGGGGGGATTCGGGCGCGGCGGACTGGGCGCGCCCGGACTTGCGAGAACGGGAGGATTTCATGACACGTGCGGCGATTGGAACGCGTTGAGGATACACCAAACGGCCGATCGCGCCCGAATTCGCGCGGGCGAAAAAAGGCCCGGCGCGCCGTCTGGCGGGCCGGGCCGGCAGGCCGGGGCAGCGCGCGGGCGCCGCCGGCCGGTCAGCTATCCTGGTGCTGCGCGTGGAACTCGTCGTACGCCTCGACGATGCGCGCGACGAGCGGATGGCGCACGACGTCCGCGCTCGTGAAACGCGTGAGCGCGATGCCGCGCACGCCGCTCAGCACCTGCTGCGCCTCGACGAGGCCGCTCTTGTGGCCGCGCGGCAGGTCGACCTGGCTCGTGTCGCCGGTCACGACCGCCTTCGAGCCGAAGCCGATCCGCGTGAGGAACATCTTCATCTGCTCGGGCGTGGTGTTCTGCGCCTCGTCGAGAATGATGAACGCGTGGTTCAGCGTGCGGCCGCGCATGTACGCGAGCGGCGCGATCTCGATCATCTGGCGCTCGAACATCTTCGCGGTCTTGTCGAAGCCGAGCAGGTCGTACAGCGCGTCGTACAGCGGACGCAGGTACGGGTCGACCTTCTGCGCGAGGTCGCCCGGCAGGAAGCCGAGCCGCTCGCCGGCCTCGACGGCCGGGCGCGTCAGCACGATCCGCTTGACCTGGTCGCGCTCGAGCGCGTCGACCGCGCACGCGACCGCGAGGTAGGTCTTGCCGGTGCCGGCCGGCCCGATGCCGAGCGTGACGTCGTGCGACAGGATCTGCTTCAGGTATTCGCGCTGCGCGGGCGTGCGGCCGCGGAGGTCGGCGCGCCGCGTGTAGAGCTTCGGCCCCTGCTCTTCGAGCGCCTCGTCGTCGAGCTGCACGACAGGCTCGTCGAACGGATGGTCGGGGTCGCCGCGAAAGCGCACGTCGAGCGTGTTCTCGCGGCCGTTGCCGGCGGTGTGGCGCACTTCGACCAGCGCGAGCTGGATGTCGTCGACCGACAGCGGATCGCGTGCGCGGTTGTAGAAGTTGTCGAGCGCCGCGAGCGCGAGCTTGGCGCCGCGCCCGCGGATCGTGATCCGGTGGCCGCGCCGCGCGAGCGTCACGTCGAGCGCCTGTTCGATCTGCCGCAGGTTTTCGTCGAGCGGGCCGCAGAGATTGGCGAGGCGCGCGTTGTCGTCGCGCGGCGCGATGAATTCCAGGGGGTGGGCGGGCTTCAAAGTGGCGTCGGGCTCCGGTGATGCGTCGGTCAGTGGGTGGCCGCGCTCGCGTCGTCGCTGACGAGCACGAGCTCGCCGCGCAGCGAATGCGGGTACGCATGGTTGATCTTCACGTCGATCATCTGGCCGATCAGGCGCGGGTGCGACGCGAGCGGCGCCGGGAAATTCACGACCCGGTTGTTCTCGGTGCGGCCCGCGAGTTCGTTCGGGTCCTTGCGCGACGGGCCCTCGACGAGGATCCGCTCGACCTTCCCGACCATCGACTGGCTGATGCGCGCGACGTTCTCCTCGATGGTCGCCTGCAGATGTTGCAGGCGTTTGAGCTTCACTTCGCGCGGCGTGTCGTCGTGCAGGTTCGCGGCCGGCGTGCCGGGGCGCGGGCTGTAGATGAACGAGAAGCTCGTGTCGTAGCTCATGTCGTGCACGAGCGCCATCATCTTGTCGAAATCCTCCTCGGTCTCGCCGGGGAAGCCGACGATCATGTCGGTCGACAACGACAGGTCGGGGCGGATCGCGCGCAGCTTGCGGATCACCGACTTGTATTCGAGCACCGTGTAGCCGCGCTTCATCGCCATCAGGATGCGGTCGGAACCGTGCTGCACGGGCAGGTGCAGGTGGCTCACGAGCTTCGGCACCTTCGCGTAGGTGTCGATCAGCCGCTGCGTGAATTCCTTCGGGTGCGACGTCGTGTAGCGGATCCGCTCGATGCCGGGGATGTCGGCGACGTATTCGATCAGCGTCGCGAAATCGGCGATCTCGGATGCGCCGGCCGTCAGCGCGCCGCGATACGCGTTCACGTTCTGGCCGAGCAGCGTGACTTCGCGCACGCCCTGGTCGGCGAGGCCGGCCACTTCGGTCAGCACGTCGTCGAGCGGGCGCGACACTTCGTCGCCGCGCGTGTACGGCACCACACAGTAGCTGCAGTACTTCGAGCAGCCTTCCATGATCGACACGAACGCGCTCGGCCCCTCGACGCGCGCGGGCGGCAGGTGGTCGAACTTTTCGATTTCGGGGAACGTGATGTCGACCTGCGCGCGGCCGCTCGCGCGGCGCGCGTCGATCATCTGCGGCAGGCGGTGCAGCGTCTGCGGGCCGAACACGAGGTCGACGTACGGTGCGCGCGACACGATCGACGCGCCTTCCTGGCTCGCGACGCAGCCGCCGACGCCGATCAGCAGGCCGGGCTTCGCTTCCTTCAGCTCGCGCACGCGGCCGAGATCGGAGAACACCTTCTCCTGCGCCTTTTCACGCACCGAGCACGTGTTGAACAGGATGACGTCCGCGTCTTCGGGGTTGTCGGTCTTTTCGAGGCCTTCGGCCGCATTGAGCACGTCCACCATCTTGTCCGAGTCGTACTCGTTCATCTGGCAGCCGAAGGTCTTTACGTAAACTTTCTTGGTCATGGGGATTCGCCGTTCGCAGTGGTTGACCTGGGGGCGTCGTCAAGGGTGAATCGGGACGGCCGTGCGCTGCACGCAGGTTGCGCGCGTCAAGCAGGAAAGGCCGTCGGGAAAGCTTTCCATTATAGCTTTTCGCGCTGCGCCGGACGGCCGGCGGGTTGCGGCCGCGCGACGTCGATCGTCAGGTTCCGACCCTTGAGCGGCCATGCATCGGCCGTCAGCGGCACGCGTTCAGCAGGTCGTCGAGCGCGGCTTCCTCGCGCGCGAAGCGTTCGGCGAGAAAGTCGAGCAGCACGCGCACGCGCGGCGCCATGTAGCGCTTGCTGTGATAGATCGCGTGCAGCGGCGCGTCCTGGTGCCGCCAGTCGGGCAGCAGCACGCGCAGCCGGCCCGCGCGGACGTCGTCGGCGATGTCCCACAGCGATTTCAGCGCAATGCCATGGCCGCGCAGCGTCCATTCGCGCGTGAGGCCGCCGTCGTTGGTCTCGAATGCGGTCGCGACCGGCACCCTGTGGATCTGCACCTCGTCGCCGCGCGTGAAGTGCCAGACGTTCATCGGACCGGACGCGATCGTGATCACGTTGCACGGAAAGCGGGCCAGATCGTGCGGATCGGCCGGCACGCCGTGGCGCTCGACGAACGACGGCGCCGCGCACAGCACGCGCCGGTTCGTCGCGAGACGGCGGGCGATCAGCGCACCGTCGGGCGGCGCGGCGAAGCGGATCGCGAGGTCGATCTCGTCCTGCCACAGGTTCGACGACGAATCGGACGCCGTCAGCGCGAACGTGACGTCGGGATGGCGTGTCGTGAATTCGTCGAGCCAGTCGAGCAACTGGTTGCGGCCGAAATCGGACGTCGACGACAGCCGCACCTTGCCGCCGACGACGTTGCGGCCTTCCTGCAGCATCGCGTCCGCGTCGTCGAGCGCCTGCAGCGCCTGGCGGCAGCAGTTCAGGTACAGCCGGCCTTCGTCGGTGAGCCGCAATTGCCGCGTCGAACGTTCGAACAGCCGTGTCGCGGTCTTCGCCTCGAGTTTCGCGAGGCGCGCGCTCGCGGCGGCCGGCGTGAGGTTCAGCTTGCGGCCGGCAGCGGACAGGCTGCCCAGTTCCGCCGCCTCGACGAATAGCCGGATATCGCCCAGTCGATCCATTCGATTTTCCAGAGTTTTTTGAAAATGGTTCAAATGCCACGCCAATTATCAAATATAGGCATCTTCGGGACAATGCGCGCACATCCCGCTTCTTGTGCGGTGCGGCACCGACCGGGCGCCGCTTCCGCCGCCCTCCGGAGAACGTCATGCCCATCCCGTTACTGGCGCTCGCGATCAGCGCCTTCGCCATCGGCACCACCGAATTCATCATCATGGGCCTGCTGCCCGAAGTCGCGCACGATCTCGCCGTTTCGCTGCCGTCGGCCGGCCTGCTCGTCACGGGTTACGCGCTCGGCGTCGCGGTCGGCGCGCCGCTCCTCGCGGTGCTGACGAGCCGCATGCCGCGCAAGGCTGCGCTGCAGTTGCTGATGGCGATCTTCATCGTCGGCAACGTGCTGTGCGCCACCGCGTCCGGCTACGCGATGCTGATGGTCGCGCGCGTGGTTACGTCGTTCGCGCACGGGTCGTTCTTCGGGATCGGCGCGGTGGTCGCCGCGTCGCTCGTGCCGACCGACAAGCGGGCGAGCGCGATCGCGCTGATGTTCACGGGGCTCACGCTGTCGAACGTGCTCGGCGTGCCGTTCGGCACGTTCGTCGGCCAGCTGCTCGGCTGGCGCGCGTCGTTCTGGATCGTCGCCGCGCTCGGCGTGCTGGCGCTCGGCGGCGTGGCCGCGCTCGTGCCGAACCGCCACGACAGCGGGCCGGTCGGCCTCGGCCACGAGGTGCGCGTGCTGAAGGAGCCGCAGGTGTGGCTCGCACTGCTGATGACCGTGCTCGGCTTCGGCGGCGTGTTCGTCGTGTTCACGTATATCGCGCCGATTCTCGAGACGGTGTCGGGCTACTCGCCGCGCTCGGTCGCGCTGCTCCTCGTGCTGTTCGGCGCGGGGCTGACGATCGGCAATACGATCGGCGGCAAGCTCGCCGACCGCGCGCTGATGCCGTCGCTGGTCGCGATCCTCGTCGCGCTGATGGCCGTGATGGCCGCGTTCGCCAAAACGAGCCACCTGCCGGTCGCGGCCGCCGTCACCGTATTCGTGTGGGGGATCGCCGCGTTCGCGACGGTGCCGCCGCTGCAGGCGCGCATGGTCGAGAAGGCCGCGAGCGCGCCGAATCTCGCGTCGACGCTCAATATCGGCGCGTTCAACGTCGGCAATGCGGGCGGCGCGTGGCTCGGCGGCCTCGCGCTGGAACACGGCTTCGCGCTCGATGCGTTGCCGTGGGTTGCCGTCGCGGTAACGTTCGCGGCGCTCGTCGTCACGTGGCTCGCGATGCGGCTCGATGCGCGCGGTCCGGCGCGCGGCGCGGCGCCGGCGGCACAATGAGCGGCGCGATGGTGGCATGACGGCGACGCCATAGCGGCAGGAAAAGGTTCGCGAGAAACGCATTCCTCCGCGATGCTGATAACGGTGTGAAGATAACTTCGTTTGCCCGCGCAAGGCCGGGTGATAGCGTCTCGATACGCGCCGTTGCAGGCGCAACCCGATTCCGATCCCGGCTTACCCCATACGCAGGGCCGCGCGGCGGCCCGGAGGCAATGCTATGTCTTCACCCCTGGCGCTGGTGCGCGATGTGTCTTCCTTCGAGTCCGGCAATGCCGCCGACGCGCGGGCATCCGCGTCGCTCGATGTCCTCGAACAAGTCGTCGGCGTGAATCTCGCGCGCTTGCGCGCCGAGCGGCAACTGTCGCTCGATGCGCTCGCGCGGCTGTCCGGCGTGTCGCGCGCGATGCTCGCGCAGATCGAGTCGGCGCGCAGCGTGCCGTCGATCAAGGTGCTCTGCAAGATTGCCGCGGCGCTGAAGGTGTCGGTCGCCGCGTTCCTGCGCCGCCATGCGGTGAACGGCTTCGAACACCTGGCGGCCGAGCGCGCGTCGCGCGTCGTCAGCTCGAACGGCCGTTTCTCGGCGCGCGCACTGTACCCGGAAGGCGAACCGGCCGCGGCCGAATTCCACGAGCTGCGGATCGCGCCGCTGCATACGGAGCCCGGCACGCGCCGCGCGCCCGGCACGACGGTCAACCTCGTCGTCAGCGAGGGCACGCTTGAAGTCAGCGTGCATGACCGCCGCCAGTTGCTCGCGACCGGCGACGCGATCGTGTTCGATGCCGACCAGCCGTACAGCCTGCGCAACCCGGGCGACAGCGAAGCGCGCGCGTTTCGCGTGACGGTGAGCCCCGAGGTGCCGCCGCGCTGGCTCGTGCCCGACGCGGCGCACGCGGCCGGTTGATCGTGCGGGTCGTACGGAGCGGTTGCCGTCCCCATATCGGGCGGGACCGCAGCGCGGCCGTCGGCCGTCTGGACGATGCCGTTAGACGGAGTCGTCAGTAAGGTTTTAGGTGCTGTTGGCTGCGCCATGCGCGCGGCTGTTGTATGCTTGGCCCGCCGCTGATGGGCAGCCCCCATCCGGCAATCAGTGCGTCTTCAGGGCGGGGCGAAATTCCCCACCGGCGGTAGGCTGGCGTAAGCCGGCGAGCCCGCGAGCGCCCGCGCCACCGCGCGGGGTCAGCAGATCTGGTCGAATGCCAGAGCCGACGGTCACAGTCCGGATGAGAGAAGATGTGCAGATAGTCATGTCCGCCAGGGCCGCTTCGCGATGCGTGCGAAGCGGGTTGTCGTTCTGTCTGTTTGCAATGCCCTGAAACGTTTTTCGCCCAAATCGTATTTGCGAGGAGCGTTTCACATGTCCTTGATGTCCGTTTCGTCGGCACCCGCCGACGCCTTTGCCGATCTCCCGTTGCTGGATTCCGAACCGGTGCCGCCGCGCATCGCCGCTGCGCTCGAAGCGATGCGCGCGGGCCGCGCGGTCGTGCTGCAGGACGACCACGACCGCGAGAACGAGGCCGACCTGATCGTCGCCGCCGAGCGCATCACACCCGAGACGATGGCGCTGCTGATTCGCGAGTGCAGCGGCATCGTGTGCCTGTGCCTGACCGACGACACGGTGCGCGCGCTCGAACTGCCGCCGATGGTGCAGACCAACGAGAGCCGCAACGGCACCGCGTTCACCGTCTCGATCGAGGCACGCGAAGGCGTGCATACGGGCGTATCGGCGGCCGACCGCGTGACGACGATCCGCGCGGCGATCGCCGACGGAGCGAAGCCGCACGACATCGTGCGTCCCGGCCACGTGTTTCCGCTGCGTGCGCAACCGGGCGGCGTGCTCGCGCGCCGCGGTCACACCGAAGGCACGGTCGACCTTTCGATCCTTGCGGGCCTGAAGCCGGCCGGCGTGCTGTGCGAGCTGATGAATCCGGACGGCACGATGACGCGCGGCGACGACGTCGAGCGTTTCGCGCGACAGCACGGGCTGCCGATGCTGACGATCGCGGAACTCGTCGAATTCCGCGAGGCGCTGGCCGCTGCGCGCGAGGGCTGCTTGAGCGACGCGTAGAGGGCTGCACGCGTAGTCCCGAAATTTGGCGATTCGGCGATATTCGGCTTCCGGAGCGCTACCTATACTCGACCGGGCTCGTCGGCATGGCGAACCGATAGTCCGGTTCGTGGTGTCGTGCTTGCACAAGGAGCCCGCGGCGGTCACGCACGGGTGTCGATCACGAACCAACAGAGGTAGGGAAATCATGCGAACAATCAACATGACGGAACGCGCATGCGTCGGTGGCGGGGCAGGCGGCCAGAACGCGATTCAATTGCCGGAGGGCACCGTCGATGCGGGGTTTGCGGCCCACGAGATTATGACGGCGCGTCCCGTTTTGCCGGGAGCAGCGGTTGGCGGCTCACGTGGGCGCTATCTCATCTACAAGTTCCCGCACGGCTGTACCCTGCCGATGATCCCGCGAGAGTGGCTGCGTTAAGCGCCGACGGCCCGGCGTGAAGGCGGGCCGCCAGTACAGCGGGCCCGGCTTCACGCCGGGCATCGCACTGACAACATGTCCTGGCTGATCAAGCGCGGCAATTGGCTGGTCGGCTAGCGCCCCTGCAGAATTCCGCTGCACCTGCTGCGCTGAACGGCGCGTTCCGTTCGCGACGGCATATCGTCCAGCGCTGCCGTCGCGACACGTTTACGACTGCACGTCGCCGAATTCGCCGCGCATGCCGGCTTCGACGAGCGCCGGCAGTTCGTCCATCTTGCGCATGATCCGCGTGATGCCCATCGCGCGCAGCGCGTCCGCGTAGTTGTCGGGGATGTGGCTTGCGCCGACGAACGCGATCGTCTTCATCCCCGCCGCGCGCGCGGCATTCAACCCCGATACGCTGTCCTCGACGACGATGCAGCGCGCCGGCGCCACGCCGAGCGTCTGCGCCGCATGCAGGTAGACGTCGGGGTAGGGTTTCGGCCGCGACACCTGCTCGGAACTGAACACGCGTTCGCCGAAGATCTCGGTGAGCGACGCGCGCTTCAGCGAGTTGCGCACGCGCACGAGCCGGCTGTTCGACACGACGGCGGCCGGCAGGCTGACCTTCAGCAGCGCGTCGCGCACGCCGGTGATCGGCGCGAGCGATTGCGCCAGTGCGATCTCGATGTTGTGCTCGATGGTCTCGATGAAGTCGGCCGGCATCTCGACGCCGAAGCGGGATTCGAGCCCCGCGAGGAAACGCGACGTCTGCTGGCCGAACGCCGACTTCGCGGCGGCTTCGAAATCGATATGCGGGAAGGTGGCGGTCAGCGTGTCGAGCAGCACGCGGTCGGCGATGACTTCGCTATCGACGAGCACGCCGTCGCAGTCGCAGATGAGGTGATCGAGCATGATGGTGAACAAGCGGGATATCGGCGACGCCGATCGATTCGCCATGATACGTGCTTTCACGCGCATGCCGCGCGACGTTTCGGCAAATCTGCCCGATGCGGCCGTGCCGTCGCGGCATTTCGTACGGGTGTGCTGCCGATCGTGCGACGGCGGCGGTCCGCTTGCACGGGCCGCCATCGTTCGCGTCACATCTCGATCACGAGCCCCGTTTTCCACGACGTCATCGCGGCCTCGGCCAGCTCGAGCGCGGCGAGCCCGTCGTCGATCGTCGTCCTGATCGGCGTGCCGTCGCGCAGCGCGTCGACGAAGTGCGCGATCTCGGCCGCGTACGCATGCCGGTAGCGCTCGAGGAAGAACGGCTCCGGCACGTCCGTCGCGATGCCGCCGGCCAGCCACGCGCTCACCTCGGTCGGCCGCACGTTGCCGGCCTGCAGCATCCCGTTGCTGCCGAGCAGCTCGAAGCGCTGGTCGTAGCCGTAGGCCGCGCGCCGCGACGTGTTGATCTGGCACAGCAGCCCGCGCCGCGTGCGGATCGTCACGGCGGTCGAATCGATGTCGCCGGCATCGAGCACGGCCGGGTCGGTCAGGCAACTGCCGGTCGCGTGCAGCGTCTGCGCTTCGTCACCGAGAATCCAGCGGAACACGTCGAAATCGTGGATCAGCATGTCCTTGAAGATGCCGCCCGAGCTGCGGATGTAGTCGACGGGCGGCGCGCCCGGGTCGCGGCTCGTGACGATCAGCATCTCCGGCGTGCCGATCTCGCCGCGTTCGACACGCGCCTTCAGCGCGGCGAAGGTCGGGTCGAAACGGCGCTGGAAGCCGATCATGCAGGTCACGCCGGTGCGCCGCACGACGTCCGCGCATGCGCGCGAGCGCTCGACGGTCAGGTCGACCGGCTTCTCGCAGAACACGGCCTTGCCCGCGTTCGCCGCCGCGACGATCAGGTCCGCATGCGTGTCGGTGCTCGACGCGATCACGACCGCCTGCACGGCCGCATCGCCGAGTGCGCGTTCGATGTCGGCGACCTGCGCGCCGTGTGCGTGTGCGAGCGCTTCGGCCGACGGCGCGTGACGGTCGATCACGTATTTCAGTTTCGCGCCCGGATGGCGCGCCAGATTCGCCGCGTGGATCTTGCCGATTCTTCCCGCGCCGAACAAAGCGAATTCGATCATTCTGTTCTCCTCTTTCTTTGAGTTCGTTGTCTTCTTCCTGTCAGGCCCGTGCCTGGCGCGCACATCGAGTGCATGGCCGCGCGCGTCGTCACGTGTACGGGGCGTCACGCCGGCCGCGCACCGCGGCGACGCTCAGCAATCCGCCAGTTCGCGCCGCACATAGTCGATGCTTGCCCGCAGCCGGTCTTCGATGTCGTCGGCTTCCGCGATTTCGTTCGCGAACGGCTCGAACGAGAACGCGCCGCGGTAGCCGCGCGCGAGCAGTTCGCGCAACTGCCGGATGTTGCCGAGCCGGTCGGCGCCGCCGACCAGCACGCGATGGCCGTCGCGCATCCGGTCGACCGGCAGGTCGGCTTCGTCGACGCCAGAGATGTGCACGAGGCCCGTCAGGTTCGGGAAGAAGATGTCCTCGCCCGACAGGTGATGGTGGAACGTGTCGTGCACGAGCCGGAAGACCTGTTCGCCGGCTGCGTCGTAAATGCCTTTCACCGCGTCGGACTTGCGGCGCAGCGCGCACTCGTCGAAGCCGAGCGGCTCGATGAAGCCGAGCAGGCCGCGCGCTTCGAGGATCGGCTTGAGCGCCTTCAGCGCCTTCACGAGATCCGCATGGCGCACGTCCGCGCCGCGCGTGTCGCCGCGGCTGTTGGTCGGGCACAGCACCAGCGCACGCGCGCCGCACTGCGCCGCGTAGTCGGCCAGCACGGTCGCTTCGTCCGCGCGCTCGGCGTTCCATTGCTCGAAGCGCTGCAGCGCGTTGATCGTCAGGATCGTCACGCCGCCGGCTTCGGCCGTCGCGCGCACGACGGCGGCCGGCGTGCCGTCGGCGATCTCGACGCCGTCGAGATCGTTGCGGATTTCGATCGTGTCGATGCCGAGGCGCCGGCACAGTGCGACATAGCGGTCGAGCGGCAGGCGCGGCGCGCTCATCCGGTTCAGCGAAAAGTGGAATGCTTGCGTCATCGTTCTGTCCTTGTGTGTCGAGTATGGCTGGGTCCGGATCAGGTGCCGGTGCGAGCGGTGTCGCCGGCCGGCGCGTTTGCCGGCGGCGCGGCGAGTGCGTGCCACGTGTCGCGCAGCCAGTGCGCGCATGCGACGTTGTTGTCGAAGATCGAATAGCGTGCGCCGCCGCCGTAGTCGGGAAACGGGATGAACTCGCAACTGATCTGCTCGAGCCGATCCGGCCGCGCGTGAGCCTGCGATTGCAGCAACTGGCGCAGCGCGGCCTTCCACGTGTCGAGCGCCGCCGCGTGCCATTCGCCGTGCCAGGCGCCCGGTGCCGGCGCGACGAACGGATACTGGATGCCGCGGCCGGGCCGGCCGTCCGCGCGGCGCATCCAGCGGTTCTCCGGGTTGTTCGGAATCACGCTGCGCGCATGCGCATGCCGGACCCAGCCGCGCGCGATCCAGTCGGCGTAGATGGCGGCCGGCGATGCGGGGTCGAGCACGAGACTGCCGCTGTCGACCCGTTCGCGAATGCCCGACGCATCGAGTTCGGCGCGATTGCCGATCTTGAACAGCAGGTGCGAATGATCGAGCGTGATCCGGAACGGCGCACCGGCCTGCTCGACATGCCGCGCGACACGCGCGACGCGCGTGAAGTCCTCGCTCCACATGTCGACGTGCACTTCGAGGCTCGGCAGGCAGCCGACCGGCTCGCCGCGTTCGTACGTGCGCAGGTAGAAATCGGCGACTTCGCGGTCCGACAGCGGATGGCCGTCCGCGTGATGCGCGTACAGCTGGCAGTTGAGTACCGTGCTGCCGAACCGCGCGCCGGCATCGACGATTTCGGCGGCATGCGCTTCGTCGCGGCCCGCGCACCAGATGCCGCCGATCACGCGAATCGGCAGCGCGTGGCGTTCGACCAGCGCGAAATACGGCGACAGATCTTCGCCGCGCGACGGGTTCTTTTCGACGTAGTCGAACACGCCGGCGTCGGCGATCATCCGGAAGCGTTCGGCAGGCGTGGGCAACGGCAGGCCGTCGTGTTCGAGCACGCCGTCGAGGTTCACGCCGATGAGGATCGGTTCAGCCATCGTCTCCTGTCCGTTGTTGTGCTGGGGATGGCTGTCCAATGTACGGATGCGCGGCGCGGGCTGCATGACAAACGTTGACGAAAAATCGCCAATGCGTCGGTCGATTTTTTTCGCCGCGCGCATGCGCCGCGATGCGCGGCGACATTCAGGGCTGCAGGTAGGCGCTCGTCCTCACGTTCGCCGCACAGAACACGCGGAATTCGACCGGGTCGCCGGGCGGCGGCTGTTCGACGATCCCGCACGCATGCAGTACGTGCTGCAGCGCGGAAATCGCCTGTCCGTCCGGATCCTGGTCGATCGCGAGGTCCATCGCACCGGCGTCGATGAAGGTGCGGTGCTCGTCGAGCATCTCGTGCCCGATCCAGACCACGCGGCCGGTCGCGCCGGCCTTGCGCAGCGCCGCTTCGATGCCGGCCGAGCCGGCGCCGCTGTTGTAGATCGCGACCACGTCGTCGTGTGCCTGCAGTGCCTTCGTCACCGCGCGGTAGCAGCGGTCGTCCTGGTCGAGCGTCTCGACCGGCTCGCCGTCGCAGCGCAGCGCGGCGAACGCATCGGCGAGCTGGTCGCGGCAGCCGGCCATCCGGTCGGCGTGCGCGCGGTAGCCCATGCGGCCGCCGAGCAGCAGCACGCGGCCGGGGCGTGCCGCCAGGCGGCCGACGTAGTAGCCGGCCGTGCGCCCGGCGCGGTAGTTGTCGATGCCCGCGTAGTGCACGCGGTCGATGCCGCCGATGTCGGTGACCATCGTGACGACGGTTTCACCGCGCGCGATCGCGCCGGCCAGCGCATCGCGCACGCGGGCGGTGTCGCGTGCCGTGACGATCAGCGCCGCGCGCCGGTATGCGGGCCGTTCGATCAGCGCGGCGGCGCGTTCGTCGTCCGCGGCGGGCAGGATCGTCCGGTGCACGACCACGCGCCGGTCGAGCATCTGCAGCGAGCGCTGCAGCGCCTGCTGCAGCCGCCGGAAGAACGGCGCGTCGGTGTCCGGCAGCAGCACGTCGACGTGGATCAGCCCGTGCCGCGTGTCGGGCAGCTGCCGCGGCACGCCGAGCTGCCGCGCCGCTGCGACCACGCGCTCGCGCGCCTGCGCCGACACGCTGCCGCGCTCGTTCAGCACGCGGTCGACGGTGGTCGTGCTGACGCCGGCGAGCGCCGCGATCTCGTCGAAGCGCGCGGTGCGCTTGCGCCAGCGCGGCCCGGATTCACCTGCCATGGTCGTCTCCATCGTCGTGGTCGCCATCATCGGGTGCGTGGCGCTGCCAGGAACGCTAAAACGATGGCGAAATTTCGTCAACGTTTCGATTGAGCGGGGGCGGCCGGTCGCCTAATTTTGGTTCCATGCAGAAGCGCTTGCCGCGCTTCCCACGCACAAGCAAACCAGGAGACACGAGTGGCTCATATCGACGACCAGGCGCGCGATCGCACGGCGGCGCGCCGTCAGGAATACCGACTGATCGGCGGCGCCGGCGAGCGTGCGCACGCGGCGGGGCTCGTCAACGCCGAGTGGTACCGGTGCGCGGTGCCGCGGCCGCTGATGAAGCAGTTGATGCAGCGCGGCGACGCGCGTGCGATCCGCGACACGCTGATCTGGTACGCGGCGATCGCGGCCAGCGGTGTGCTCGCGTGGCTTGCCTGGCGCGCGCATTCGGCGTGGGCGATCCCCGCGTTCTTCGTGTACGGCACGCTCTACTGCAGCCCGGCCGACTCGCGCTGGCACGAATGCGGGCACGGCACCGCGTTTCGCACGCGCTGGATGAACGACGCGCTGTACCAGGTCGCGTCGTTCCAGGTGTTCCGCCGCGCGACGGCATGGCGCTGGAGCCATGCGCGCCATCACACCGACACGCTGGTCGTCGGACGCGATCCGGAAATCGCCGCGCCGAAGCCGACCGACTGGCTCGCGCTCGCGCTGAACGTCGTCGCGCTGAAGCATGTGGCCGGCGAACTGCGCAAGATGATTGCGGCCGCGTTCACCGGCCGGCTCGACGACGAGGAGCGCACCTACGTGCCCGAATCGGAATGGCCGAAGGTCGTGCGCGAGTCGCGTATCCATCTGGCGGTCTATGCGCTCGTGGCCGGTGCGTCGCTGTACCGGCACACGCTCCTGCCGCTGCTCTACATCGGCTTGCCGAGCCTCTACGGCGCATGGCTATACCTGTACTTCGGCCTCACGCAGCACGCGGGCATGCCCGAGAACGTGCTCGATCACCGGCGCAATTGCCGCACCGTGATGATGAATCCGGTGTTCCGCTTCCTGTACTGGAACATGAACTACCACGTCGAGCACCACATGTTCCCGATGGTGCCGTTCCACGCGCTGCCGAAGCTGCACGAGGCCGTGAAGGCCGACATGCCGCCGCCGTACCGCAGCACGCTCGCCGCGTATGCGGAGATCGTGCCGGCGCTGGTCCGGCAGACGCGCGACCCGTCCCATTACGTCGTGCGGCCGGTGCCGGACACGGCGCGCGCGTGATCGACATCGAACAACCCAAGCAAGGAGACACGCATCATGACGCAATGGATCGACACCGGCGCGCTCGACGACATCGACGATGAAGACGTTGCGCGCTTCGATCACGCAGGCCGCACGTACGCGATCTACCGGATCGACGGCCAGGTCTATGCGAGCGACGGCCTGTGCACGCACGAGCGCGTGCATCTCGCGGACGGGCTCGTGATGGGCCATGTGATCGAATGCCCGAAGCACAACGGCCGCTTCGACGTGCGCGACGGCCGGCCGCTGTCCGCGCCCGCATGCGAGAAGCTGCGCACGTACCGCGCGAAGATCGAGGGCGGCCGCGTCCTGATCGAGGTGTGATGCGATGACGAACCACCGTGTGATGGCGATCGTCGGTGCGGGCCATGCGGGCGGCCGCGCGGCGCAGGTGCTGCGCGAGTCCGGCTGGCACGGGCGCATCGTGCTGATCGGCGCGGAGTCGCACCTGCCGTACGAGCGGCCGCCGTTGTCGAAAGGCGTGCTGACGGGCGAGCGCAGTGCGGCGCAGTGCCGGTTGCGCGATCCGGACGCATGGGCGGCCGACGGCATCGAGCCGGTCGTCGCGATGGTCGAGCGCATCGATCCGCACGCACGCGAAGTGCGCGTGTCCGGCGGCCGGGTGTTCGGCTACGACGCGCTGCTGCTCGCGACCGGCGCTCGCGCGCGCCGCCTCGCGATTCCGGGCGCGGCGCTCGACGGCGTGTTTGCATTGCGCACGCTCGACGACGCGGCGGCACTCGGCGCGCGGCTCGTGCCCGACGCGCGGATCGTGCTGATCGGCGGCGGCTTCATCGGTCTCGAAGTCGCGGCGTCGGCGCGGCGGCGCGGCTGCCGCGTGACCGTGCTCGACGCCGCACCGCGCCTGCTCGGGCGCGCGGTGCCGGAGACGATCGCGGCGCGCGTGCACGCGCTTCACGAGGAGCAGGGCGTGGCGATCCGCGTGAACCGGAAACCCGTTGCGATCGAGCGGACCCCGGGCGGCGCGCTGGCCGTCGCGCTCGACGACGGCGACACGCTGATCGCCGATACGGTCGTGGCCGGCATCGGCATCGAACCGGCCGACGAGCTGGCGCGCGACGCGGGCCTCGCGGTCGATCGCGGCATCGTCGTGAACGCTCGGCTCGAGACGTCGGCGCGCGGCATCCATGCGGCCGGCGACGTCGCGGTGTTTCCGAGTACGTTGTCGGGGCGACCGGTCCGGCAGGAGACATGGCACGGTGCCGAGACCCAGGCGCGCGCCGCCGCGCGCAACATGCTCGGCGCCGACGAACCGTATCGAGAGATGCCGTGGTTCTGGTCGGATCAGTACGACGCGCAATTGCAGGTGGCCGGGGAGCCGGCGCTCGGTGAACGGTCGGTTGCGCGCGTGCTCGGCGACGATGCGGAAATCCACTTTCATTTCGACGCGGGCGGACGGCTCGTCGCGGCGAGCGGCTTCGGCCGCGCGTCCGGATTCGTCAAGGAGATGAAGCTGGCGAGGACGCTGGTCGAACGCGGCGCCGCGGTGGTGCCCGCGATGGTCGCCGATGCGAACGTGAAACTGAAGTCGCTGTTGCCGACAGACGGCGCGTAGGCGGTAGGCGCAACGCCCGATGAAAAACAGCCCGCGGCCTTCCGGCACGCGGGCTGTGTTGCTTCGTCGATGCGACGGGCTACGTCAGTGCGGCACGTGCAGTTGCAGATAGAGCACGGCTGCGAGCGAGCCGCCGATCAGCGGGCCGACCACCGGAATCCACGCATAGCGCCAGTCGCTGTCGCGCTTGCCGGGAATCGGCAGCAGCGCATGCATCAGGCGCGGCGCGAGGTCGCGCGCGGGGCTCATCGCATAGCCGGTCGGGCCGCCGAGCGAGATGCCGATGCCGAGCACGAGCAGGCCGACGGGCAGCGCGTCGAGCGCGCCGAGGCCGACCTGCGGCGATGCGAGATACAGCACGCCGAGGATCAGCACGAACGTGCAGATCGCCTCGGTCAGCACGTTGTGCCGGACGCTGCGAATCGCGGGCGCCGTGCAGAACACCGCGAGCTTCAGGTCCGCATCGGCTTCCTTCGCGAAGTGCTGGCGATATGCGAGCCACACGAGCAGTGCGCCCGCCATCCCGCCGAGCATCTGCGCGACGATGTAGCCGCCGACTTTCGACCACGCGAACTTGCCCGCGAGCGCGAGGCTGATCGTCACGATCGGGTTCAGGTGCGCGCCGCTGAACGACGCGGTCACGTAGACGGCGACGAATACGGCCATCGCCCAGCCCCACACGATCACGATCAGGTCCGCGCCCTTGCCCTTGGTCTTCGCAAGCAGCACGTTCGCGACCGCGCCGTTGCCGAGCAGCACGAGGATCGCGGTGCCGATGAATTCTGCAATATAAGGTGACATGCTTGTCTCTCGTATGTCGCGGCGGACTCGCGCGCTGCGCGGTCCGCCGGTGTTGTTGTATTTCGTACGGATGGCTGACGATTACTGGGTGTCGTCGGCCCACGCCTTCGCGGCGCGCACCGCACGCTGCCAGCCGGCCATGCAGCGTTCGACCTGCTCCTTCGGCATCGACGGCGAGAAGCGGCGGTCGAGCTGCCACTGGTCGCGCACTTCGTCGAGGTTCTTCCAGTAGCCGATCGCGAGGCCCGCGAGGTAGGCCGCACCGAGCGCGGTCGTTTCGGTGATCTGAGGACGCACCGCGTCGACGCCGAGCAGGTCGGCCTGGAACTGCATCAGCAGGTCGTTCGCGCTCGCGCCGCCGTCGACGCGCAGCTCGCCGATGCTGATGCCCGAATCGGCTTCCATCGCGGCGAGCACGTCGAGCGACTGGTACGCGATCGAATCGAGCGCCGCCCGCGCGAGGTGCGCGGCCGTCGTGCCGCGCGTGACGCCGAACACCGAGCCGCGCGCCCGCGCGTTCCAGTGCGGCGCGCCGAGGCCGGCGAACGCGGGCACGAGATAGACGCCGTCGGTGTGCGGCACGCTCGCGGCGAGCGCTTCGATTTCAGCGGCCGTCTTGATGATGCCGACGCCGTCGCGCAGCCACTGCACGACCGCGCCCGCGATGAAGATGCTGCCTTCGAGCGCGTACTGCACGTCGTCGCCGATCTGCCATGCGATCGTCGTGACGAGGTTGTTCTTCGACTCGATCGGCTTGTCGCCGGTGTTCATCATCAGGAAGCAGCCGGTGCCGTAGGTGTTCTTCACCATGCCCGACGTCGTGCACATCTGGCCGAACAGCGCCGCGTGCTGGTCGCCGGCGATGCCCGCGAGCGGGATCTTCGACGCGAATACGGTGGTTTTCGTATGGCCGTAGATTTCCGACGACGCCTTCACTTCCGGCAGCATGCTGCGCGGGATGTCGAGCAGTTCGAGCAGCTCGCTGTCCCACTCGCGCGTATGGATGTTGAACAGCATCGTGCGCGACGCGTTCGTCACGTCGGTCACGTGCAGTTCGTGCTTCGTGAAGTTCCACACGAGCCAGCTGTCGACGGTGCCGAATGCGAGCTTGCCCTGGCGTGCCTTGTCGCGCGCGCCCGGCACGTTGTCGAGGATCCAGCGGATCTTCGTCGCGGAGAAGTACGAGTCGATCGGCAGGCCGGTCTTCGCGCGCACCTTCGCTTCGAGACCCTGCTGCTTCAGCGAGTCGCAGAAATCGGCCGTGCGGCGATCCTGCCAGACGATCGCGTTGTAGACGGGCTGGCCAGTCTCGCGATCCCAGACGATCGTCGTCTCGCGCTGGTTGGTGATGCCGATCGCCGCGATCGACGTGCCGTTCAGGCCCGTGCGCGTGACGGCTTCCGCGGCGACGCCGGCTTGCGTCGACCAGATTTCCTGAGGGTCGTGCTCGACCCAGCCGGGTTGCGGGTAGATCTGTTCGAATTCCTTCTGGGCGATCGACACGATATTGCCCTGGCGATCGAACAGCATCGCGCGGGAACTCGTGGTGCCCTGGTCAAGCGCGAGGATGTACTGGTCCTGCATGTCTCTCATCTCCATCCGTGGATTGGCTTAGTTGTGATGCGCGCCGCATGGTGGGCGGCGCGTCGGTGAGTCAACTTCGGTCAGACAACTGCAACTGCTTTCGGATCACGCGTGCGGCGCATGCGCGGCGGCGAACCACGCGTCGACCGCGGCCGTCACGGCGTCGAGCGTGCCCGGCGCGACGTGCAGGCCGAGCTTCGAGCGGCGCCACAGCACGTCCTGCGCGCAGGTCGCCCATTCGGCGTCGCGCAGGTAGCGCAGTTCGGCGTCATAGATGCCCGGCGCGATTTCGGTGCCGAGATCGGCGAGCGACTTCGCGTCGTCGACCACGCGTTCCGCACGCGTGCCGTAGGCGCGCGCATAACGACGGGCGAGTGCGGCCGGCAGCCACGGATGACGTTTCGCGAACGTGTCGGCGAACACATCGAACTTCGCGTTCGCGATGTCGCCGCCCGGCAGCGCGACGCCGGCCGTCCAGGTTTTCGCGTCGCGGCCGAGCGCGCGGCACAGCATGTCGCCGGCTTCTTCCGCGAGCTTGCGGAACGTCGTGATCTTGCCGCCGAACACCGACAGCAGCGGCGCGCCCGCGCCGTCGTCCAGCTCGAGGCGGTAGTCTCGCGTGACGGCCGATGCATTCGCCGCGTTCTCGTCTTCCAGCAGCGGGCGCACGCCCGAATAAGTCCAGTGCACGTCGGCCGGCGAAATCTTCCGCTTGAAGTAGCGGTTGATCGAATCGCACAGGTACTGCGTCTCGTCGCGATCGATCGCGACCTTCGCGGGATCGTTCGTGTACTCGACGTCGGTCGTGCCGATCAGCGTGAAGTCGTGTTCGTACGGAATCGCGAAGATGATCCGCTTGTCCGGGTTCTGGAAGATGTACGCGTGATCGTGATCGAACAGGCGGCGCGTGATGATGTGGCTGCCCTTCACGAGCCGCACGCTGTGCTGCGCGCCGCGGCCGAGCGCGCCGTGCAGCACGTCGCCGACCCACGGGCCGGCCGCGTTCGCGATCGCGCGAGCATGCACGACGCGGATCGAACCGTCGGCGTGCTGCAGCCGCGCTTCCCATTCGTCGCCGCGGCGTTCGGCGGATACCAGCTTCGTGCGCGTCAGGATCTCGGCGCCGCGCTCCTTCGCATCCATCGCGTTCAGTACGACGAGGCGTGCGTCGTCGACCCAGCCGTCCGAATACACGAAACCGCGCTTGATCGAGTCGATCAGCGGTGCGCCGGCCGAATGGCGGCGCATGTCGATGCCGCGCGAGCCGGGCAGCAGTTCGCGTTTCGCGAGGTGATCGTAGAGGAACAGGCCGATGCGGATCAGCCAGGCCGGACGCAGGTTCGGCATGTGCGGCATCACGAAGCGCAGCGGCCACATGATGTGCGGCGCCGCGCGCAGCAGCGTCTCGCGCTCCTGCAGCGCCTTGCGCACGAGCCCGAACTCGTTGTACTCGAGATAGCGCAGGCCGCCGTGAATCAGCTTCGTGCTGGACGACGACGTGTGCGACGCGAGATCGTCCTGCTCGCAGAGCATGACCGACAGGCCGCGGCCGGCCGCATCGCGCGCGATCCCCGCGCCGTTGATGCCGCCGCCGACGACGAGCAGATCGTAGCGATTCGGTTGGGTCACCTGCTGTCCTTATCGTCTGATGGAAATGGGCGAACACGAAATGTTCGAATTCGAAATTTAACGAACGAAATCGAAAAAGTAAAGTTCGGAAAAGCGGGGCCAGTAGCGCGCGGCGCGATCCCGGACGATACTGGCGCAATCGACCGTTTCGCGAGGTGAATCATGCGTATTGGGATGTGGGCCGGCGTGTGCGCCGTCCTTCTGGCGGGGTGCAGCACCGGCACGCCGCCGCTTGCCGGCAACTGGCGGGCGCCGTCGTTCGCCGACCTGCAGACGTCGTGCGGCGGCGCCGCGCGCGACTGGGGCGCGGACGCGCAGCCGGTCTACTCGACGCTGTACGACGCGTACGTGGCGAAACGGTATCGCGGGCTGACCGAAGCGAACTATTGTGCGTTCGTAAACGAACTTTCGACGCACTATGCGGCGCCTGACGCGGCGGCGCGCGCCGGCTGGATCGCGTATTTCAACGGTGCGCGCGCGCAGGCCATCAGTTGGCGGGCGGCGGTCGATCCGACGCTGCGCGGCGGCTGAAGCCGGCTGCGGCCGGGTGAGGCGAACCGGCGGGGAAGCGGAAACGACCGTGCGGCCGAAAATTCGGCCGCACGGTCAGGTCAGGAACAGCGGGGTTTCACGAATAGCGGTACTTGATCGATCGCAGCGCAGCGTCGCCGGTCTCGGTCACGCAGTATTTGCGCCCCGAGCCGAGTCCTTCCAGGCGGACGAGCTGCTGTTCGAGCAGTGTGTCCAGTTCATCCCGATCCATGTCGCGCTGATCAGGCGCGTCCTTTACAAGCAATAGCGTGGCGAATTCATGCGGACTCAGCATCGTTCTCTCCATGGCAACCGGTCTGCCCGCGCGGCCGGCGCAAACGCCGACGCACGATACCCCGCGGGGTATGGCTTGGGGGGAAAGCTGTATTCGCCGGCCCTGAAGTTCGCTCACGCCCTGGCACAGGCGGATCGGGCGAACGAGCCGGGGAACTGGAGTCTAGTCGAGCGCGCGGGCAACGACAAATCGTGCCCCGTTAATTTTCCGTTTGACAGGAGAATGCGCCGCAAGCGGTCCGCTCGCGGCGCCAACTTCTTGATTTCACTTGAAGTTTCGGGTGCGGTGCAGCATCGCCGGCGCCTGCGCAAGCGTCATTCCGCGACGTACACCTGGGTGCCGGCGGCGGCCACGGTATCGGCCATCTCGGGCGGCAGCGGCTTGTCGGTAAAAAGCGCGTGCACCTGGCTCAGGTGGCCCTGGCGCACCAAAGCCGGGCGGCCGACCTTCGAATGGTCGGTCACGAGGTAGACCGTGCGCGCATGCTGCATGATCGCCTCGGCGACGCGCACCTCGCGCGTGTCGAAGTCGCGCAGCGTGCCGTCGGCCTCGATCGCCGACGTGCCGATGATCGCGTAGTCGACCTTGAACTGGCGGATGAAGTCGATCGCGAGTTCGCCGACGATGCCCTTGTCCCATGGCCGCACGATGCCGCCCGTGATCAGCACCTCGCAGTCGGGGTAGCCGCTCATCATCGACGCGACGTTCAGGTTGTTCGTGATCACGTGCAGCCCGTGGTGGCGGTTCAGCGCGCGCGCGACTTCCTCGGTCGTCGTGCCGAGGTTGATGAACAGCGACGCCTGGTCGGGGATGTGCGATGCCGCGAGCGCCGCGATGCGCCGCTTCTCGTCGTGGAACATCCGCTGGCGCGCCGTGTACGACACGTTCTCCGAGCTGGTCGGCAGGCTCGCGCCGCCGTGGTAGCGGCGCAGCAGGTTCAGGTCGGCGAGCCAGTTCACGTCGCGGCGGATCGTCTGCGGCGTCACCGCGAAGTGCGCGGCGAGATCGTCGACGGTCACGAAGCCGTCGCGCTGCACCCATTCGAGCAGTTCCTGCTGGCGCGCGTTGAGGGTGAGGCGGGGATCTCGGGTCATGGCTCGATGGTCGTGTCGTGAGACGGAGCGGGTATTGTAAGGGCGGCAACGCCGTTCGGCCGGCCTGGCCGGCCCGGTCGCGTGAAATTCATGCGTAAATTGCATGGATTCATGTGACAAATGAATTTGTGCGATTGCGCTGATCGCGCTGCAATGGCGGACTGCCCGCGCATGCGGGCACGCGTTCGGCGCGTTCATTCAGCTTTCGACGAGGTGGCACCGATGACAGGCTTCAACTGGCACAACCCGTATCCGACGACCCGCATCCCGGTATTCGCGCGCAACGTCGTGTCGACGTCGCATCCGCTCGCCGCGCAGGCCGGGCTGCGGATGCTGTGGAAAGGCGGCAACGCGGTCGACGCGGCGCTGGCCGCCGCGGCCGCGATTACCGTCGTCGAGCCCGTGTCCTGCGGGCTCGGCGGCGACGCGTTCGCGCTCGTATGGGACGGCGAGCGGCTGTCCGGGCTCAACGCATCGGGCGTCGCACCGGCCGCGTGGAACGTCGACTATTTCCGCAAGCGCCACGGCGAGGATGCGCACGGCATCGCGAACAAGCCGACGCGCGGCTGGGATACCGTCACCGTGCCGGGCGTGATCGCGGGCTGGGAAGCGCTGCACGCGAAATTCGGCTCGCTGCCGTTCGCGGACTTGCTCGAGCCGGCGATCGAGATCGCGGAGCGCGGTTATGCGGTGCCGCCGATCGTCGCGCACAAGTGGGCGGCGGCGGTGCCCGCGCTGCAGGGCCTGCCGGGCTTCGCGGAGACCTTCATGCCGCGCGGCCGTGCGCCGCTCGTCGGCGAGCGCGTGTGCCTGCCGGGCCATGCGCAGACGCTGCGCACGCTCGCGAAGGACGGCGCCCGTGCATTCTACGAAGGCGAGCTCGCCGAGCGCATCGCCGCGTTCGCCCGCGAAGGCGGCGGCGCGCTGACCGAAGCCGACCTGCGCGCATACCGGCCGGAATGGGTCGAGCCGATCGGCAAGCGCTTCGGCCGTCACACGATTCACGAGATCCCGCCGAACGGGCAGGGCATCGCCGCGCTGATCGCGCTCGGGATCGCCGAGCATGCGGGCCTGACCAATTGGCCGCTCGATTCGGTCGATTCGCAGCACCTGCAGATCGAGGCGATGAAGCTCGCATTCGCGGACGTCTATCGTTACGTCGCCGATCCGCGCGCGATGGAAGTCACACCCGGGCAGATGCTCGACGATGCGTATCTCGCCGAACGCGCGAAGCAGATCGATCCCGCGCGGGCGACGCACTTCGGCGCCGGCCGGCCGCATTCGGGCGGCACGATCTACCTGTCGGCGGCCGACGAGCGCGGGATGATGGTGAGCTTCATCCAGTCGAACTACATGGGCTTCGGCTCGGGGCTCGTGGTGCCGGGCACCGGCATTGCGCTGCAGAATCGCGGGTACGGCTTCTCGATGGATCCGACTTCGCCGAACGTCGTCGCGGGCGGCAAGCGGCCGTTCCACACGATCATCCCGGCGTTCGTGACCGAGCAGGTCGACGGCCGCACCGAGGCCGTGATGAGCTTCGGCGTGATGGGCGGCGACATGCAGCCGCAGGGCCATCTGCAGACCATCGTGCGGATGCTGGGCCATGGGCAGCAGCCGCAGGCCGCATGCGATGCGCCGCGCTGGAAGGTCAACCGCGACTTCACGCTCGACGTCGAAGCGACGATGAATCGCGCGACGGTCGACGCGCTGGCGGCACGCGGCCATACGATCAAGTCGATCGACGATCCTTACATGGATTTCGGTTCGGGGCAGTTCATCTGGCGTCTCGATCGCGACGATCGCGAGCGCGGCTACGTGGCCGCGAGCGACAGCCGGCGCGACGGTCTGGCGGCCGGCTTCTGACGGTTCGCGTCAATTTCATGCGCTCGACGGGCGGCCGAACGGCCGCCCGTTTCGTTTGATGCGGCCGTACTACCGAACGGCTGCAAGCAGTTCGAAGGACTCGTCTAACGAACGGCAACAGACGCCGTGGAACTGCGCCTGTCCGGTATGGTCAGTGCTCTGGAGCACGAACGTCAAAGTCCGGCTAAGATGCCAGGATGGTTCGGCCGGACCAATTCACTAGAAACGCAAGTAATACGCCGCCTGCGGGACGGTCGGCGCCTGTGCCAAGGCATGGCGCCGGCCCCCGCGCGACGACTGGGAGCGCACCACCATGGACACTAAAACGACGCATGTCATGCCGTGGCGAATCGAGGACATCGACCTGAACCGGATCGATCGTCAGCGTGCCGCCGCGAACGAGGATCTGCTGCTGCTGCTGTGCGCGTCGTCGTTCATCGAAAGCGGCTCGGATCTCTACACGAGCAATCTGAGCGAATTCTTCAACGACGATCCTGAAGTATCCGAGTGGCTCAACAATGCATGGGAGCACGAAGAATTGCAGCACGGCCGCGCGCTGAAGGCGTACATCGCGCACGTGTGGCCCGAGTTCGACTGGGATACCGCGTTCGCGAATTTCTTCGCCGAGTATTCGAAGACCTGCAAGGTCGAGGCATTCGAGAAGACCCGCGCGCTCGAGATGGTCGCGCGCTGCGTCGTCGAGACGGGCACGGCCACGCTCTATCGTGCGATCAACGAATGCTCGGACGAACCCGTGCTGAAGGAAATCACCGACAACATCCGCACGGACGAAGTGCGTCACTACAAGCACTTCTTCAAATTCTTCAAGAAGTACAACAAGCTCGAAGGCAATGGCCGGCTCGCGGTGCTCGGCGCGCTGGCGCGCCGCGTGATGGAAATCAAGAACGAGGATTCCGAGATCGCGCTGCGCCACGTGTTCGCGGTTCGTTATCCGGATCGCGTCGGCGACAGCCAGTACAACCGCGAGCGCGCCGCGCGCATCAGTACGCTCGTGCGGCGCAACCTGTCGGCCGACATGTGCGTGAAGATGCTGCTCAAGCCGCTCGACCTGCCCGCGAGGATCCAGCCGGGCGTCCACTATCCGCTCACGAAGATCACGCGGCACGTATTCCTGCGCTGAGCGCCGCGGCGCGGCCGGTCGAGCGTATGCTTGCCGCATCGTCTCCGATCTGCACCAGGGCCACGCCACCATGACCGATACCCATCGCCACGCGCTCGAACAATGGACGTTCGACGCGTGGCCGCCGGCCGTCGTATCGCTGTTCGACGGCACCGCGCTCGAGCGTCATGCCGATATCGCCGCATCGCTGATCGTCGCGACCGACGACGGCCAGTTGCGCACGACGCTGCTCGGCGTCGGCGAGATCTATGCGCACGATGCGCGCACGCTGCTGCTGGCGCTATGGCCGCAATCGCGTGCGGCGCGCGCGCTCGCGCAACGGCGCGCGGCCGCGTTGACGCTCGTCGCGGACGGCGCATTCTTTCAGGCGCAATTGAGGATCGAGCCGCTCGAAGGCGACTTCGGCGGACTGGCCGGATTCGCTGCGACGATCGCGCACGGCGATGCGCAGCGGGTCGGTTATGCGCGTCTCGCGACAGGCGTCACGTTCACGCTGGAAGGGGAGCGCGCCGCGGTGCTCGCGCGCTGGCAACGCCAGCTCGAGCACCTGCGGCGCGCGGCCGCGCGGCTTCAGTGACCGCGCTGGCCGCTGCGCGACGAACGGTTGCGGTTCGGGTGCGCGGCGTTGCCGCTCGCGGGGCGCGCGCTGTTGCCGCCGCCCGCCGGGCGTCCGCCGCTGCCGCCGGCGCCGCCTTGCGTGCGCGGCTTCGCGGCCTTCTGCTGCGATGCCTTCGGTTGCGCGTTGCCGTCGCGCTTCGCGGCCGGCTGGCCTGAGCCGCCTGCGCGCGGCTGGCGGTTGCCGCCGCCGCCGCCGCCGCGAGGTTGCTGCTGCCCGCGGCGCTGCTGGATCGGCTCCGGCTTCGCATTCGGATCGGGTTCGAAGCCCGCGATCACTTCCTGCGGAATCTCGCGCTTGATCAGCCGCTCGATGTCGCGCAGCAGCTGCTTCTCGTCGACGCACACGAGCGACACGGCTTCGCCGGTCGCGCCCGCGCGGCCCGTGCGGCCGATCCGGTGCACGTAATCCTCGGGCACGTTCGGCAGGTCGAAGTTGACGACGTGCGGCAACTGGTCGATGTCGATCCCGCGCGCGGCGATATCGGTCGCGACGAGCACCTGCAGCGTGCTGTTCTTGAATTCGGCAAGCGCGCGCGTGCGGGCCGACTGGCTCTTGTTGCCGTGGATCGCCATCGCGCTGATGCCGTCCTTCGTCAACTGTTCGGCGAGCCGGTTCGCGCCGTGCTTGGTGCGCGTGAACACGAGCACCTGGAACCAGTTGTGTTCGCGAATCAGGTGCGTGAGCAGCTCGCGCTTGCGGTCGCGGTCGACCGGATGGATCTTCTGCGCGACGCTCTCGGCGGTCGTGTTGCGGCGTGCGACCTCGATCAGTGCGGGCGAGTCGAGCAGGCTGTCGGCGAGCGCCTTGATCTCGTCGGAGAAGGTCGCCGAGAACAGCAGGTTCTGGCGCTGCGGCGGCAGCTTCGCGAGCACGCGCTTGATGTCGTGGATGAAGCCCATGTCGAGCATCCGGTCGGCTTCGTCGAGCACGAGGATGTCGAGATCCGACAGGTCGATCGTCTTCTGCTGCATGTGGTCGAGCAGGCGCCCCGGTGTCGCGACGACGATGTCGACACCGCGCTTGAGCGCATCGATCTGCGGATTGATGCTGACGCCGCCGAACATCACGGTCGAGCGCAGCTTCAGGTACTTGCTGTAGGCACGGACGCTTTCCTCGACCTGTGCGGCGAGTTCGCGCGTCGGCGTGAGGATCAGCGCGCGCACCGCGCGCTTCGCGCCGCGATGTTCGGCGTAGAACGTGTGCAGGCGCTGCAGGATCGGCAGCGTGAAGCCGGCGGTCTTGCCGGTGCCTGTTTGTGCGCCGGCGAGCAGGTCGCCGCCGCCGAGCACGGCGGGGATCGCCTGCTGCTGGATCGGAGTCGGCGACGTGTAGCCGAGCTCGTTGACCGCCTTGACAAGCGGTTCGGCCAGGCCGAGAGATTCGAAAGACATAGATACCACTCTTGAGTTTTATGATCGGCGACACCTCGCGCGGCCCGCGCGGGGACTGGCGTCGCAAAAAGCAAAGGGGCGCGGAACGCAGGTCGCTCACCTGCTGCGGCGAGATCGGCGTACCGTTGTTGCCCCACGACATCCGGATATACGTTACAACGGCTGCGACTTCCTGGTTCGACAGCGACTGCGCGAACGGCGGCATGCCGTACGGACGCGGATTCTTGAACGTGCTCGGCGGATAGCCACCATTCAGCACCATGCGGATCGGGTTGACCGCCGATTCCATCATGATCGAGTGGTTGCCCGCGAGCGGCGGATATGCCGGCGGCTTGCCGGCGCCGGTTTCGGCGTGGCAGGTCGCGCAGTTGTCGGCGTAGATCTTCTTGCCCTGATCGAACAGCGCATTGCCGAACTGCTTCGACGGCTCGTACTGCATGTTCTTCGGCGCTTCAGCCTTCTGCGGGATCGACTTCAGGTACGTCGACATCGCGCGCGTATCTTCGTCGGTCATGTACTGCAGGCTGTTGTGGACCACGTCCGCCATCGGGCCGAACACCGCGCCCTTCTGCGACACGCCGGCCTGCAGCAGGTCGGACAGCTCCTGCACGTGCCAGTCTCCGAGGCCGAGTTCCTTGTCGTTCGTCAGCGACGGCGCATACCAGTTCTGCAGCGGGATCAGGCCGCCTGCGAACGCCGACGAGCTCACCGGGCCGCCCATCATGTTGATCGACGTGTGGCACATCGAGCAGTGGCCGAGGCCTTCGACGAGGTAGGCGCCGCGGTTCCATTCGACCGACTTCGTCGGATCCGGCTTGTATTCGCCTTCCTTGAAGAACAGCGTGCGCCAGCCGATCAGCAGGTTGCGGTTGTTGAACGGGAACTTCAGTTCGTGCGGACGGCTCGGCACCGACACCGGCGGGACCGAACGCAGGTACGCGTAGATCGCGTCCGAATCCGAGCGCGTGACCTTCGTGTAGCTCGCGAACGGGAAGCCCGGGTAGAGCAGGCTGCCGTCCTTCGAGCGACCCGTGTGCATCGCGCGGTAGAAGTCGTCCGACGTCCACTTGCCGATGCCATCCTTGTCGTCCGGCGTGATGTTCGGCGTGTACATCGTGCCGAACGGCGTCGCCATCGGCAGGCCGCCCGCGAACGACTTGCCGCCGCGCACGGTGTGGCACGCGATACAGTCGCCGACGCGCGCGAGGTATTCGCCCTTCTTGATCAGCGCGGCCTGGTCGGCCGGCGTGGCTGCGACGGCGGCAGCGCCGTGCAGCGTGTCGTTGCCCGGCCACAGGACCGGCACGAGGGCGGCAGCCGCGACGATCGCGACAGCCGAGAGTGCAAACAGGGACTTGCGTTTCATTGTGTCTGTCTCCCTTGCCTTATTGCGGTTCGCTGCCGCAGGCGAGCGGAGTCTTCATCGAACGCGCCGGTGCCGGCACGGGGTTGGCGGGCGCCGGTTGCGCGGCGAGCCACGCGGTCACGGCCGTCACGTCTTCGTCGGAAAGCTTTGCTGCGATGTCGTGCATGCAATCCGGTGCCTTCGCGTGGCGGTTGCCCGAGCGCCATGCGCCGAGCTGTGCGCTCAGGTAATCGGCGTGCAGGCCGACGAGGCCCGGGATCGCCGGCTGCATGCCGGTCAGCCCCGCGCCGTGGCAGGCCACGCAGGCCGGCAGCTTGCGGGACGGGTCGCCCTGCGTGACGAGCTGCTTGCCGCGTGCGAGCGTCGCGGCCGGCAGTGTCGGCTTCGCCGGCGTCGGGTACGGCGGACGCTCGGCCGAGAAGTGCTCGGCGATTTCGCGCAGGTAGTCGTCGTTCAGGTACGTCAGCAGATAGTTCATCGGCGGGTACTTGCGCCGGCCGTCACGGAAGTTGACGAGCTGGTTGTACAGGTACTCGGCCGGCTTGCCGGCAAGACGCGGGAAGTAGTCGTTGTCCGTGCCCTGGCCGTGGACGCCGTGGCATGCGGTACAGCCGCGCACGCGCTCGGCCATCGTATCGGGTGCCTTGAGCGGCGCCTGCTGGGCGTGCGCTTGCTCCGTGGGCTTGGTCTGCGCTTGGGCAGCGCTCATAAGGCCCGCTCCGCCGATCAACAGAACGGCGAGCAGCGGACGGAAGAGGCGTCTTGAAGACACACGAGACTCCATGATTATTCGTCGGGGACCTTGTCCGGGCTACGATCGGCTCGGCGCATGGACGGCAGGACAGCCGGGCTGCTGCGACGCGGCATTCTATCATCGATGGGTAATGACGGCTATTTGGCAAAAGGACAGCGGTTCCTGTCTGTTTACGACTTGCGACAATTTGACGCGTATTGCGCGGCGGCGAAGTGAACCGGCGTGCGCTTTCACCATCGAAGACCGTACACTCGCGGGTCGCGCGGCGCCGCCTCCGCCGCAGGTCCAGTCATTTCTCCCGTTTCCGGATTCATCAATGACGTTTTATACCGTGCCGTTGCCTCGTTCCCGCTGTCTGTCCCGTTGCCGCCGCGCCGCCGGCCGGCCGTTTCCGGGAGGGTGCGCGCAATGAAGTTCGACAGCTTGTGGATCGGGCAGGTCGCGCTCGCGGCGCTGATGGACGCCGCGTTCGCGATGGCGGTCGGCTCGGCGCTGCTCAAGGCGTGGCTCGGCAAGGACGGCGCGCGGCCGGTCATCTCGCCTTCGCATCCCGCGTGGTTGCGCGCACAACATTCGCTGGTCGCGGCGGCGCTGGCGCTCGTGCTCGCGGATCTCGGCTGGCTGGTCTACGAGGCCGCGACGATGAGCGGCGCGGGGCTCGGCGGCGCGTTCGCCGCGATTCCCGTCGTGCTGATGCAAACGCACGCGGGCTTCGCATGGAGCGTCGCGTTCGCCGGCGCGGTGGTGCTTGCGATCGTCGCGCTGGCGAAGCCGGAGGGCCCGGGCGCGCACGCGGTGCTGTGGCTCGCGGTGATCGTGGTCGCGGCCGGCAAGGCATCGCTCGGCCATGCGGCCGATCCGGGTGCGCTGTCCGCGGCGGTCGGCGTGCAGACGCTGCACCTGCTCGCGACAGCCGTGTGGGGCGGCCTCGTGCTCGCGGGCGGGCTCGCTGTGCTGCCGGCGCTCGGTTCGTCGGTCGCACGCGGCGCGCTGATCCGCATCGGCCAGCACCTGTCGCGTACGTCGATCATCGCGGTCGTATTCCTGCTCGGGACGGGCGTGCTCAATGCGCTGCGCGGGCTCGGCGGCTCGCTCGCGCCGCTCGACGGCAGCACGTGGGGGCGCGTGTTGCTGCTGAAGCTGCTGCTCGTCGCACTCGCGCTCGTGCTCGGCGGCCTGAACCGCTTCTCGGCGCTGCCGCGGCTGCGCCGCACCGCGTCGACCGAGGATGCGCACACGTTCCGCAACATCCTGCATCTCGAAGGGATGACGATGATCGGCGTGTTCGTCGCGGCCGCCGTGCTGTCGTTCAGCGTGCCGGGGTTCGCGGCGCTCGGTTGACGGCAGGTTCCTCGCGGCGCGACGCAAGGCCGCCGGCGCGTGTCTGGCGCGTGCAACTCGTCGCGCCGCTCACGTAAAAACGGCCGCCTGTCTGAGCTGACCCCGTAAAGTTGGACGGGTAAATTAGGCCGCCAAGGGCTGAGTTCTGTACTGCACGGGACTCAGCCC
>NZ_JAGXKA010000300.1:0-261 GCF_019091065.1 Burkholderia sp. GbtcB21
CTACAACGTAGAAGAACACCAGTGCACCTTCGGGAGAAGGGTATTTACAAGCTTTCGGGAGATTGCTTTTGAAGTCTTGCATCGGGATGATACAAGCACGCAACCTTCGGGAGATGGTTGTATAGGCTTTCGGGAGATAGCCTTTAAGCCTTGAATCGGGAGGATTCAAGCACTCTTCAAGGTGATCGCAGGGAGTGCGAGCTCTTGGCGTGTTATCAAGATTCGGTTAGTAGGTGGAATACATCAAGCCTGCGGCATACA
>NZ_JAGXKA010000301.1:0-261 GCF_019091065.1 Burkholderia sp. GbtcB21
CTAGATACCAGCGCGTGACCTAATAGTATTTTTAGAAAAATATTAAAAAAAAATATGTATATTTTTTAAAAGGTAATTTTTTGATTTGGGCCCCTAAAATGAGTGGGCCCTAGGCGCGGGCAAAGCCTGCCTATGCCCAGGACTGGCCCTGTTTGGATCCGACCTGTACCTGAACCTCAGACTTGGCCTTTAAACCCCAAACCCAGCCCCGCACCCCGACCTCGAACTCGGACTTCGAACCCAAACGCCAGCCTCGGCCTT
>NZ_JAGXKA010000302.1:0-260 GCF_019091065.1 Burkholderia sp. GbtcB21
ACGACGATGAAACGGCAAATGAGCTTTGCGGAAGCGGAAAGTGCGGGCAAGAAGCGCGTGACTCGGCGTCAGCGTTTCCTGGACGAGATGGAGAAGCTCGTGCCGTGGTCGCGATTGCTGACGGCAATCGAACCGTACTACCCGAAAGGAGTTCGCGGTCGCCGGCCGATCGGTCTGGAGCGGATGCTTCGAATCTACTTCCTGCAGCAGTGGTACAGCCTGTCGGACGAAGGGCTGGAGGATGCGCTGTACGACAGCAT
>NZ_JAGXKA010000303.1:0-260 GCF_019091065.1 Burkholderia sp. GbtcB21
TCAAGGATATGGGTCCCCTGCATTACTTTCTCGGAATTGAGGTTCAGTATATTGATCAGGGTATTCATCTCTGCCAAGCAAAATATGCTCGATATTTACTTGTGAAAGCTCAAATGGCTGATGGAAAGCCTTCTCCAACACCTATGACAAGTACCAATCGTTTATCAGCTCACCAGGGGGAACCACTGGTAGATGTTCAACACTATCGATCCATAGTAGGAGCATTGCAATATCTTAATATCACAAGACCTAAACTCTCC
>NZ_JAGXKA010000304.1:0-260 GCF_019091065.1 Burkholderia sp. GbtcB21
TTTCATTTCTGGAATTATTTTTATTGGATAGTTTGGAAAAAATTAAGCAATTCACTTTTTTACAAAACTCAATTTCGATTTTATTTGAATTAGTTATGACTTTTTGAAGTTTTGAAAAAATCGGGGGTGGTGACACACCCTTGTGCGCGTGGCTGGCTGCTGGCAGCACCCTTTGTGCGCCCAAGCAGCCCCTTTCGCCCAAGAATGTGCACCGGGATGGTGTGCAACAGCTCACATTTTTTTTCGTTTTACTTCGATTT
>NZ_JAGXKA010000305.1:0-259 GCF_019091065.1 Burkholderia sp. GbtcB21
CGGCGCTGCCCGGTGCGATGCTGCTGATCCAGCGGGAGCAGGGCGACGGGCCTGCGTTGCGCGGCGCGTTGCTGGCGCGCGGCGTGGACGTGACGTGCGATCCGTTCTGTGAATGGCCGACGACGATGCTGGACGGCACGCGCTCGCGCCTGCCGCCCGCGGCGATCGACGCGCTGGTGAACTGGATCGTCGGGCGCGCACCGGTTACGGCCGGCGTCGCCCGCGGTTCCCCCCACACGGGCCGCCCGAGGAGCGGGGT
>NZ_JAGXKA010000306.1:0-259 GCF_019091065.1 Burkholderia sp. GbtcB21
GCTCAGCAGGCGCACGGTCGGAATCGCGGGGCCCGCGCCGATCTCGACCACGGCGACGCGCCCGGCCCGCTCGATCCAGTCGTCCAGCGCACGTCCCTGCGCGTCGTAGCGCGCACCGAGCCAGCCGGTGCCGCCGAACACCAGGATGTTCGGTCGCGCGAGGCCGCCGCAGTGCGGGCAGCGCGGCGCATCGCCGACCAGCCGGCAGGTTGCTTCGTCGACGTCCGGCACGAACGGCGCCGCGTCCCACGTGTCGTCC
>NZ_JAGXKA010000307.1:0-259 GCF_019091065.1 Burkholderia sp. GbtcB21
TATATATTTCTTTAGTATTTATCTTTTAAGAAAAATATAAACTAAAATTAATCCAAACGTGGTACATGCACTGCTCAATTAATTGTTTGCATTTAGCGCTTGACACGTGTAAAAATTAAAAACTTAAATAACAATCAATTATAAATTAGCAACTTGAAAAATGGAGGGATAAATTAGAGATCCAACAATCACAACATACACAGTAGTGGCATAAAGTTAAGGATAAATTTGATATATTTTAGGTTTAGCATTAATTTTA
>NZ_JAGXKA010000308.1:0-259 GCF_019091065.1 Burkholderia sp. GbtcB21
CAGATTGAGCACACAAAATTTAGATGGAGGGATTACTTTCTAGTGGGGGCCAGCCAAAGTAAGTTAATTACACTATGATGATATTCTGACGATACCAATCAAACAACAGTACTAGAACAGTAGAGCACGCGGTAGATGCGTTCCGCTAATCATGAACGCCTAGAAACACTAGCTGCTACAGTTGTTGCTTATTGTATAGTGATAGAGAATATCATCGTGACCTCACCCACTTTCTTTGAAATAAAATCACTCACTTTAT
>NZ_JAGXKA010000309.1:0-259 GCF_019091065.1 Burkholderia sp. GbtcB21
CCGAAAGACAGCACCGGCTACGAGGGTATGGCTACCCTAGATTACACTCGTATTATACTACTTGTCGCTTAGAAATTAGACTCATTGTCGTTGGCTAAAAGCGATGTCAACATTTTGGTGCTTTCATTGAGAGCTGAGGAAAGCTGCTTCACAACAAGTATTTAACTTCACAACAATGGTGGAGACAAGAGCTACACGTCACCCTCGCCCTCTAGAAGACGCTCAAGATCCCAATGAAGAGGATGTAGCCTCAAGTGCT
>NZ_JAGXKA010000031.1:0-31661 GCF_019091065.1 Burkholderia sp. GbtcB21
GTATTCGCGGCGTCGCGCGCCTCGCGAGCGGCCGTTCTCGTGGCAACGCATGCGCGTTCCATATGTAAACAGACCCTGAGGGACAGGCGATGACGGGCGATACCCCGCTGACGATTTACCGCGACGTGGTGCGGCCCGAATGGGTCGACTACAACGGCCACCTGCGCGATGCGTTCTACCTGCTGATCTTCAGCTTCGCGACCGATGCATTGCTGGATCGCATCGGGCTTGACGACGCCGCGCGTCGCGAGCGGGGCCGCTCGGTCTACACGCTCGAAGCGCACGTGAACTACCTGCACGAGATCAAGGAGGGCACGCAGGTACGCGTCGATGCGCGCGTGCTCGCACACGACGCGAAGCGGCTGCACCTGTATCTCGAACTGTTCGCGGATGGGCACGACGACGCAGTGTCGGCGAGCGAGCAGATGCTGCTGCACGTCGATACGCGCGACGGCGCGAAGTCGGCGCCGTTCGACGCAGACGTTGCCGCGCGCGTGGCCGAGCTTCATGCGTTGCAGCGCGATTGCACGGCGCCTGCGTATGCGGGCCGCGTGATCGGGCTGCCGCCGCGCCGCTAGCGTCGATCTTCAACCGCGGAGGCACGCGATGCTCGAACCGGAAATCGCGGCGTTCGTCGCAGCCGTCGACGCGTGGTATCCGGCCGACGCGGCGGCGCGCTCGCCCGACGAGCAGCGCCGCCTCTACGACCGCTTCGCGGCCGAGTGGACACCGGCGGCCCTGCCGGCGGGCATCGTGCAGCAGGATGCCGTGTGGCACGCACCGGACGGACGCGCGATCGCACTGCGGCGTTACGCGGCCGCGCACGGTACGCCGCGCGGCACGGTGCTGTTTTTTCATGGCGGCGGCTTCGTCGTCGGCTCGCTCGACAGTCACGCGCTGATCACCGCGCAACTGGCGGCCGACACGGGGCTCGACGTGATCGCGGTCGACTACCGGCTGGCGCCCGAACACCACGCACCGGCTGCTCTTGAAGATTGCCTCGCCGTCACACGCGCCGCGCGCGATGCGCGCCGGCCGTTCGGGCCGTGCGCGTGGCCGCTGACGCTTGCGGGCGACAGCGCGGGCGGCATGCTCGCGGCGGCCGTCGCGACCGCGCTGCGCGATGCGGGCGAAGGCGGTATCGACGGTATCGCGCTCGTTTATCCGATGCTCGGCTTCGAACCGCAATCGCCCGCGCGCGAAACGGAAGCGCATGCGCCGATGCTGACGCTCGATGATGTCCATCGCTATCGCGCGCTGTATTGGGAAGGCGGCCTGTCCGACGCACTGACGGACGGCAACCCGCTGCTGCGCGCTTCGGTGCCGCTCGCGGCTTCGCGTTTCGATGGCCTGCCGCCCGTGCTCGCGATCGGCGCCGAGCACGATCCGCTGCGCGACGATGCGCGCGTGTACGTCGAACGGATTCACGCGGCCGGCGGCACCGCGCGCTACTGGATGGGAGAGGGGCTGGTGCACGGCTGCTGGCGCGCGCTCGGGACGAGCCCGCAGGCGGCGCGGATGCACCGGACGGTCGGCGGGTTTCTGCTCGCACCACACGCGTAGCGGGCGTTTCCGGGAGGCAACGATGCAGGCAGCGCAACACCGTATCGAGGACTGGCGGACGTTTTCCGCCGACGCGGCCAATGCGGCCATTGCCGCGGTAGCAATCGGCGACGGAGCGGTGGACGTCGAGTGGAGCGACACGCGACGATCGCCGTTCCATTTCGACTGGCTGCGCGACAACTGCGCGTGTTCCGCGTGCGTGCATGCGGTCACACGCGAACAGGTGTTCGAGATCGCCGACGCGCGCGAGGATCTGTCGGCGCTCGCCGTGCACGTCGAAGCCGACGGCGCGCTGCATGTGGAGTGGAACGACGGGCATCGCAGCGCGTGGTCGCCGGGCTGGTTGCGCGCGCATGCATACGACGACGCGTCGCGCGCCGAGCGTCAGGCCGCGCACGGGCGGCACGTATGGGCCGGCGACGATGCGACGGCGATCGGCGTGTTCGCGTGGCGCGACGTGATGCAGGACGACGGCGCATTGCTCGCGTGGCTCGCCGCGTTGCAGCGCACCGGGTTGACGCTCGTCGAAGGCGTGCCGGCCGAGCGCGGCCGCGTCGACGAGATCGCGCGCCGCGTCGGCCTGATCCGCGAAAGCAATTTCGGTGTGCTGTTCGACGTCGAATCGAAGCCGCGCCCGGACAGCAATGCGTATACGTCGCTCAACCTGCCGCCGCACACCGACCTGCCGACGCGCGAGTTGCAGCCGGGCGTGCAGTTCCTGCATTGCCTCGCGAACGACGCGACGGGCGGCGACAGCGTATTCCTCGACGGCTTCGCGCTCGCGGATGCGTTGCGGCGCGAGCATCCGGCCGATTTCGAGCAGCTTGCGTCGACGCCGTTCGAGTTCTGGAACAAGAGTGCGAACAGCGACTACCGTTGTTCGGCACCGGTGATCGGGCTCGATGCACGCGGCAATGTGACCGAGGTGCGTGTCGCGAACTTCCTGCGCGGGCCGCTCGATGCGCCGGCCGGATCGGTCACGGCCGTCTATCGCGCATATCGGCGGTTTCTCGCGCTCGCGCGCGAGCCGCGCTTTCGCGTCCAGCGCCGGCTGCGGGCGGGCGACATGTGGGCGTTCGACAACCGGCGTGTGCTGCATGCGCGCACCGAGTTCGATCCGTCGACCGGCCGCCGGCATCTGCAGGGCTGCTATGTCGATCGCGACGAATTGCTATCGCGGTGGCGCGTGTTGTCGCGGTCGGTGCCTGCCGCGGCCGTGCCGCGCTGACCGGCGGCGCACGCGGCTTCATCTCGCACACATGCATGCGCAGACGAAAAAGCGCCCGGACGCAAAGCGCCCGGGCGAAGCCACCCGCTGCCGGGCGGCGGAGGTATGCGTTTCACAAAAAAAGGACGAGCCCCGCAAAGGGGCTCGTCCAGATACGGCTTCATCGCGCGGCGCGCGGCGCCCGCCGGGGGCGCATCGGCTTACTGGCCGAAGAAGATCGAATCGCGTGCGTTCGACGACGCTGCGGCAGCCGGGGCGCCCGAATGGACGAGCGGAGCCGGTTGCGCGCCGTAGCCGCTGGCGTCGGCGCCATGAACGCGCGCTTCGGCGCTCTGGATGTCGTTCGGGTAGTACGGGCTCGACACGCCCGGCTTGTAGCCGGCTTGTTCGAGCTGGACCAGTTCGTTCTTCACTTGCGCGCGGGTCACGGTGCTTTGCGCGAATGCGCCGAACGAAGCGGACAGGGCGGCAGCGGCAACGACTGCGGAAACGAGCGATTTCATGATGACCTCCGGTGTTTTATTGAGTTCGCTGTCGACACCATGTCTTAAGCGATTGATCAAATCTTAGTCATCGGATGGTTGAGGGTAAACGCTGATTTTGACGATAAATTGTTTTCTGAGCGGTAACAATGGTGCGCCGAATCAGTCTTTCAACCGGCTTTCTTTTCGGTTGATGTAATAAGTATGAAGAATGTTGCGGATCGCGACGCGCGGTTCAGCGCGCTTCGGCCGCCGTGTCGAACGGCCGGCCCGGCGAAGGCCCGGCCGGCGCGCCCGAGCTGAGGAAGCGCACGCCTGTCGCGGCTTCCGATGCCTCCCACAGCAGCGCTGCCGAAGCCACGTCGCGTGCCGCGCGCGGCACGCTCGCGGGCGCCGGCAGCCCGCGCGATTCGAACCAGCCGGACGGCCCGATATACGCACCGCCGGCGAGATCGGGTGAGGTCGCCGCGTGGATCGCGGGCAGCGCGCCCTGGTCGGCCGGTTGCGCGAGATAACGGTTCGCGGCACGCATCAGCGCGGCGCGGGCGGGCGAACTGTCCATCGCCGGACCCGCGAACTGCAGGTTGGTCGCCGCATAGCCGGGATGCGCGGCGACGCTGATCCCGGCGAACGCGGCGCGCTCGAAGCGGCGCTGCAGTTCGATCGCGAACACGAGGTTCGCGAGCTTGCTGTCGCAATAGGCGAGATAACGGTTGTAGCGATGCTCGGCGCGCAGGTCGTCGACGCGAATCCGGCCGCCGCGATTGAAGCCGCTCGACATCGTCACGACGCGTGCGCGTCGCGCGGCGCTCAGCGCGGGCAGCAAATGGCCGGTCAGCGCGAAATGGCCGAGGTGGTTGGTGCCGAACTGCATCTCGAAGCCGTCGCGCGTGTGCCGCAGCGGCAGGAACATCACGCCGGCGTTGTTGCAGAGGATGTCGACGCGGCCGTGGCGTTCGGACACGTCGGCCGCGAAGCGTTCGATCGACGCGAGATCGGCGAGGTCGAGCGCATCGACTTCGACGCGCGCATCGGGATGGAGCCGGCGGATCGCATCGACGGCCTGCGCGGCGCGTGCGGCGTCGCGGCAGCCCATCACGACGGTCGCGCCTTTTGCGGCCAGCGTTTCCGCGAGCTGCCAGCCGAGGCCGCTGTTGGCGCCGGTCACGACCGCGACCTTGCCGCCCTGCGCCGGGACGTGGCGCGCGCTCCATGCATGCATGTCTGCCTCCATCGGCGCGACCGGTCGGCCGCGGCACGTAATCGTTACATTGAGTGGTGTAACGATAGTGCGTGCGAGCGTGGCAGACAAGCGGGGGAATTAGACCGGCGCTTCTAGGGCCGGCGCGCGGCGTGGTGCAGCGGGCCGCGGTACGCGGCTGGCAGGATTTACCTGCCCCCGGCGAGGCCGAGCACTTCGGCGGCGGAGATCATCGCGGCCGCGTTCGCGGGTGCCGGGCGTTCGGCCGGGCGGAAGACTTCGTCGCCGCGATGGATGACCTGGCGCGACAGTGCGCAGGTGCCGGTGCGTTGCGCGAAGCGGCGGCGCCAGCGCTGTTCGCCGTAGTGACAGCGGCCGGGTTCGACCCAGCGGACGACGAGCAGCGTATCGGACTGTTCGAGGATTTCGACGTGGACGTCGGGGGGATCGAGCACAGGCAGGGATTGGGAGGCCTTCATTTTGCCGTTTCCTAAAGCTCGTGCGGTTCGGTCGTGGCAGTGGATGTCACTACCCGATGGCGAATCCGTAGCGGGTTCCATGAGTGGTGCGCTAAATGTAAGCGTCTGTGACCGGAAAAAACATCCTGTCTGGCTCAAATTACCTTTTGCCGATTTAGAAACAATCCACGCTCATTTTTCTGGGGATCCACGGACAAAAACGCCCCGGACGGAAAGTCCGGGGCGGAAAATCGGCCCGCGCGCCGTGCCTGCTCGCCCAGACACGGAGTACATCGCCGGGGGACGGAGTGCCCGCAGGGATCGAACGCGGGCGGGGTGGCGATGTACCGGAAGCGCGGTCCGGCAACGCCATGATGGCGCGCGCATCCCGTTAAGACCCTGACGTGTACATGACTTTTTTGTCAGTTTGGCGCGGCAGCCGCGCCGCGCGTGCGCGAAAAACCGGCTGAGAGGCCTGCCGGCATTGGGTTTGAGCGAATCCGCGAGCGCGCTGCCATGGCCGGTCGAGCGCCTCATTCTTGTCCACCCGCCGGATTTGCCCGCTCGGGTAAATACTGAATCCCAAATTCGTGACAAACGGGCGATCACTTCCTATCATTGGTTGGACCTTTAGTCCTTTGTGCCAATCGGCCGACTTGTGGCCGGCTTTTCCGGGAGAAGCACTCATGAGATTGCAGGGCAAGCGTGCGCTGGTGACGGCGGCCGGGCAGGGCATCGGCCGCGCGACCGCGCTGCGGTTCGCAAGCGAGGGCGCCGACGTGCTGGCGACCGACATCAACGAAGCCGCGCTCGCGCGGCTTGCGGCCGACGCCGAACGCGCGGGCGGCCGGCTGACCACGCGGCGGCTCGACGTCACCGACGCGCAACACGTCGCAGCGCTCGCCGCGAGCGAACGCGCGTTCGACGTGCTGTTCAACTGCGCGGGCTACGTGCATCACGGCTCGATCCTCGACTGCGACGACGACGCGTGGGCGTTTTCGCTGAACCTGAACGTCACGTCGATGTACCGGCTGATCCGCGCGCTGCTGCCCGCGATGCTCGAAGCCGGCGGCGCGTCGATCGTCAACATGTCGTCGGCCGCGTCGAGTGTGAAGGGCGTGCCGAACCGCTTCGTGTACGGCACGACCAAGGCGGCCGTGATCGGCCTGACCAAGGCGGTGGCCGCCGATTTCGTCGGTCAACGCATTCGTTGCAACGCGATCTGCCCCGGCACGGTCGAGTCGCCTTCGCTCGAGGCCCGTATCGCCGAGCAGGCGCGGACGCAGAACACGACCATCGACGCGGTGCGCGCCGCATTTGTCGCGCGCCAGCCGATGGGGCGCGTGGGTACGGCGGACGAGATCGCCGCGCTGGCAACCTATCTGGCATCCGACGAGTCGGCATTTACCACCGGCGCCATTCACCTGATCGACGGCGGCTGGTCGAACTGACCGTGTCTAACCGACCGTGTCGAACTGACCGCGCCTTCCTCCCTACTTTCCATTCAGACAACCCCATGAAACTGCTGAGATTTGGCGACAAACACCATGAAAAACCGGGCCTGCTCGATGCGCAGGGCCACATCCGCGACCTGTCCGGCGTGATCGACGACATCGCCGGCGACGCGCTGTCGCCGGCCTCGCTCGCGCGGCTGCGCGACATTCCGCCGTCGTCGCTGCCGCTCGTCGAAGGCACGCCGCGGCTCGGCGCGTGCGTCGGTCGCGTCGGCAAGTTCATCTGCATCGGGCTCAACTATTCCGATCACGCGGCCGAATCGGGGATGGAGGTGCCGAAGGAGCCCGTCGTGTTCGGCAAGTGGACGAGCGCGATCTCGGGGCCGAACGACGACGTCGAGATTCCGCGCGGCTCGGAGAAGACCGACTGGGAAGTCGAGCTCGGCGTGGTGATCGGCCGGGGCGGCCGCTATATCGACGAAGCCGACGCGCTGTCGCACGTTGCCGGCTACTGCGTCGTGAACGACGTGTCGGAGCGCGAATACCAGCTCGAACGCGGCGGCACGTGGGACAAGGGCAAGGGCAACGACACGTTCGGCCCGCTCGGCCCGTGGCTCGTGACGGCCGACGAAGTGCCCGATCCGCACGCGCTGCGGCTGTGGCTCGACGTCGACGGCCATCGCTACCAGAACGGCTCGACCGCGACGATGGTGTTCCGCGTGCCGCACCTGATCAGCTACCTGAGCCGCTTCATGAGCCTGCAGCCGGGCGACGTGATTTCCACCGGCACGCCGCCGGGCGTCGGCCTCGGGCAGAAGCCGCCCGTCTACCTGCGCGCCGGGCAGGTGATCACGCTCGGCATCGACGGGCTCGGCGAGCAGCGCCAGCGCACCGTGCAGGCCTGATTTCCTTTAACGGACGGTTCGTCATGCCTATCATTCGATCGATGCGCGTCCTCGACGTGCGCTTTCCGACCTCGCAGCAGCTCGACGGCTCCGATGCGATGAATCCGGACCCCGATTATTCGGCGGCCTACGTCGTGCTCGAAACCGACCGCGACGGGCTCGAGGGTCACGGGCTCACGTTCACCATCGGGCGCGGCAACGAAATCTGCTGCGCGGCGATCGACGCGATGCGCCACCTCGTCGTCGGCCTCGACCTCGACTGGATCCGCGAGGACATGGGCCGCTTCTGGCGGCACGTCACGTCGGACAGCCAGTTGCGCTGGATCGGCCCCGACAAGGGCGCGATCCACCTGGCGACGGGCGCCGTCGTCAACGCGGTGTGGGATCTGTGGGCGAAGGCGGTGGGCAAGCCGCTGTGGCGGCTCGTCGCCGACATGAGCCCCGAGGAGCTGGTGCGCGCGATCGACTTCCGCTACCTGACCGACTGCCTGACGCCGGACGAAGCGCTCGACCTGCTGCGCCGGCAGGCGCCCGGCAAGGCCGCGCGGATCGCGACGCTGGAGCGCGACGGCTACCCGTGCTACACGACGTCGGCCGGCTGGCTCGGCTACAGCGACGACAAGCTGCGCCGGCTGTGCCGCGAGGCCGTCGACGCGGGGTTCGACTACGTGAAGCTGAAGGTCGGCGCGAATCTCGAGGACGACATCCGCCGCGTGACGATCGCGCGCGAGGTGATCGGCCCGGATCGCAAGCTGATGATCGACGCGAACCAGGTGTGGGAAGTCGACGAGGCGATCGACTGGGTGCGCGAGCTCGCGTTCGCGCGGCCGTGGTTCATCGAGGAGCCGACGAGCCCCGACGACGTCGAAGGGCATCGCAAGATCCGCAAGGCGATCGCACCCGTGCAGGTCGCGACCGGCGAGATGTGCCAGAACCGCGTGCTGTTCAAGCAGTTCATCGCGCGCGGCGCGATCGACGTCGTGCAGATCGACGCGTGCCGGCTCGGCGGCGTGAACGAGATTCTCGCGGTGATGCTGATGGCCGCGAAGTACGGGCTGCCGGTGTGCCCGCATGCGGGCGGCGTCGGGCTGTGCGAATACGTGCAGCACCTGTCGATGATCGACTACGTGTGCATTTCCGGCACGAAGGAAGGGCGCGTGACCGAATACGTCGATCACCTGCACGAGCATTTCGTCGAGCCTTGCGTGGTGCGCGGCGCGGCGTACATGCCGCCGACGGCGCCCGGTTTCTCGATCGAGATGAAGCGCGAATCGCTGGAGCAGTACCTGTTCCGCGGCTGAAGTACGGCGACGCACGCCGCACGACGTGCATCGTGCGCGGCGAAAACATGAACGACGGAGACGCGAAGTGGATTTGAACCTGCAAGACAAGGTCGTGATCGTGACCGGCGGTGCCTCGGGCATCGGCGCCGCGATCTCGATGCGGCTCGCCGGCGAGGGCGCGATTCCGGTGGTGTTCGCGCGCCACACGCCCGACGACGCGTTCTGGCGCGAGCTTGTACGGAAGCAGCCGCGCGCCGAATGCGTGTCGGTCGAGCTGCAGGACGACGCGCAATGCCGCGATGCGGTCGCGCAGACGGTCGCGCGCTTCGGCCGCATCGACGGCCTCGTCAACAACGCGGGCATCAACGACGGCATCGGCCTCGACGCCGGGCGCGACGCATTCGTCGCATCGCTCGAGCGCAACCTGATCCATTACTACGTGATGGCGCACTACTGCGTGCCGCACCTGAAGGCGGCGCGCGGCGCGATCGTCAACATCTCGTCGAAGACGGCCGTCACCGGGCAGGGCAACACGAGCGGCTATTGCGCATCGAAGGGCGCGCAGCTCGCGTTGACGCGCGAATGGGCCGTCGCATTGCGCGACGACGGCGTGCGCGTGAACGCGGTGATCCCGGCCGAGGTGATGACGCCGCTTTACAAGAATTGGCTCGCCGGCTTTGACGATCCCGATGCGAAGCTTGCCGAAATCGCCGGCAAGGTGCCGCTCGGCAAGCGCTTCACGACGGCCGACGAGATCGCCGACACGACCGTGTTCCTGCTGTCGGATCGCGCATCGCACACGACGGGCCAGTGGCTGTTCGTCGATGGCGGCTATACGCATCTCGACCGCGCGATCGGCTGAATGCACCGGAACCCCGACCCCATGCAACCCGACCCGAACCTGAACGCCGCGCCGCCGCTGATTGCGTTGAGCGGTATCGGCAAGCGCTTTCCGGGCGTGCAGGCGCTCGACGACTGCCGTTTCGACCTGCATGCCGGCGAAGTGCATGCGCTGATGGGCGAGAACGGCGCCGGCAAGTCGACGCTGATGAAGATCCTCGCCGGCGTCTATCAGCGTGACGACGGCGAGATCCTGATGGAAGGCCGTGCGGTGGAGATCGCCGATCCGCGAACCGCGCAGGCGCTCGGGATCGGCATCATCCATCAGGAACTGAACCTGATGAACCACCTGAGCGTCGCGCAGAACATCTTCATCGGCCGCGAGCCGCGCGGCCGCTTCGGCGTGTTCGTCGACGAAGACAAATTGAATCGCGACGCGGCCGCGATCTTCCAGCGGATGCGGCTCGATCTCGACCCGCGCACGCCGGTCGGCCGGCTGACGGTCGCGAAGCAGCAGATGGTCGAGATCGCGAAGGCGCTGTCGTTCGACTCGCGCGTGCTGATCATGGACGAGCCGACCGCCGCGCTCAACAACGCGGAGATCGCCGAGCTGTTCCGCATCATCCGCGATTTGCGCGCGCACGGCGTCGGCATCGTCTACATCTCGCACAAGATGGACGAGCTGCGCCAGATCGCCGATCGCGTGACCGTGATGCGCGACGGCAAGTACGTCGCGACCGTGCCGATGGCGGAAACGTCGATGGACGCGATCATCGCGATGATGGTCGGCCGCCAGCTCGATACGGAGCACCGCACGCCGCCCGACACGTCCGCGAACGACGTCGCGCTCGAAGTGCGCGGGCTGTCGCGCGGCCGCGCGATCCGCGATGTCGGCTTCACGCTGCGGCGCGGTGAGATCCTCGGTTTCGCGGGGCTGATGGGTGCGGGCCGTACCGAGGTCGCGCGCGCGGTGTTCGGCGCGGACCCGGTCGACGCGGGCGAGATCCGCGTGCACGGCAAGACCGTGACGATCCGCACGCCGGCCGACGCGGTCGCGCACGGAATCGGCTACCTGTCCGAGGATCGCAAGCACTTCGGGCTCGCGGTCGGAATGGACGTGCAGAACAACATCGCGCTGTCGAGCATGCGCCGCTTCGTGCGCCGCGGCTTGTTTCTCGATGCGCGCAAGATGCGCGACACCGCGCAGGCGTACGTGCGGCAGCTCGCGATCCGCACGCCGTCGGTCGCGCAGCCCGCGCGGCTGCTGTCGGGCGGCAACCAGCAGAAGATCGTGATCGCGAAGTGGCTGCTGCGCGACTGCGACATCCTGTTCTTCGACGAGCCGACGCGCGGCATCGACGTCGGCGCGAAAAGCGAGATCTACAAGCTGCTCGATGCGCTCGCCGCCGACGGCAAGGCGATCGTGATGATCTCGTCGGAACTGCCCGAGGTGCTGCGCATGAGCCACCGGATTCTCGTGATGTGCGAAGGCCGCGTCACCGGTGAATTGCGCGCGGCCGACGCCACGCAGGAAAAGATCATGCAGCTCGCGACGCAGCGCGAGTCGACCGTATTGTCCTGATTCAAACGCTTACCCGATCATGTCCAACGATACGCATCCCGTTCCGCCCCTCGCTTCCGGCGATACGCCGGCCGGCGCATCCGGCTTCCGCGCCCGCTTCTTCAACCCGGCCGCGCGGCAGAAGCTGCTCGCGTTCGCGAGCCTCGTGCTGCTGATCGTGTTCTTCAGCATCGCGTCGCCGAACTTCCTCGAAGTCGACAACCTCGTCACGATCCTGCAGGCCACCGCCGTGAACGGCGTGCTGGCCGTCGCCTGTACCTACGTGATCATCACGTCGGGCATCGACCTGTCGGTCGGCACGCTGATGACGTTCTGCGCGGTGATGGCCGGCGTCGTGCTGACGAAGTGGGGGATGCCGCTGCCGCTCGGGATCCTGGCCGCGTTACTGTTCGGCGCGCTGTCCGGCTGCGTGTCGGGCTTCGTGATCGCGAAGATGAAGGTGCCGCCGTTCATCGCGACGCTCGGCATGATGATGCTGCTCAAGGGGCTGTCGCTCGTGATCTCGGGCACGCGGCCGATCTACTTCAACGACACGCCGGGCTTCACGTCGATCGCGCAGGATTCGCTGATCGGCAACCTGATTCCCGCGCTGCCGATTCCGAACGCGGTGCTGATCCTGTTTCTCGTCGCGGTCGGCGCATCGATCGTGCTGAACCGGACGATCTTCGGCCGCTACACGTTCGCGCTCGGCAGCAACGAGGAAGCGCTGCGGCTGTCCGGCGTGAACGTCGACGCGTGGAAGATCGCGGTCTACACGTTCAGCGGCGCGGTGTGCGGGATCGCCGGGCTTTTGATCGCGTCGCGGCTGAATTCCGCGCAGCCCGCGCTCGGGCAGGGCTACGAGCTCGATGCGATCGCGGCCGTCGTGATCGGCGGCACGTCGCTGTCGGGCGGCGCGGGCAGCATCGTCGGCACCATCATCGGCGCGTTCATCATGAGCGTGCTGACCAACGGCCTGCGCATCATGTCGGTCGCGCAGGAATGGCAGACGGTCGTGACGGGCGTGATCATCATCCTCGCCGTCTACGTCGACATCCTGCGTCGGCGGCGCCGTTGACGCGCGCATGCATCCGCTTCACCGCCGGCATGGCCGGCATCCCAGCAGATACTAACCAAGGAGACGCGAAGTGATCAGGAGCAAGGTGTTGAACGCGATCGTCGGGCTGACGTTTGCCGTCGGCGTGACGGCCGGCGCGCAGGCGCAGGAAACCTACATCCCGCTGATCTCGAAGGGCTTCCAGCATCAGTTCTGGCAGGCCGTGAAATCGGGCGCGATGCAGGCCGCGAAGGACTACAAGGTGAAGGTGACGTTCGAAGGCCCCGAAACCGAGGCGATGGTCGACAAGCAGATCGACATGCTGTCCGCCGCGATCGCGAAGAAGCCGGCCGCGCTCGGCTTCGCGGCGCTCGACAGCAAGGCCGCGCTGCCGCTGCTGAAGAAGGCGCAGGCCGAGAAGATCCCGGTGATCGCGTTCGACTCGGGCGTCGACAGCGACATCCCGGTGACGACGGCCTCGACCAACAACAAGGCCGCCGCATCGCTCGCCGCCGACAAGCTCGCCGCGCTGATCGGCGACGAAGGCGAGGTGGCCGTGGTCGCGCACGACCAGACGAGCCGCACCGGCATCGACCGCCGCGACGGCTTTCTCGAACGGATGAAAGCGGCGCACCCGAAGGTGAAGATCGTGACCGTGCAGTACGGCGAAGGCGACCAGCTGAAGTCGACCGAGGTGACGAAGTCGATCCTGCAAGGGTATCCGAAGCTCAAGGGGCTGTTCGGCACCAACGAAGGCTCGGCGATCGGCGTGGTCAACGGCGTGCGCGAGATGAAGCGCAAGGTCGTGATCGTCGGCTACGATTCCGGCAAGCAGCAGAAGGACGCGATCCGCAGCGGGCTGATGGCCGGCGCGATCACGCAGAACCCGGTCGGGATCGGCTACAAGACGGTCGAGGCGGCCGTGAAGGCGATCAAGGGCGAGAAGCTGCCGAAGGTCATCGATACCGGTTTCTACTGGTACGACAAGACCAATATCGACGATCCGAAGGTCGCGGCGGCGTTGTACGACTGATTGCCATGCCATGCCATGCCATGCCATGGCGTCGCCGCACGCGGCGGGTAGCGTGTGCGGCGACGTGAGATGGCTTGCGGGAGCGGAACACGAGGACACCATGGGCGCAGTGCGAATCGATTCCCATCAGCACTTCTGGCGTTATCGCGCGGCCGACTATCCGTGGATCGGCGCCGGGATGGGCGTGCTCGCACGCGACTACTTGCCCGACGCGCTGTGGCCGCTGATGCATGCGCAGGCGATCGGCGCGTCGATCGCGGTGCAGGCGCGCGCGGGGCGTGACGAGACGGCGTTCCTGCTCGATCTCGCGCGCGACGACGCGCGCATCGCGGTGGTGGTCGGCTGGGAGGATCTCGGCGCGCCGCAGCTTGCCGATCGTGTCGCCGAATGGCGCAGCCCGAAGCTGCGCGGTTTTCGTCACCAGGTGCAGGACGAAGCCGACGTCGGCGCGTTCGTCGCGGATGCCGGCTTCAATCGCGGTGTTGCGTGGCTGCAGGCGAACGGCTATGTGTACGACGTGCTCGTGTTCGAGCGCCAGTTGCCGGATGTGCGCGCATTCTGCGCACGGCACGACGCGCACTGGCTCGTGCTCGACCACGTCGGCAAGCCCGCGCTCGCCGAATTCGAGCGCGACGAAACCGCGCTGCCGCGCTGGCGCGCCGAGCTGCGCGAACTGGGCGCGCTGCCGCATGTCGCGTGCAAGCTGTCGGGGCTCGTGACCGAAGCCGACTGGCGGCGCGGCCTGCGCGCGCAGGACATCCGGCATATCGAGCAGTGTCTCGACGCGGCGCTCGATGCGTTCGGCCCGCAGCGGCTGATGTTCGGGTCGGACTGGCCTGTGTGCCTGCTCGCCGCGTCGTATGACGAAGTGGCGTCGATCGTCGAGCGCTGGGCCGAATCGCGGCTGTCGGCGGCCGAGCGCAACGCGCTGTGGGGCGGCACGGCCGCGCATTGTTATGCGGTGCCGGGCGACACGCAGCGCGGCATATAAAATAGGCGCGAACGGTCCGTGCGATTCGTCGGACCGTCCGCAACGCAACCGAAAACCTGCATCAACGTATGTCCATCCAGCCGATTCAGAACCGCCGCCTCTACCAGCAGATCGCCGACAAGCTCAGTGCGATGATCGAGTCCGGGGATTTTCCGCCGGGCAGCTATCTGCCGCCCGAGCGCGAACTGGCCGAGCAGTTCGGCGTGTCGCGCACGTCGGTGCGCGAGGCGCTGATCGCGCTCGAAGTGAGCGGGCTCGTCAGCGTGCGTGTCGGTGACGGCGTGAAGGTACGCCATCCCGAAACGGCCGCCGCGCCCGAGCCCGAGCCCGAACCCGATGCGAAGGCCGCGCCGTTCACGGTCGTCGAGATCGATCCCGAGCTCGGCATCGCGCTCGACCTCGACACCGAGATCCCGCCGTTCGCGCTGTTGCAGGCGCGCCGGCTGATCGAGCCGGAAGCCGCATCGCTCGCCGCGAAGCACGGTTCGGACGAGCAGATCGAAGGGATCCACGAAGCGTTCCTGCGCAACCAGGAAGACAACCGCAGCGGCTCGCTCACGCATCCGGGCGACCGGCTGTTTCATATCCGTATCGCGGAAGCGAGCGACAACCCCGCGTATGCGCTGATGATCAAGCAGTTGCTCGCGCACAAGTACGACCTGATGTTCCAGCGGCTGCAGTCGCTGTACATGCCGAACGACATGCCGCACCGGTCGGAACTGGAACACCGCGCGATCCTCGACGCGATCCGCGCACGCGACCCGGAGGCCGCGCGCCGCGCGATGGCCGACCATCTCGACGAAGTGATCCGCATCTTCGGCCGCGCGCTCGACTGAGCGCGTGCGTTGATTTGCTACGCGTTCAGAATCAGAAGCGGTCGGCGCGATAGGGCGCCGGATCGGTGAAGGGCGTCTCGCCCGTCATCATCTCGGCCAGCAGCCGGCCGGTGACGGGGCCGAGCGTCAGCCCGTGATGGTTGTGCCCGAACGAGAACCACAGCCCGCGATGCGCGGGCGCGGGGCCGATCACCGGGCGCATGTCGGGCGTGCACGGCCGGAAGCCGAGCCACGGCTGCGGGTCGAGCCGCTCGCCGAAGCCGAACACGGGCCGCGCGACGCGTTCCGCGCGTTCGAGCTGCACGCCGGTCGGCGGTACGCCGCGCCGCGCGATCTCGACGCCGGTCGTCAGCCGCAGCCCGCGCCGCATCGGCGCGATCACGTAGCCGTATTCGCGATCGACGATCGGCGCCGACGGCACGCCGCGTGCCGACGGCGCGTAGTGCATGTGATAACCGCGCTTCTCGCGCAGCGGGATCTTGTAGCCGAACTTGCCGAACACCGTGTCGGACCATGGGCCGAGCGCGACGACGACGGCCGGTGCGGCGGCCATGCCGTCCTGCGTGCTGACCTGCCAGCCGGGCGACAGCGCGTCGAGGCTCGCGGCGTCGCCCGTCAGCAGCGTGCCGCCGCCTTGCACGAAGAGCTGCGCGTACGCTTTGACGAGCGCGGACGGATCGACGACGCTTTTCGGATCGAGCCAGTGCAGCGCGCCGCAGAAGCCGGGCGCGAGGCTCGGTTCGTGCGCGAGCAGCGCGGCGGCATCGAGCGGCGTGATGCCGAGCCCGTGGCGGCGCGCGGTGAGGCCGGCCTCGGCCACGCCGCGTTCGAACGCGGCCGGCGTGCGGAACGCTTCGAGCCAGCCGCTCGCGCGCACGAGTTCCCCGGCACCGGCCCGCGCGATCAGCGCGTCATGCTCGGCGATGCAGCGCTCGATCAGCGGCAGCATGTCGCGCGACGCTGCCGCGTGACGCAGCGGCGCCGATTCCCACCAGAACCGCGCGAGCCACGGCGCGAACGCGGGCAGCGACGCGCTGTGCCAGTACAGATCGGTCGAGCGGTTCAGCGCATAGCGCATCAGCGTGAACGGGCTACGCGGGAACGGATACGGTTCGACCGACGAGCGCTCGATCAGCCCCGCGTTGCCGAAGCTCGTGCCTTCGCCGGGCGCGCCGCGATCGACGAGGGCGACCTTGCGGCCGCGATCCTGCAGGTGCAGCGCGGCCGAGACGCCGACGATGCCGGCGCCGAGAACGATTACGTCGAAATCCATCGGTGGTGGTGAAAGACGGTTGGCGGTGCGCTCATCAACGGTGCGGTGTGCGCGCCCAGGTTGGAGATCGTTCGAACTGCAAGCATACTCGCGGCGGCGTGGGGGGCCAAGGGCAGGGTGCTACGCGACGGGATACGAGCGGGCGTTGCGTGGCGCCTGAGGATCGGCCCGGCGAAGCGGAACGGGAGGTTGCACCGGGGCCGGCATTCCACGGTCGCGTCATGATCGAGCGGTCGAAACAGGCCTGCGCGGCGGAGTTGAAGCGTTTCCGCGTGAACGGCAATGTCTGGATCGCGGCAGACGAGATGCGGACCGGCGTCGACGTGCCGATGACGTGGCGCGGAATTGCTGAACGCACCTAGCCATGCGCTTGCCGATCGGCTGATGCGGAGGTGGGCCGGCGTCGTCGATCGTTTGCCGGCTGTCGCGCAGTTCTTCCGCAGCACGCACATGCGTCCGGCCGTCTTCGGGCGGGAGGGCGACGATACCATGCTGCTTTATCCCTATTCGATAGCGTGCGACGAGCTGAATTTCTTCATCGGTTATCCGCCGACAGGCGGTAACGCTTGGCACCCCGGATATGCCGCAAAACGATCTGGCGTACCGCCGGGGAGCGTATGAAGTTTGAGCCGGCCGTGCGCCCAATCCGCTGATCAATTTGCCGACGTCGACACGCGATCGGCGTCGCGTATCACGTTCGCCCGCATCGTCGCGCACAGGGCCGATTCCGCATACTTTCCGACATTTCTCGCGGGTGTTTCCCACTGGTTGATCGCGCGGCTTTGTACCTAAGATGAAGGAATCATGCGCGTGATACGGAGCCATGCACGCGCATGACTGAAGGCAGAGGGCAACGCCGGGGGGCAACGCCAGCGGATGTTTCCATCATGGATGCGAGAGTGTGCGCGGCGGCTGCCAGTCTTGCGACTGCAACGACGCCAACGGGCGCGGCGGCGATCGCCGCGCGGACGACGTCCGGCCGGCCCGGCTGGGCCGCGTCGCTGCGTCATGCGCTGATCGCAATCGTTTGCGTTCTGGGTGCGGCATCCGTCGTGCTCGCCGGGGCTCCCGCCGATGCAGACGGTCCGGCCGACATCGTGCGTGCCGTCGCCACTGCAAGTCCCACCGATCCCGCCATTTCGTCACACGACTCCGCCGTGCGTCAGGTCGTGCTCGGCATCATCAGCTTCACGCGCTGGCCGACGACACCCATTCGCCTGCATCTGTGCGTGACGGGCCGGCCCGACTACGCGCGCGGCCTGACCGACACGCTGCAGGCCGGCTCGACGCTGCTCGACGTGCAGCGCGTCCGCTCCGACGATCCCTCGCTCGGCATGGCCTGCGACGTCGTCTATCTCGGCACCCTGAGCGACGATGAGCGAACGCGAGTGAGAACCGCGGTGGCCGGCCATCCTGTGCTGACGATCGCGGAACACGATCCGTACTGCACCGCAGGCAGCATGTTCTGCCTCAATGTCGACGGCGAGCGCATCTCGTTCGACATCAATCTCGACGCCGTAGCGCGCAGCGGCGTGCGCGTACACCCGAACGTGCTCAATCTCGCGCGAAGGCCGGGGGCGCCATGACACGGTTCGCGCCTCATTTTCCCCATTCGCGCGTGTCGCGCCCGACGCTGCAAAGCGTATTGCGCCGCGCGCACCTGCGCCTCGCGTTCGTTGCCGTCGCGATGGCGGCCGTGTCGTTGATCGTCGTCGCCGTGATCGCATTGCGTGCGTATGCCGGCAACAACCTGAACCTGCTGGCGCGCTCGCTCGGTTATACGGTCGAGGCGGCGCTCGTGTTCGGCGACCGCGTCGCGGCGAGCGAGGCGATCGGGATGATTGCCGGCGATGAGGACGTCGCGCAGGTGGTGGTCACGGACAGCAAGGGTCAGCCGTTCGCGACGTGGCAGTTGCCCGCCGGAAACGGGCTCGCCCGGCTCGAGCGCGCCGTCGCCGACCTTGCGCTGCCCGGGCCCGTGACGGTTCCGGTGATGCACGACGGCATCGTCGTCGGCCACGTCGTCGTGCGCGGCCGTGGGCACCAGTTCTTCGGCTTCCTGCTTGGCGGCGTCGGCGGCATTCTCGGTTGCCTGGCGGTCAGCGTGTTCGGCGCATATGTCAGCTCGAAGCGTCTGCTGCGCAACATCGTTTCGCCGCTGCGCGCGCTGGCCGGCGTTGCGCATGCCGTGCGGCGCGAGCGTGCATTCGCGCAACGGGTCGAGCCCGCCGCGATCGCCGAGTTGAACCAGCTCGGTGACGACTTCAATGCGTTGCTCGACGAATTCGAAGACTGGCAGAACACGCTGCGCGATGAAAACGCGTCGCTCGAACACAAGGCGACGCACGATGCGCTCACGGGCCTGCCCAACCGCGTGCAGTTCGAGTCGCGCCTCGCGCTTGCGCTCTGCGAAGCCGCGGTGACGGGGCAGCGGGTCGGCATCCTGTATCTCGACTGCGACCGCTTCAAGGAGATCAACGATTGCCTCGGCCACGACGCCGGCGACGCGGTGCTGATCGGCATCGCGGCGCGGCTGCGCGCGCAGGTGCGCGAGGCCGATCTGGTCGCCCGCCTGGGCGGCGACGAATTTGCGGTGATGCTGGGGGCGGTGCGCGATGCGGGCAGCGTGTGCCGTGTCGCAGACGAGATATTGTCCGGCATGGTGCCGTCGATCGAGCTGTCCGACGGCCGCATGGTGGCCACCATGATGAGTGTCGGCATTGCGTTGTATCCCGACCACGCGTCGGACGCGAGCGGCCTGCTGCGCGCGGCGGATGCGGCGATGTACCGCGCCAAGCGTGCGCGGCCGGGGTCGTGGCAGTTGGCTGAAGGTGTTGCGGGACCGGTTTGATTGATCGCTTCGCGCTGCGGGCGAGGCCGCGGCAGCGGATTACAAAAAGCGCGCCCGACGCGGGCGCACTCGAAGGGGATGCGAAATGAACCACTCGTTTCCTGTGAGCATGGAGCGGATGTGCATCGGCAGCGCGCTGCTGCTGTGCATGCTGCTTGTGGGCTGCAAGACGCCGCCGCTTCATCGTGGGCTGACGCAGACGCAAGTCACGACGCTCAAGTCGGCCGGTTTCCACGAGACCGAACAGGGTTTCGAGTTCGGCTCGACCGGGCCGATCCTGTTCGATTTCGACCGCTATAACCTCAAGCCGGATGTGCGGCGGATCGTCGAAAGGATCGGGCGCACGCTCAGGTCGGCGGAGATTAACGGGGTGCGGGTTTATGGGTACTCGGATCGGGAGGGGGCGGACGATTACGACCTCGAGTTGTCCAGGCGGCGGGCTGAGGTCGTGGCGATCGAGCTTGTCGATGTCGGGCTGGATGCGAAGCGCATTGCGGTCGTCGGGAAAGGGAAGCGCGATCCGGTGGGGGATAACCGGACGCCGGCAGGGAGGGCACAGAATCGGCGGGCGGCGATTGTTGTTTCGCCGAGGTGAGGGGGCGTCGTGCGCGGGTATGCTGCGATGACGCGTGCTTTGCACGGCGACAAGCAAGCCGCTCAGCCTGTTCCTGAAAACACGGATACAGGAATGTCTCGGTGCGGTCAGTTGTAACTGTTTGCCATCATTGCCATGCAGGCACCTGAGCGTCTGCCCACAAGCAGCGGACCTTTATGTTCAAGGCTTATGGGACGGATCATTGGCTGAAGCTTGACTGGAGATCGGAGGCCGCTCAATAAATTCGAAACTAGATTATCAGTTGACCGAATAGAATCGTTCCGCTCGTTTTCTTGAACTCCGCATCGCCATTTGGCGAACGCGGCGACGACCGGAACGTGTATGACCATCGATCCCAAGAATTTGCTTCCGCACTTCGAACGCGAGATGGCGCTGCTGCGTCGTTCGATGCAGACGTTCTCGCAGCGTTTTCCTAAAATCGCCGCTCGCCTGGCAATCACCGGCGAGCATTCCGAAGATCCGCACGTCGAACGTCTGTTGCAGTCGTTCGCATTGATGTCGTCGTCTCACGCCATTCGTCTCGAGGATGATGTGCCCGCGTTTACGCGTGGCCTTCTCGAGACACTGCACGGTGCGTTCTTGCGCCCGTTTCCTTCCTGCGCGATTGCACAATTTCATGTCGACCGAACGGGCGAACAGACCGGGCCCCGCGTCATCCCGCGCGGCGAACACCTGGTTGCACCGGCCGATCGTGAAGTATTTCGCATGACGGATGAAGTCGCGATCGTGCCGCTGGCCGTTTCGGATGTGCGTTACACGACGTCGGCGATTGCGCCGCGCGATGCGGCGTTGCCGTCCGAAACGACCGGCTTGCTGGCCGTCACGTTTGAGCTGACCTCGCCTGAAGCCACGTTCGCGATCGTGCCGGACAGGTTGCGTCTGCACTTCACCGGCGCGCGCGAGATCGTCGCGGCACTCACGGACGCCGTCCTGCTGTTTGCCGTACGCGGTTTCGCCGAGGCCGACGAATCCGGACGCTGGAAGCGTCTTCCGAACGCGGTATTCACGGCCGTCGGCCTCGAGCCGGCCGATGCGCTGCTCGATATGCCGCGTGACGACGCGCTCGGGCCTTTTCACCTGCTGATGGAGTACTGCGCCATCCCGGAACGCTTCGATTTTGTCGAGCTGGATATGCGACCGCTCAAGCGGATCGCGGGCGGCAGTCGTCGCGTCGCGCTGCACCTGGCGATCGCCGGCGTGCATCCGGACTCTCATCGGGCGCAACGCCTGGCTGCCGCGACGGCTGAACATGTGCGCTTGTTCTGTACGCCCGTGATCAACCTTTTCCCGGACGACGCCGAGCCGATTGAGACTTATACCGGTTGTTCGTATTACCCGGTGAAATCGCTGGAACAGAAGAACGCGTCGCAGACGAACATCTGGTCGATCGACACGATTCGCGAGACTTCCGACGCGGGTACGTCGCTGCTGCCGCCGTTCCAATCGTTGCAGCATGGGATGGGTGCCCACCTCGGGCTGTACTGGGTCGTGTTGCGCGACGAGGCTCGGCGGGCGCCGAAGAAGCCTGTCGATCCCAAGGACAAAAAGGCGGGCAAGACACCGTCCCCGGACGAGATTGCAGACCTGCTCCGCGGCGTCGAACTGGCACTGATCGACCGGGACGGCCAACCCGCCGATCCCGGGCGTCGCAAACTGGCGATCCGGCTTTCCTGTACCCAGGGCGATCTGTCCGGGATGCAGGAACGCGAGCTGGCCTTGCGCGCGGGCGATCCGGTGGGGACGATCGCGCTGTTGAACCGGCCGACCCGGAGCCGGCCGCCGGCTTTCCGCTATGGCGAGCTGTGGAATGTGTTGTCTTTGCTCGTGCCGCAGGCGATTCGCCTCGACAACGGCGGTCTGGCCCAACTGACGCAGCTCTGCGCCCGCTGGGCGGAATGCTCGGTCGACGCCGGGCGGCGCTTCGACGCGCTCGTGTCGTTGTCGACCGCACGCGTTCGGCGCTGGATGCCCGGCAAGCCGGCGTCGGCGTTCGTGCAGGGGCTCGAAGTGCGGTTGGTGGTCGATGAGCAGCGTTTCGCCGGGTTCAGTCTTGGCGGATTCGCGCACGTGATGGATCGGTTCTTCGCCCCCCACGTTCCTGTCACCAGTTTCGTGCAGATTGTGCTGTTCTCGGCGCATACCGGCGCGCTGCTTCGCCGTGGGCAACCGTGCCCAGGCGTCCAGCCGCTGGTCTAGTTTTTCGATTTTCGGGGCTCGAACGGAAACGTTTGCGGGTGCCTTTCGCGCGGTCGGATTTTGTCCTACATTATCGTGGCTTCGGGCCGGCCAGCCGGTCCACGGAACCTGAGATCACACGCAAGGAACAAGAATGAGTTTCGCTCCGAACGGGGGTATTCCCAATGGTTTGGGCGGCAGTGCGCTCGGCTCCTTGAGCGCGCTCGGCGGCCTGGCAGGCCCGGTCGCCTCGAGTGTTGCCGGGAGCCTCGGGCCGCTCGCGGGCCTGGCCGGGCACGTCGACACCGTCCAGCGTGCGATGCAGCTCGCACAGACCGGCTTCTCGCTGATGGACAAGACGCCCGGCGCGGTTGCCGAAGCGATCAACGGCGCCGCCAACCCCGCGCGCCTGACCCAGCTCAATCGCTACGTGACGCTCGATACGCCGCTCGGCCCGGATGTGCTGCTGGTCAGCGCCGCCGTCGTCGACGAGTACGTGAACCGCTTGCCGGAAATCCACCTCGACCTGCTGTCGCATCGCCACGACCTGCGCCCCGACGACCTGATCGGCCAGCAGGTCAAGATCCGGTTCGATCAGCAGGCGCGCCTGTCGACGCTCGAACGCGTCGTAGCATCGGGTACCGGCGAGAACGACCGTTACTTCGACGGCTACGTCGCGTCGTTCGACCGCGCCGGCAATCCCGGGAACGTCACGCAGTACCACCTGACGGCGGTGCCGTGGTTCTGGTTCCTGACGCGCTCCACCGACTGCCGGATCTTCCAGAACAAGACCGCGCAGGACATCCTCACCGAGATTTTCCAGGAGCACGGATTTTCGGATTTCGTATTCGACATCCGGACGAGCCAGAAACCGCTCGAATACGTGGTGATGTACCAGGAGAGCTACTACAACTTCTGCGCGCGGTTGATGGAGCAGGAAGGGCTGGTCTGGACGCACCGCTACGAGAAGGACAAGCACATGCTTGTGATCGGCGACACGAATTTGCTGTTCCGTCCGATCGACGGCCTGGCAACTGTGCCGTTCGCCGCCACCGAGGCGAGTGAGGACAGCGGCATCGACCAGTTGCACGAAGGCCGGCGCTTTGGCGTCGGCAAGGTCACGTTCCGCGACTTCAATCATCAGAATCCGTCGTCGCCGCTGATGCTGGTGGAAGCCGGCCCGCAGAACCTCAAGCACGCGCGGCTCGACTCGACCGAGCGGTTCGAGCACCAGTCGCTGTACGACCACGGCGACGACGGCAACCGTTACGCGCGCTTTGCGATGGAGGCCGAGGAGGCGCAGGCCCATCGCTATACCGGCGGCGGCTACGCGTGGCGCATGACCACGGCCGGCGCCGTCAACGTGGCGAATCACCCGGTCCTCGAGAACAACCAGGAATACGTGATCCTGCACGTGCGTCACGAGGCGGTAAACGATTACACGCAGCACAGCGCAAAACTGCCGTACCGCAACAGCTTCGCGTTGCTGCCGAAGAAGATTCCGTACCGTGCGCCGCGCGGCACGCCGAAACCGGTGATTCACGGTACGCAGTCGGCGATCGTCGTCGGTCCGAAGGGCGAGGAAATCTACACCAACGGGAGCGCGGTGAAGGTGCACTTCCCGTGGGACCGGCGCGGCAAGAAGGACGGCTCCGACTCGATGTGGGTGCGCGTGTCGCAACCGTGGGCGGGCGATGGCTGGGGCGCGGCCGCGATTCCGCGGATCAAGCAGGAAGTGCTCGTGGCGTTCAACCAGGGCGACCCGGATAACCCGGTGATCGTCGGCCGCGTGTTCAATGGCGAGCAAGGCAATCCGTACCACGGTGCGGCCGGTCAGACGATGGGGATCAAGAGCCAGACGCACAAGGGGCAGGGGTCGAACGAGATCCGCATGACCGACACGAACGGCATGCAGGAATTCTTCATGCATGCCCAGAAGGACATGAACACCGTGGTCGAGAACAACGAGACGCACAAGGTGCTGGGGCCGATGCGTACCGTGCTGGTGGCGACGGGCAGCGAAGAAAAGCAGATTCCGCAGGGCAACCTGACCGAGACGATTTCCGAGAAGCGGAGTACGACCGCAACCACGGTCGAAGTGACGACGCCTGCCAAGGATGGCGGCGGTGGCACGCAGGTCTACGTGGCCGAGCGCGGCATCCTGCTGAAGGTGCAGGACAGCTCGATCTCGCTCGCGCCCGAAGGCATTCGCCTCGAGCACAAGGGCTCCGTGATCCTGATGACCGACGACGGCGTGATGGTCAACGGCCAGCGCATCGATCTCAACAAATAACACGAACAAAACCAGCCATGCACTACGCAATCCACGAAGGCACCTTCGAACTGCCGGACGCGGCGCTCGACCGCACCGTCAACATCCTCGTGATGAACGCCGGCCCCGGCGGCCTCAACCTCGTGATCGCCCGTGGGCGGCTGCGCGACGGGGAAGATATCGATGCGTTCGTCGCGCGCGAATGGGAAGTGGCGTCGCGCGATGCCAGGATGCTCACCGAGAAGGCGCGCCGGCCGGTGACGGTGGCGGGCCGTTCGGGCATCCAGATCGATTCCACGCACGAGCGGGATGGCCGGCTCTGGCATCAGGTGCAGACCATGTTCCCGTCGGACGACGCCGGCCGCGTGCTGGTGATGACGCTGACCAGCGCGGCACCGCTGACCGAAGAGCAGCAGGCGATCGCCGACCGTATGCTCGCCAGCTTCCAGCCGCGCGCGGCTCGACCGACCCTGCTCGGACCGGGTGACGCGTCGTGAGCGCGGAAAACTTCGCGGCCGCGCGCTTCGAAGATCCGATCCAGCACACGTCGTTTCTGGGTGAGCTTGTCGGCACGGTCGGGTCGGTGGTCGGCGGTGCCATCGTCGGTGCATTGGTGGCGGAGGCGATGGAGGGGCTGGTGTTCGCCGGCCTCGCTGCGCTCGAGATCGGCACGGCAGGGTTGGCGACGCCGCTCGTGATTGCGATCGGCGTGGGGGTGGCGGTCGGCTCGGGCGCGCTGATGGAAGCGAGCGGGATGAACGAGGCCATCGACGACGGCGCGAAGGCACTGGCCAATTCGATCGTGCCGCCCGAGATCAAAGGCAAGATCGCGAGCGGGTCGGGGAACGTTTACGTCAACAACAAGCCGGCGGCGCGGGCGGCGAAGCCGGGCGATCTCGATACCGTCGCGTGCACGGATCATCCTGGGCCGCAGATGATCGCCGATGGGTCGGGGAGCGTTTATATCAACGATCATCCGGCCGCGCGCGTCGGCGACAAGACGACTTGCGACGGGACGATTGCCGAAGGGTCCGATAACGTTTTCATCGGCGGCGGTACGCAGCGGGTAAGAGACGTGAAGTCGGCTTCCCGGCTCGGATGGCTGGGGGCGGCGCTTGGGATTGCGCTGGCGGTTTGCGGCCGCGGGAAGATGAGCTGGGGGCAGTTTCTGAAAGGCAAGCTGCCTTGCCTCGCGATCAATTTTGCGGCGGGTGCCTTCGGTACGTGGCTCGGCAGTTTGGCGAGGCCGTCTGCGGGCCACCCGGTCAACGTCATTACCGGCGGCAAGATTCTCGATGGCACGGACGATACCGACTTCGTTTTGCCCGGGCCGCTGCCGATCGTGTGGCGACGTTTTTACAGCAGTCACGATGATCGTGCTGACAGCCTGTTCGGGGCGGGGTGGAGCGTGCCGATCAGCGTTGAGCTGCGGCTTGTGCGTGAGCATGGCAAGGTCACGTCGATCACGTATTGGGATGAGCAGGGGCGCGATATCGTGTTCCCGGCGGTGCCGCCGGGTGAGAGCCATTTCAGTGTTCCCGAAGGCATTTACCTGATCTGTACTGCCGGCGGCCACTACGTGGTTGAGACGGTCGACGGTTTGTATCGTGATTTCGGCCGGACACGTGGCGATGCGGACAGCGAGGTGCTCAAGCTGTGGCGTCTCGAGGATCGCAACGGTAACTGGATCGAGGTGGAGCAAGAAGCGGCCGATGAGGTTGTGCGGCCGGCCCGGCTGCATGACAGCGCCGGACGTGTGCTGACGCTGGTCTACGATAAATCGCAGCCGCGACGCATCGCTACGATCGAGCTGACTCGTGGTGTGGATGGTGAGCAACCCGATACGCTGGTGCGTTATGCGTACAACGGTGCTGGCGAGTTGGTGGCCGTTACCGATCGTAGTGGCCATACCGGGCGACGCTTCGCGTACGAGCGTGGGCTGATGGTTCAGCACACGTTGCGCGGCGGTTTGCAGTGCTTTTATGCGTGGCAAGGTGTCGGCCGCGACTCGCGTGTCGTGCGCCACTGGACCGACGACGGTGAGGCGTACACGTTCAACGCGGACCTCGCGCAGCGTTCGGTGACGATCACCGACCAGATCGGTCGCGTTACGCAGTGGACGTGGAACGAGGATCAGCAGCCGACGAGCCATACGGATGCCGAAGGCCATGTTTGGCAGTTCGAGTGGAATGCGATGCGGCAGCTGGTCAGTACGACCGATCCGGCCGGGCATACGACCCGCTTCGAATATGACGAGCGGGGGCGTCAGACTCAGCGCATAGATGCACTGGGTCAGGTTGAGCGTACCGAATGGAACGCGTACTACGACCTGCCGGTCGCGGAAACCGATCCGGCCAATTCGCGCTGGATCTACCGCTACGACGATCGCGGCAACTTGACGATGACGCGCGATCCGGCGGGCTTTGCGACCGAGTATCACCGGGATGAGCGTGGGTTGGTGCACACGATTCGCGATGCGCGGGGTGGTTACAAGTTCCTGGAATGGAATGACCGTGCGCAGTTGACCTCGTACACCGATTGTTCCGGGAAGATCACGCGGTTTGCGTATGACGCACGTGGTGCGCTCGCGCGTGTGACCGATGCGGCCGGGCAGTCCACCGTGTATGAAGCAGATGCAATGGGGCGTGTTACGGGGATCGGGATGGCGGACGGTGCCCGGCAGACGTTCCGTTACGACGCGGCCGGGCGTCTCGTCGAGGTCGTTGATGCGAACCAGCGCAGCACGCGTTACGAACTCAATCCGCGTGGATTGCTGCTGTCCCGCACGGACGCGGCTGATCGTGTGGTGCGGTTCGGTTACGACGATGCATTCAGGCTCGCGAGTTTGACCAACGAAAATCGTGAGTCGTATCGCTTCCAGTATGACCGGCGCGATCTGGTTTCTGCACAGATCGGCCTCGACGGCCACAAGCACACATATGAATACGACGTGTGCGGCCAAGGCACGATCGTACGGGATGGACAGATCGAGACGCGATACGAGCGCGACGCGATCGGGCGACTGACGGCGAAGCAAGCTACGCATGAGCGTTGTGAGTACCTGTACGACAAGGCGAGCCGAATCGCATCTGCCGAGTTGTACACGCTGGCCGTTCGTGGCCCGTCGCTGAAGAATCGGGTCAATCTGAAATACGACGCGCGTGGAGCGGTTCTCGAGGAATACACGCCGACCGGCTGGCTCGCGCATACGTACGACGAGCTTGGCAACCGCGTCAGCACCACAATCTCGGGCGAGCGCACGATCGATTGGCTGCATTACGGCTCGGGACACGTGCACCAGATCCGCGTTGACGGCGCTGCAGTTGCGGACATGGAACGCGATGATCTGCATCGGGAAGTTCTGCGAACGCAGGGCAAGCTGACCAGTCATTTCGGATACGACGCGGTTGGCCGTCGTGCGCGGCACGCTGCGCAGCGAGGCCGGACGGCGGACGATCTGCTTGCGAAGCAGTGGCAATACGATGCAGCGGGCGACGTGATCCAGAAGCGAGATCAGCGTCATGGCACGACGAGCTATCAATATGATCCGACCGGTCGCATCGAGCAGGCGACGGGGCCGGGGCTGCCGTCGGAAGTGTTTCGCTGGGACGCGGCGGCCAACCTGGTGTCGAGCGATCACCCGGGTGGGTTCGTCGAGCACAACCGGCTCAAGATGTTCGAAGACAAGCGCTTCGAGTACGACTCGTATGGACGGCTGGTTCGCAAGCTGAGCGGTCACGGGCCTGCCAAGGAACTGGTCCTTGAATACGACGATTGGAACCAGTTGAAGACCGTCGTGACGAAGGATCGGCTTGACATCGCGACGACGCATTTCGAATACGACGCGTTTGGCCGGCGGATTCGGAAGCTCAATGGTAGTTACGCCAGTACGGATTTCCTGTGGGACGGCATGCGACTCGTGCAGGAGACGTATCACGATCGCCAAGGTGAGGAAGCACTGACGTACTTGTACGAGTCCGACAGCTACGTACCACTTGCGCGGATCGATCAGGGCAAGCCGGCGGCTAACGATGCCGATGCAAGGGATGCGGTCTACTATTTCCACAACGACGTTTCGGGGCTGCCGGAGGAGCTAACCGACGCCGACGGCGAGTTGATCTGGCAGGCCCGCTACAAAGTGTGGGGCAACGCGGTGCAGGAGGAGTGGATCGCGCGGGTGCCGCAGCAATCCATACCGGCATGGGGCGTGGTGCAGGAAGCGACGCCGACGTCTGTCCACGTACCAAGACCACAGAACCTGCGTTTCCAGGGGCAGTATCTGGATCGCGAGACGGGGCTGCACTACAACACGTTTCGGTACTACGATCCCGATATCGGGAGGTTCATTGCCCAGGACCCCATCGGACTGGCCGGTGGGATGAACCTGTATCAATACGCGCCGAATCCGATAAGTTGGATTGATCCGCTGGGGTTAAGCCCACTGGACGCAATTCAGCAACAAATAAATTCAATCTTTGAAAATCATTTGCCTGCAATACAGGCCATTGATCCGAATGCGACAGTTGGCTACAGAGGGAGTGCTGCGAGCGGGATTAGTAAGGCTCATGACCCATCTATTTCTAGGCCAATAAATATAAATGATTTCGACGTCGATGGATTTATTCAGTCTGATTACTTGGCGAATAATTCCGTCTTCACAAATAGACGCCGAGATGCTTCGAGGATACCTGGATTTTCTGAGATAGAAAAATCCATTGATAGCGATTTGAGGAAGGCGTTTCCTGGGTTGAGGGAGGATCCTTTTGGATTTAGAATTTTCAAGACCCATGAATTGGATGATCTCGCAAGGCAAGGGGATAGGCAGGTGAAAATTGGAGGGTGTTTTAAATGATTTCCAAGCGTGGTCGTTGCTTGAGCGTAGTTCTTCTGGAAGATGTTGATTTTCTTGTTTTGGTTAAAAAAATTGAAAATGCATTTGGTGCGCGTCTTTCGGTGAAGGATAAAAAGGGGCGTTATATCGCAGATTGGGATGGCGATGATTTTTCCATCGAGGTCGTTGATAGAATTGATCGACTTGGAGATTTTTTATCTGACGAAAATCATGTTGTTGATGTTTTCATTGGGTCGGATGTGAATTTCAATGAAAAATTCGAGGGTAAAATAAAATCCATCTTTAAAAATGGCGGAGTTAGGTGGAGGCGAGCGGTGTGGTCGCAAGTTAATCGAGGCGAAGATTTGCGAGAGATATATCCTGATTCGGATTGATTTTCAATGGCGAGCGTTGGTGAGGGTTTATATTGTGATATCACTCAGTGCCGCTTTTTTTGAGAGGCAAGATGAGACTGTCGTGCAATAGGGCGCAGTTGTTCGGTTGTAGGATCTCGCTCGATGGTGGCAAGCGAGGACAAGGGATGTCAAATGACTACAGTCACTGAGCATAAAGAAAACTTGGCCCGGGAACTCGCTACGCTCGATTTAGCAAGTCAACTGAAATTTGCCGCGTGGTGCTGCTTCGCACTCGTTGGAGAAAGGTCAATATTCGATTTTCTGTCTCGTTACTCCGATTTATCGGCATCAGACATCCATGCTCGAATCGTCAAAGGACTTGATGGCGTTTGGGAAGGGGATGAAGCAGGGGCTGATTTCTCAGATTTGAATATTCTCGAATGGGATGTAGATGAAATAAGTTTGAGTGATGATGCAGATGCCCAACGAGCATTGGATCTATTGGCCGCACTGTCTTTTCTTTCTGAATGGGTGCCCGACGGGGTGTCTCCTTGCGTGGACCGCAACGAAATGAGTCGCGCCCGTTATCTCAATCGCATGTACACCATGTCGAGGGATTTTTGAATGGGAGATGAATGTGCAAAATGAGTTATGAATTAAAGAAGATGTTTGAGGGGAGATTGCGGGAAACTCTCAAAGAAAATATAAGTGGAATTGGCATAAAGGTATCGGGGGGTGAGATTCTTGTCGACCGGGAAGGTGGGGGTAATGGGCGTATCGGATTCAGATTCCTGAAAAATGCAAACGGCTATATTCTTTCTGCTGCTGCTGATTCTCGTGATCTTCAGGGTTTTTATAAAAAAAGTAATCCTCCGTACAAACCGAAGATACCGACGGGTCTGGTTCTCGCGATGAATACATCCATGGAGACTGTAAAATCATTTTCTCCGAATGTTGGTGGGGCGGTTGATTTGCCGCGGGATGAGGCGGAGATTGAGTCGGCATGTCGATGGATATGCAAAAAGGTGGAGAGTATTTATTTGCCGAGGATGATCAACGTGGTGGAGATCAAGTCTGGGTTGATTCGGGATGTAATGGATAATCCAAATTACTATTCTTATCCATTTCTGACTATTGTTTTTGCGGCGAAGAGGAATGGTGTTGGGTTGGATGGGCTCGATGTTGATTATTTGCTGGGGAAGAAGGTCTCCGCGAATAAGTCGTTTGATGAGAGTATTCTAAAAGCATATTTCAGGTATGGATGATAGGGGAGCTTGATGAGGGGCGGTTAGTGTGCTCTACGAATGCGTCGACAGTTCGTTAGCAATTTGCGCCGGTTACCCGTGTGGATCAGCGATGGATTGTCGAAGTGGGTTTGAGCCCGCAGCGGACCGCCTGGACGGCAACCGGCTGGGTTGGCCTGGAAGCGACATTCGCCCGCGTCGTCACTCGGACCTTCAAACTCGCCGTATTTTCCCTTCTGGCCGTCAAGTGTGCGATGCCTATCCGGGGGAGTTTCGCTGCGGCGATTGGCTCATACGGGCAGCAGCCATTGCGGTTGCCTGCTGCCCGATTTGGCGGCGCGAATCGGCGTCTGTCGCAAGCTCACCGCGATACTTCTCGACCAGCGTGGATAAGCAGGTCTTGATCTTATGCGCCGCAATAATCTCGGATTCCAGTTGCTTCTCTGACATGGCTGAAAAATCAGAGCTTTCGCGTGGGATTGCCGCAGAGATTTTGGTCACTTCCGCACGGTCAAGCTCAAGCGCCTTTTCCCAAACCATCAAAGCGCCAGATCTGCCAAGTCCCCTTGCGGCCAAGGTTGCCTTCCGAGAACCTTCCGCGTCCGCCATCAACTGTCGAAGCGTGGTGATCGACTCGCGCGCTTCGCCTAGATCCTTCTGAAGCGCTAGCCGCAGGTCCAGAGCCTTAATCTGGTTGCTGCGCCGGTATCCGAGGTAGCCCATTACCGCACCAGAGATGCCGGTCGCCATGCCGACAACCCCGGTCACAACACCAACGAAGTCGGTCCAGCTTAGATTAGCCATTTGGTTCCGGCGTCGGGTCTCGTTTGAGGGAACATTCTGCCGAACAGTCGCTCTTTGCACCGAGCAGTCGGTCGGCCATCGGCAGCAGTCGCCGCGCACCGTCACCGAATTTTACTGGTCGACAGATGGATCAGGGGCGTGAAGCACCAGCAACGCGGTGTTTTTTTACTTCCGTTTGCCACCTGCGCAGGCTTCCTGATCAAGGGATCAATCGAGGTGTCGTGGGAGCGCCAGCGATCGAAACCCGGAATCCACGTTGGGTGAGGTTTTCGAACGCCTTGGACAGGTTGACCTTGCTGAAAAACGGCAAGTTCTGCTTTAGCGTCGCACTGCCCTCGCCCAAGATC
>NZ_JAGXKA010000310.1:0-259 GCF_019091065.1 Burkholderia sp. GbtcB21
CGCATACTTGACCGAATCCGCGCGAATATTTTAACAGCCTACCGAAATTTAACTGCAAGATGTAATGGGAGATAAAAGATATAATGAAACCAACTTGGTTCGTGAATGCAGCACAAACACAAACACAAACACACACATTCACATTCCATACTCAACAATATACAATACTCACCATATCACAATCAACATTAACACATTCACAAACATCAACATCACACTACCACTTTATACATCACATTCGCATCATACACACACATAC
>NZ_JAGXKA010000311.1:0-258 GCF_019091065.1 Burkholderia sp. GbtcB21
GTCTTGGCCCGGGTTAAGGTTTGGGTCCTTGTTGGGGTCTTGATCCTTGTTTGGATTGCGGGTCTCAGGTCCCGGCGAGGGTTTAGGACCTGGTCAGGTCTAGGTCCCGTGCTGGGTCTCGGTCGAGGTTCAGGTCCCAAGTCTCAGGACTCAGTCCTAGTCTAGGTCTCGCTCTAGGTTCTAGTCTGAGTTTGGGTTATGGTTTGGCTTTTCTTCTCGGCTCAGGCGGGGCACCGCCGCGCGCCCGACCCGCGGCCG
>NZ_JAGXKA010000312.1:0-258 GCF_019091065.1 Burkholderia sp. GbtcB21
ACCTGATTTGATATCATGTAATTGCACCTAGATTTCAAGATGATGCAATCGTACTGCCCTAGGAACATCTCTTGGTTTCAGCCTCTCAAAAATAAGGGGAGCATTTTTAATCGTCCATGGGCTCCTATCAATCACTCTTTGAATGTCTATCTCATGATAGAACTGAAAAATATATTTATTTCCTCCAAATCTTTCGAATACATTCCCATCCCATGCTTCCAAAGCACCGCCATTAAGTTTTACATTGTCATGAAATTT
>NZ_JAGXKA010000313.1:0-258 GCF_019091065.1 Burkholderia sp. GbtcB21
TGGTGATTCTAAGTTTCGGTACAGGACCTATAGTTGATTAGGTGCGAGCTAAAAGAAGTTCAACTACATCTTCGCAAGCAGATATGAAGGTGTTTAGATCTAGTGTTTCGTTGAAGGGATTTCAACATACAAGAAACAAGGTGAATCTTGTTGTGTTTGCCAAGGGAGTTGGCATATGGAGTGATTTCTTATCATAAGGGATTTGGAAATTTGTACAGAACTGGTATTTAAAAACTTGCAAATCATATAGTGAAGTTA
>NZ_JAGXKA010000314.1:0-258 GCF_019091065.1 Burkholderia sp. GbtcB21
GTTTGTTAGAGAGATGTAAGTTAATCGTAAATATTATTTAATTTTTTTGGGTTTAATTATTGAGTTTATTTTTTGAAATTTGAATTTAGCCGTGCAAAAAAATTTCAAAAATGGTAGGATTGTTAGACTTTTATTTGGGCTTACATTAAATTTTATTGGTTTTATTAAAACTTGGGTTGATTGGATAGTTCTTTGCTGTGTTAGCCCATGTTGTTCGTGATCAATTCTTTATGGTCTTAGCATCTGTGTGTGTAGTCT
>NZ_JAGXKA010000315.1:0-257 GCF_019091065.1 Burkholderia sp. GbtcB21
CACCGGCCTGTATGCAGTTCGCGGTCTCGGCCCGGCGGCTTGGCGGCCGCGAAAGGGCGCGCGAGGGCCGCGCGCGACGTTGCCGGGCCCTGACGGCGGGCGGTTTGACTACGCTCATGGTGGAGAGGGGGGCTGACAAGGCCGGTTACTGACTCAGGACCCATTGCACCAGTTGGCGGGCGGCGTCACGCGATAGCGGCCCGCCTCGCTCGGCGGCGGAAGGCATCGGCGTATCGCCCCAATGCGCGCGGCCGCCG
>NZ_JAGXKA010000316.1:0-257 GCF_019091065.1 Burkholderia sp. GbtcB21
TTCGATGCAGGCGACGCGGCGCTTGCGTCGATCACGTCGACATCGCCCGGCGGAACCGCTGCATCGCCCGCCACGTCCGCACCGGCGCCGCTCGCCGCCTGCGTCGTGTGGCTCGAACGCAATTACCGCTTCGGTCTCGATTCGCCGATCGGGCGGGTGTCGCTCGCGATCCGCCGCGGCGACGGGGAGGCGGCGCTCGATGCGCTGCCCGCGGGCGACGCGGCGGGCGCGTCGCTCCACGGCGGTGCGGGGGAGTC
>NZ_JAGXKA010000317.1:0-257 GCF_019091065.1 Burkholderia sp. GbtcB21
GAGCTCACCGAAGAAGGACGACGTCTGCACAAAAAAGCGGCCCCGCTATGGCTGGAAGCGCAGCGGGAGTTCTAGCAGCTGAACGGCGTAGAGAATGTCGCGGCGCTAGGGGAGGGGCTTAGAGGAGTGGTCGTCGGCGATGTGACGGCACGCCCACCCGGGGACTGACTGACGGTCCACATGAATTGCCGCAAACGCACGAGACCGACGCTGCCCGGGACGACAGGAAGTGACGCGGCGTCGACAAACACGATGCG
>NZ_JAGXKA010000318.1:0-257 GCF_019091065.1 Burkholderia sp. GbtcB21
TGTTACAGGAAATATAGCGGTTTTCCCGAAGGATCGGGTTGCCTACGATGATGTCCATCGGGCGGCGCCGCGGCGCGCCCGTTGCCCTGAAAGGAGTTTCGTGATGAAGGCCGTTGGACTGACCCGCTATCTGCCGATCGACGACCCGCAGGCCTTGCGCGACGTGGAGCTGCCGCAGCCCGAGCCGGGCCCGCGCGACCTGCTCGTGAAGGTCGAGTTGCTTTCCGTGAACCCGGTGGACACCAAGGTGCGTGCGC
>NZ_JAGXKA010000319.1:0-257 GCF_019091065.1 Burkholderia sp. GbtcB21
CCCGTGTAAGAGCTACCATATCTCACAAAACCATGGCATCTTCCTGGAACTGAAAGATAGCACAAGTCACTCTGTCGTTTCTAGTGACTCCTATAAAATTCAAAATCTGAGTGATAACAGTTAGCCACTGATTGGCTTTCATCACATCTCGACCTCCCAAAAGGACTAGAGGCGCCTCCTTACGGAACATTTCATATAGTGGTTCCATTCGGTTAGGAACAACAACATTGTAGGAGCACCCTGCTACCTCAAACACT
>NZ_JAGXKA010000032.1:0-29717 GCF_019091065.1 Burkholderia sp. GbtcB21
GTGAAAGTAGGTAATCGTCAGGCTCCCTAAGCCAGAAACCCCCGCCCGAAAGGCGGGGGTTTTTGCATTGGCGCGGCGGAAATGCAGGGCACGCCAAGCAACGGCGGCGCAGTCGGAGCCAGAGCCGGAGTGCCGAAGGCATCGATTTGCGCAGCTACCGTTCTCGAGCGATCCGCAGTTCTGCGCCGCTGAATTTTTCAGGTGTCTTCTTCTGCGCATCGTATCGATGCACCTTTAGCCGGTGCCTAGCGCATGTCGGCACATTCAAAGATGATGTTGTAATGGTCGCTGATGGGCGACGTTCATCGATGATGCTCGATAAATGGCGTGTTTCTGCGAAAGACATCCATCCTCCCCTGCTTCGCCTGACCTGTCCGAGGACGTCACTCGGCGAGCGCAGCACGAAACCGTCCCCGAAATCTATGCGCATAAAGTCCATTCGTGTGACATGAGTCGGCGAAGCGAAGGTAAAGCCCTTCAGGGTAATATCGCCATTCGCCCCCGATCCCGGTGCTTGTCTGCACCTATTGGCGGTCGGTGTTTTCCGCATTCCGTCTCCTGCACCATTCATGACTGACAGCCCTGCCCAAGGTGGTCGGACGACCGACTTCTTGCCGTACCTCGTCGCCGCAACGTTCTTCATGGAGTACCTCGATACGACCGTGATCGCGACCGCGCTGCCGCAAATGGCGCAGTCGTTCGGCGTCGGGCCGAATGCGCTGAGCCTCGGGATGACGGCCTACATGCTTGCGCTTGCAGTGTTCATCCCGATCAGCGGTTGGATCGCGGATCGATATGGATCGCGCACCGTGTTCGCCAGCGCGATCGTCGTCTTTACGGGCGCGTCGGTGCTGTGCGGGCTGTCCGATGGCGTGGTGACGTTCACGGCTGCGCGGCTGCTGCAGGGTGTCGGCGGGGCGATGATGGTGCCGGTCGGACGGATGATCGTCGTGCGCAGCACCGAGAAAGCAAAGCTGATGCGTGCGATCGCGACGATCACGTGGCCGGGCATCGTCGCGCCCGTCGTCGGGCCGCCGATCGGCGGCTTCATCACCACCTATGCGTCCTGGCGATGGATCTTCCTGTTGAACGTCCCGTTCGGCATCGCCGCGCTCGTCTGTACCTGGCTGATCGTCCGGAACACGCGGACCGCCGAGCAGCGGCCGCTCGACTGGGTCGGCTTCGTACTGGCCGGCGGAGCACTGACCTGTCTGTTGATCGGTACCGAGGCGGCCGGCCAGCAGGATGTCCACTTCACACGCGCGGCCGTCCTGGTCGGCGCGAGCGTATTGTTCGGCATGGCCGCGTGGCTGCATGCGCGGCGTTGCGTGCATCCGCTGCTCGATTTCACGACGCTGAAGGTGCCGACGTTCTCGGTGACCGTGATTACAGGCTCGATCACGCGGATGGCGATCAACGCCGTGCCGTACCTGTTGCCGCTGCTGTTTCAGATCGGTTTCGGGCTGTCGCCGTTCCAGTCCGGTTTGCTGCTGCTCGCGAGTGCGCTCGGCAATCTCGGCATGAAGGCGGGAACGTCGTGGATCCTCGACCGCTACGGTTTCCGGCGCGTCGCGCTCGTCGACGTGACGCTCGTCGGCATCTTCATGATCGTATGCGGCTGGCTGACCGCATCGACGCCGCTGACGATCACGCTGTTCGTCGTGTTCGTCTACGGGCTGACGCGGTCGATGCAGTTCACGACGCTCGCGACGCTGGCCTATGCGGATATCCCGGCTCACCAGACGAGCGCGGCCAGCACGTTGTGGAGCGCTGCGCAACAAATGACGATCGGGATGGGGATCGCGTTCGGCGCGTTGTCGCTGCGGCTCGCGGCGTTGGTGCGTGGCGATGCGGCCGGCATGCATTACGTGCTCGACGATTTCCGCTGGGCATTCGTCGCAGCGGGCGTGCTCGCACTGCTGACGTTGCCGGGCTACGCGCGATTGGCCTCCGATGCAGGCGATCGGCTGCGGGCGAATGTGGCGCGAGGGTAGGACGGACTGCTAATCGCGTTTGTGTCGCGACAGGTGAGTGTTTTGGTTTCCTGTCGCTCGCCAGCAACGTCGAATCGTCTTGGCTGGGATGACCTGACGGGGAGCGAAAGCTGTCATCCGTCAAAGTGGACGAGCGGGCAGATCGCGCGGCGATGCGTGGCCGTAACGTCCGCGGAACGATTACACGCGACTGGCGCGACAGACGCGCGGTGTTTACCGCGCGAACCCGTCGGCGTGATCAACCGCACGACCATATCGCGCTCGTCCCGATTACCGTCATTGCGCATCATGGAAGATGATGCCGACCGTGTGGCGATGGCCGCTTCTGATCCGGCTTACGCCGTGGCGCAGATTGACGCGATAGACGCCGCGCGTTCCCTGCACGGGCCTGCCGTGCACGGCGAAGATCACTGCGTCGCCTTGCGTCAGCGGCACCACTTCCGCACGCGACTGCATGCGTGGCCGCTGTTCCGTCAACACGAATTCCCCTCCGGTGAAATCGCGGCCCGGCGCCGACAGCAGGATCGCGACCTGCAGCGGAAACACGTGCTCGCCATACAGGTCCTGATGGAGGCAGTTGTAGTCGTCGGCACCGTATTGCAGGATCAGCGGCGTCGGTCGTGTCTGTCCCGCCGCGTGGCAGCGATCGAGGAAGGTCGCATGGTCTTTCGGATAGCGAACGTCGATCCCGAGTGCCTGGTTCCAGCGATTCGCGATCGGCGCGAGATGCGGATAGATCGTCGCACGCAACTCGGCGACGATCGCAGGCAGCGGATAGGCGAAATACTTGTATTCGCCGCGCCCGAATCCATGCCGCGCCATCACGATGCGTGAACGATAGAGCGCATCCCGCGGATAGAGCGATGCGAGCGCATCGCACTCGCTTGCCGAGATCAGGCCCGGCACGCGCGCGCATCCGTAGCGATCGAGTTCGGCATCGACGGTCGTCCAGTCGACTGTGTCGACGCGTTGCGCGATGTCCAGCGATTCGACGGCAGGTTGCAGATCGGCGATGTTCACGGGCGTACCTCGTTTGTCAGTAGTGTGGCGCCGCGCGGTCGCGCGGAATACTCAGGAAACATCGCGTGCGCGGTTGAGTCCACGATAAAAGTTGATGAACCCAGTCTAGCGACGTTCCTGCGCCGGCGCGCTCCAGATCTTGCGCTCCAATTCGGAAAAGGAAGAGGGGGAAAGCTCGCGACGTGGCATGGGCGCACGCGAATGTGTCGACGTCGGAGCGCGGAAGCGAAGAAGCGAGGGTCGAATTTCCAACAGCAGGCGGCCGGCTTCCGCCGGCCACCCGCAGTGGCCCCGATCAGGCCAGCGACCGGAACAACCAGTAGAGCCCGCCCGCAAGTGCGATCGACGCCGGCAGCGTCAGCACCCACGCGAGTACGAGGCTGCGCACCGTGCTCCATTGCAACCCGGACCCGTTCGCCGCCATCGTGCCCGCGACGCCCGACGACAGCACGTGTGTCGTCGAAACGGGCAGCCCGTACACGTCGGCGGCGCCGATCGTCAGCATCGCGACGAGTTCGGCCGACGCGCCCTGTCCGTACGTCAAATGCTGCTTGCCGATTTTCTCGCCGACGGTCACGACGATCCGCTTCCAGCCGACCATCGTGCCGAGGCCCAGTGCGATCGCAACGGCGACCTTCACCCAGGTCGGAATGAACTTGGTCGCGTGGTCGAGCTGCTTGCGATAGTTGTCGATCGCGAGCTTGTCGTCGGCGGCAAGCGCGGGCTGGCCCGACTTCTCGATCAGGCGAATTGCTTCGGACACCAGATACATCGTGTTGCGCACGTTGTCGACGTCGCGCTGCGGCACGGCTGCCATCGAGCCCGACGCGCCGACCGCGGTCGCGAGCGACATCGACAACTGCTGTACGGCCGGCAGCACGGCGGGCGTCAGCTCGCGACGCTGCACGTAGTGCTCGACGTCGGCGCGCGGGTTCGCGGACGGCGCGACGCCATTCGTGTATTTCCCGAACGTCGCGGCGGCCTGGTTCGCGACCGCAACGAAGGTTTGCGATTCGGCAGGCGTAACGGCCTTGTTCAGCGCATACGCGGTCGGCACCGTGCCGATCAGGATCAGCATGATGAGGCCCATCCCTTTCTGCCCGTCGTTCGAACCGTGCGCGAACGACACGCCCGTGCAGGTCAGGATCAGCAGGCAGCGAATCCAGAACGGCGGCGGCTGATCCTTCGGCGGCTCCTTGTACAGCTCGGGAATCCGGACGACGGCCTTCAGCACGAGCAGCAGCAGCGACGCGCACAGGAAGCCGACGATCGGCGAGAGCAGCAGCGACTTGCCGACGCCGAGCGCCTGGCCCCAGTCGACGCCGCTCGTGCCCGACGGCCCGTGCATCAACTGGTTCATCAGCCCGACGCCGATGATCGAGCCGATCAGCGTATGCGAGCTCGACGAAGGCAATCCGAAATACCATGTCGCGAGGTTCCAGACGATTGCGGCGATCAGCAGCGCGAACACCATCGCGAAGCCCGCGCCGCTGCCGACCTGCAGGATCAGCTCGACAGGCAGCAACTGCAGGATGCCGAACGCGACTGCGCCGCTCGAAACCATCACGCCGAGGAAGTTCCACATGCCGGACCAGATCACCGCGACGTTCGGCGTCAGCGAGTGCGTATAGATCACGGTGGCGACCGCGTTCGCGGTGTCGTGGAAACCGTTGACGAATTCGAAGCCGAGCGCGATCAGCAGCGCGGCGCCGAGCATCAGGTACGGGAATAGCGATCCTTCGCGGACCGGCGACAGATCGTCGATCAGGTGCGTGGCGATATAGACGGCGCCGATCGCGAGCACCAGCAGGAAGAAGGCATAGCCGACCTGCCGGTTGCGCTCGAAGGAGCCGCGATTGTTCGCGGCGGACGAAGCAGGTTGATTCATGACGGTATCTCGTGAGGGAACCGCGTCCGATCCTAGCCGCGGCCAGCAGTCAGTTTGATGACAATCGGGATGACGAACGGGTTGTCTTACGGCGGCGTAAGGTGAACGTCGGCATGCGACCGAGATGCGACACGTCGGCCCGTATCGTGGCTCACATAGTGAACACGACACGGCTGGGACTTACGCATCGGTGTCGCGCCGATCGTCGTTCGTCATCAACGCCCAGCCGTGCGGCGACGCAACGAAGGTCGTGCACGACAGCGGCGCGACGTCGATGCGGGTTGCAGCGTCGGGATCCATCCGCAGTGCGTGTGCGACGGCCGCGCGAACGATCGCCGCATGCGTGATCGCGACGATGTCGCGGCCGGGCGGCAGCGCGTTCAACCATGCGCCGACGCGGCGAACGGCGGCTTCGAACGATTCGCCGCCGTGCGGCGACGCAGACGGATCGGCGATCCATGCGCCCAGTTCGTCCGGCAGGTCGCGCGCGAGGTCGTGCAGCCGCTTGCCGCGCCAGTTTCCGTAGTCGATGTCGCGCAGCGCGTCGTCGACGTCGGCATGCAGCCCGAGCGCATCGGCGGTCTGCCGCGCGCAGCACGCGGGGCTGCACAGCACGAGCGAGCCGGCGACGCCTGTCCACCGGGCGCGCAGCGCAGCGGCGTCCGCGAGCCCGTGTGCGTCGAGCGGATCGTCGTCGGGAAACGCGCCGGTGCGCATCGCCCGGGTCGATGCGTGTGCGATCAGGCGCAGCGAGGCATGCATGTTCATGTCGGTTTTCGGATGGGCCGGGGCGGGTGTGCGGTCGTCCGCGACCTTCACTTCAAAACGCGGACTTTCGCGCGTACAATTCGCCCGATACGAAACGCGGAAGCCGGTGCAATTCCGGCGCGGTCGCGCCACTGTAACCGGGGAATCCCGATCCCGGAAGCCAGACCTGCCTTCGTACCCATCCAACATTTGTCGGGGCGCGATTCCCCTGAGGTGCATCCATGAGCGAAGCAGTGCTGAAGCCGGTTGTCGTGCCGGCACCCATCCCCGTCCGTGAACTGTTGCCGTGGGCCGTGTTCGTCGGCCTGATGCTGCTGCTCGCACTCTATTTCGTCGGCGCGGAACAAGGCGCGACGTCGCTCGTGCCGGGCATGTACGTGCACGAATTCGTCCACGACGGCCGCCATCTGCTCGGCTTTCCCTGCCACTGACGCGGAGTACACGATGGTCGGAAAGCTGCTCATGCGCGGGATGCTCGCAGGCATCGCCGCGGGCCTCCTCACGTTCGGTTTCGCGAAAATCGTCGGCGAACCGCAAGTCGATCAGGCGATTTCCTTTGAAGAAAAGCTCGAGGCCGCCAAAGGCGACGTGCCGGAGCACGAGCACGAACTGGTCAGCCGCGACACGCAGGCCGGCCTCGGCCTGTTGACGGGTGTCGTGACCTACGGTGCGGCATTCGGCGGGCTGTTCTCGCTGGTCTTTGCGTATGCATACGGGCGAGGCGGCCGCCTTCCGGCACGGCCGCTGGCCGCGTGGCTTGCGCTGGCGGCATTCGTCGCGCTCGTGATCGTGCCGAACATCAAGTACCCGGCCAATCCGCCGTCGGTCGGCGATCCCGACACGATCGGCCATCGCACGGGCCTGTTCTTCCTGATGATCGCGATCTCGATCGCGACGATGGCGTTCTCGGTCAGCGTGCGCCGCCATCTGCTGGCGAAGCTCGGCCAATGGAATGCGTCGATCGTCGCGGGACTCGTGTTCATCGCGATCATCGCGGCCGTGCAGTTCGGACTGCCGTCGATCAACGAAGTGCCGGCCGCGTTCCCGGCCGACGTGCTGTGGAAGTTCCGCGTCGCGGCCATCGGCATGCAGGCGATCATGTGGACGACGATCGGCCTGCTGTTCGGCGCTTGGGTCGAGCGCGGCGAACGCATCGGCATGCGCGCCGCCTGACGCGCATTGCAACGGGGCGCGCCTAGCGCAGCATGCGCGGCGCGCTCCACGTCGATTCGCGCGCCAGCGCGACGAACGCGGCCAGATAGTCGATCGATGCGTCCGCTTCGCGGATGCCGAGGAAGATCTGCTTCGCGATCCCCTGCTTGCCGAGCTTGACCGGCACGACCGGCATCCGGTCCGCGTATTCGTCGGCGAGCCATCTCGGCAACGCGGCCACGCCGCGCCCGCTCGCGACCATCTGCAGCATGATGTCGGTCGTCTCGATCGACTTGTGGCGCCTCGGCACGATGCCGGCCGGCGTCAGGAACTGGTTGTAGATGTCGAGCCGGTCGGTTTCGACCGGATAGGTAATCAGGATCTCGTCGGTCAGTTGCTCGGGCGTCACGTAATCGGCATTTGCGAACCGGTGTGAGTCGGCGACCACCAGCACCTGCTCGTAGTCGAACACGGGATCGAAGCGCAGGCCCGGCTTGTTCAGCGGATCGGGCGTGACGAGCACGTCGATGTCATAGCCGAACAGCGCACCGATGCCGCCGAACTGGAAGCGCTGCTTCACGTCGACGTCGACGTCGGGCCAGCGTGACAGATACGGCGACACGACCTTCAGCAGCCACTGGTAGCACGGGTGGCACTCCATCCCGATGCGCAGCGTGCCGCGCTCGCCCTTCGCGTACTGCCTCATCCGCTCCTCGGCGAGCTCGAACTGCGGCAGCAGCCGGTTCGCGAGCTTCAGCAGATAGTGCCCGCCCTGCGTGAGCCGCAGGCCGCGGCCTTCACGATCCCAGATCGGCGTGCCGAGCTGCTGCTCGATTTTCCGGACGGTGTGGCTGAGCGCCGACTGCGTGAGATGCAGCGCATTGGCGGCTGCGGTCAGCGAGCCCTGGCGCTCGACTTCACGAATGACGACGAGATGGAATCGTTCCAGCATGGATATCGCTCGCGCTACGGATGCATGAATGAATTTAATGGATGAATGAAATAATGCCATTTTATTTCATGGTTTGAAATCCCTATCATGGCTGCCGGATCTTCTATTTCATCTGGACGGCAGCTTCATGGTCAGCACACACAACCTCGGTTTTCCGCGCATCGGCGCGAAGCGCGAACTCAAGTTCGGTCTCGAGCGCTACTGGAAGGGCGAATCGTCGCGCGCCGAGCTGAAGGCGCTCGGCGCCGAATTGCGCCAGCGCCACTGGAACGAACAGCGCGATCTCGATCTCGCGCCGATCGGCGATTTCGCGTTCTACGACCAGGTGCTCGACATGAGCTTCATGCTCGGCAACCTGCCCAAGCGCGTGCAGGCTTTCCACGGCGACGTGCTCGACAACTATTTCCGTGTTGCGCGCGGCCGTTCGGCGCAGTCGGCGCAAGAGCATGCGGCGTGCTGCGGTGGCGTCGCGGCCGGTGAAATGACGAAATGGTTCGACACGAACTATCACTACATCGTGCCGGAATTCCACGCGGACACGAACTTCTCGCTCGACCCGTCGCGCCTGCTGCAGCAACTGGCCGAGGCGAACGCGCAGGGCGTGAATGCCAAGCCGGTGATCATCGGCCCCGTCACGTATCTGTGGCTCGGCAAGGCGAAGGACGATTCCGATCGTCTCGCGCTGCTGCCGAAGCTGCTGCCCGTGTACGGCGCGCTGCTCGACACGCTGACCGCGCAGGGCGTCGAATGGGTGCAGATCGACGAACCGATTCTCGTCACCGAGCTCGACGCCGAATGGCGGCAGGCGTTCCGCACCGCGTATGCGGTGCTGGAGACGCGTCGCATCAAGCTGCTGCTTGCCACGTACTTCGGCCAGCTTCAGGACAACCTGACGCTCGCGAGCTCGCTGCCGGTCGACGGGCTGCATGTCGACGCGATCAATGCACGCGACGAAATCGACGTTCTGGCGCGCGAGCTGCCGGCCGAGCGCGTGCTGTCGGTCGGCGCGATCAACGGCCGCAACATCTGGAAGACGGACCTGAGCGCGACGCTCGACTGGCTCGAACCGCTCGCGAAGCAACTGGGCGATCGCCTGTGGCTCGCGCCGTCGTGCTCGCTGCTGCACGTGCCGGTCGATCTCGCGAGCGAGGAGAAGCTCGACGCGGAGATCCGTTCGTGGCTCGCGTTCGCGCTGCAGAAGCTCGACGAGCTGAAGGTGCTCGCGACCGCGCTGAACGAAGGCCGCGACAAGGTGGCCGATGCGCTTGCCGCGAACGCCGCCGCGATCGATTCGCGCCGCCGCTCGCCGCGCGTGAACAACCCGGCGGTGAAGGCCGCGATCGCACGCATCGACGCGCAGCTCGGCAACCGCGTGAGCCCGTATACGCAGCGTGCACCGAAGCAGTCGGCGCGACTGAACCTGCCGGCCTTCCCGACGACGACGATCGGCTCGTTCCCGCAGACCGCCGAAATCCGCCAGGCGCGCAGCCAGTTCAAGGCAGGTGCGCTCGATGAAGCCGGCTACCGCACGGCGATGAAGGCTGAAATCGAACGCAGCGTCCGCGAACAGGAGTCGCTCGAGCTCGACGTGCTCGTGCACGGCGAAGCCGAGCGCAACGACATGGTCGAATACTTCGGCGAGCAGCTCGACGGCTACGCGTTCAGCCAGTTCGGCTGGGTGCAGTCATACGGTTCGCGCTGCGTGAAGCCGCCGATCCTGTTCGGCGACATCAGCCGCCCGAAGGCGATGACGGTCGAATGGATCGCGTACGCGCAGTCGCTGACGAACAAGCCGATGAAGGGCATGCTGACCGGCCCCGTGACGATCCTGAACTGGTCGTTCGTGCGCGACGACCAGCCGCGCTCGGTGTCGTGCTACCAGCTCGCGCTCGCGATCCGCGACGAAGTGCTCGATCTCGAGAAGGCCGGCGTGCGCGTGATCCAGATCGACGAGGCCGCGCTGCGCGAAGGGCTGCCGCTGCGCCGCGCGCAATGGAGCGAGTACCTGAAGTGGGCGGTCGAGTCGTTCCGCATCACCGCGAACGGCGTGCAGGACGATACGCAGATCCACACGCACATGTGCTATTCGGAGTTCAACGACATCATCGCGTCGATCGCCGACATGGACGCGGACGTGATCACGATCGAGACGTCGCGCTCGGACATGGAGCTGCTCGACGCGTTCGACAGCTTCAGGTATCCGAACGAGATCGGGCCGGGCGTGTACGACATCCATTCGCCGAACATCCCGACGCAGGATCACATCGTCGGCCTGATGAAGAAGGCGGCCGAGCGGATTCCGGCGGAGCGTCTGTGGGTGAATCCGGATTGCGGCCTGAAGACGCGCCAGTGGGCGGAAGTGATTCCGGCGCTGACGAACATGGTCGCGGCGGCGAAGGCGCTGCGCAGCCAGGTGCAATAGCAAGCGCTGCGCCTGTCGCGACGACTGCGTCCGTCCGCACGGCCGGTTCTGCAGCGGGTTCGGCGACAAGCGCAACGCGATGCTCACCGTGCGCTCGGCCTTTCGGCGGGGAAATGAAAAAGGACGGCGTGGTTGCGCCGCCCCTTGCATGCGACGACCGGGCAGGCGAGTGAAGCAGCCTGCCCGTTGCGGACGTTACGCGGTGCGCGCGCCGCGCGGCAGCGGCTCGTTCGCCTTGCCGGGCGCACCCGCATCGTCGATGCCGACGCGGCGCGAGATCAGCCACACGCACAGCGAAGACAGGATCGCGGCACTCGTATACTGGATCGCGAGCGGCCACCATTGCGGCGCGACGTTCTGCGCGATGATGGTCGCGACGAGCGGCGTGAGGCCGCCGGCGAGCGCGCCGCACACCTGGTATGCGATCGAGATCGCCGTATAGCGGATTCGCGCGACGAAGATGCCGCTGACGAAGCCCGCGACCACCGAGTAGTAGCCCGATTCCGCAAGCGTCGCGAGGCCGACGCCGACCGTGATCGACAGCGGCGTGCCCATGTGCACAAGCGGCAGCATCACGAACGGGACGATCGCGGCCCATGCGCCGGTGATCAGCAGCACGCGCGTGGTGCCGAAACGCTGCGCGAGGAATGCAGCGGCGAGTTGCACGATGAACTGCAACACCGCGACGATCGCCATGCAATGCAGCACCATCGACCGGTCGAGCGACAGGAATTGCGTCGCATAGCTGATCATGAAGATGTTGCTGAAATACACGCCGGCGATGCCGTACACGTTCGCGCCGATCGCGAGCAGCAGCAGCGGCCAGTACTTGAGCGCTTCGCGCAGCGGGTTTTGCGCGGTGTTGCCGCTCTTCCTGACTTCCTCGAACTCGGGCGACTCGGACACGCTCGCGCGGATCACGAAGCCGACCACCAGCAGCACGGCGCTCGCGAGGAACGGCACGCGCCAGCCCCAGCTCATCATGTCGTCCTTCGACAGCGTGCTGATCGCGCCGAACGCGAGCATCGACAGGATCAGGCCGCTCGCGCTGCCGAGCTGCGCGAACGACGCGAAGAACGTGCGCTTGCCTTCGGGCGCATGCTCGCCGGCGAGCAGCACCGCGCCGCCCCATTCGCCGCCGACCGCGATGCCTTGCAGCACGCGCATCAGCACGAGCAGGATCGGCGCGATCACACCGGCTTGCGCATGGGTCGGCAGCAGGCCGATCGCGACCGTCGACACGGCCATCAGCATCAGCGTCGCGAGCAGCGAACGCTTGCGGCCGAAGCGGTCGCCGAGATAGCCGAACATCACGCCGCCGAGCGGCCGCGCGAAGAAGCCGACCGCGAACGAGCCGAACGATGCGAGCAGGCTGACGAAGCGGTTTTCGCCGGGAAAGAACAGCGGCCCGAACACGATGGCGGCGGCGGTCGCGTAGCTATAGAAGTCGTACCACTCGATCGTGGTGCCGACGAACGAAGCGAGCGCCGCCCGCTTCGGTTGCTTGACGGAAGTCCCCATCTTTGTGTGTGCTCCTCTGGAATCCTCTGATTTGGAATAGGTGGCGGCGCGGGATCAGTCGCGGTACTTGACGCCCGGCAGCACGCACAGCAGCTCGTACGCGAGGTTCGCGCCGAGCAGCGCGGTGGTGCCGAACGGGTCGTACGGCGGCGCGACTTCAACGAGATCGCAGCCGACGATGTTCAGCCCCTTCGCGCCGCGGATGATCTCGAGCGCCTGCGGCACCGTGAGGCCCGCGATTTCCGGCGTACCGGTGCCCGGCGCGTAGGCCGGATCGATGCCGTCGATGTCGAAGCTGATGTAGACGGGTGTGTCGCCGACTCGGGCGCGCACTTCTTCCATCAGCGGCGCGAGCGACTTGTTCCAGCATTCCTCGGCCTGGACGACGCGGAAGCCCTGCTCGCGGCACCAGTCGAAATCCTCGGCCGCGTAACCGGTGCCGCGCAGGCCGATCTGCGTGACCTTGTCGCCGTGCAGCAGGCCTTCCTCGACCGCGCGGCGGAACGGCGTGCCGTGCGCGATCTTTTCGCCCATCATCGTGTCGTTCACGTCGGCATGCGCATCGACGTGGATCAATGCAACCTTGCCGTGCTTGCGGTGGATCGCGCGCAGGATCGGCAGCGCGATCGTATGGTCGCCGCCGAGCGTGATCGGCTTGCAGTCGTGCTCGAGGATCGCGTCGTATGCGGCTTCGATACGCGCGATGGAATCGTGCAGGTTGTAGGGATTGATCGCGACGTCGCCGATGTCGGCGACCTGCAGCGAATCGAACGGCGCGGCGCGCGTGGCCATGTTGTACGGGCGCAGCAGCACGGATTCGGTGCGGATCTGGCGCGGGCCGAAGCGCGCGCCGGTGCGATTGGACGTGCCGAGGTCGAACGGCACGCCGACGAAGCATGCGTCGAGGCCTTCGGCGCTCGCCACGTGCGGCAGGCGCATCATCGTCGCGATGCCGCCGCAGCGCGGCATTTCATTGCCGCCGAGCGGCTGGAAATGGGTGTGGTCGTTCATGGGGCGCCTCTTCCGATGTGGGGTTGCCGTATCATTCGACGCGGCTTGGCGCACAGTTTTACGCGCTCCGCCGGGAAAGAAGAATGCGAAGATATCGACGTTAACATCGATCTTCATCGATGTATGGAAGGGGAAGAGCGTGCTGGGGAATCTGTCGACCCTCGATCTGCGGTTGATCCGCGTGTTTCTCGCGGTCACGGACGCGGGCGGCGTATCGGCCGCGCAGGCCGTGCTGAACGTCGGGCAGTCGACGATCAGCGCGCAGCTGGCGTCGCTCGAGACGCGGCTCGGCTACCGGCTCTGCGAGCGCGGCCGCAGTGGTTTCCGGCTCACGCCGAAGGGCGAACGGTTCCATGCGATGAGCCGCAAGCTGCTCGCGGCGCTCGACGAATTCGGGATGGCCGCGCGGCACATGGACCGCCAGCTGGTCGGCACGCTGAACATCGGCCTGATCGGCCATACGCCGGTGAGCCAGAACGCGCGGATCGCCGAGGCGATCGCCGCATTCCGCACGCGCGACGAGGCCGTGCGCTTCTCGATCTCCGTGCGCGCGCCGGGCGATCTCGAGGAGAAGCTGCTGAGCGACGAGATCCAGATCGCGGTCGGCTACTTCTGGCACCGCGTGCCGTCGCTGCACTACACGCCGCTGTTCATCGAGCGCCAGGTCGCGTACTGCGGCCGCGGCCATCCGCTGTTCGACGGCGCCGGCACGCTGACGCCGGCCGACGTCGCGGGCTTCGAATGGGCGTGGCGCTCGTATCCGCTGCCGGAAGCGCAACTGTCGACGACGCCCGACCGCGTGACCGCGACCGCCGACAACATGGAGGCGGTCGCGCTGCTGATCCTGTCCGGCCACCACCTCGGCTACCTGCCGCAGCACTTCGCGGCGCCGTACGTCGCGCAGGGGCTGCTCGCTCCGCTCAATCCGGAGCAACTGCGCTACGACGTGACGTTCCACATGGTCGTCGCGCGCAACGGGCGCGGTGATCCGCTCGTGGAGGCGTTTCTCGAGGATCTCGAACGCGCGCACCAGGCGCCGGACATCGCGTGACGCCGGCGCCGCCGGCAATGTGAACGAGCGTTACATCGGCGCGGGCCGCCGCGCGCGTCACGGCACCGGCAACCCCGCGTCGTGCTTCACCTCGCGCAGCGACAGCGCCGATTCGATCGACGTCACGCCGGGCAGCATCCGCAGCGAGTCGCGCAGGAACGTGCCGTAGTCGTCGAGGTCGCGCGCGACCACCTGCAGCAGGTAGTCGGCCGTGCCCGCGACGTTGTGGCACGCGAGGATTCGCTCGATGCCCAGCACTTCCCGTTCGAACCGGTCGGCGACCTTGCGGTCGTGCGTCGCGAACCGCACCAGCACGAACGCGACGACGCCGAAGCCGAGCGCCTGGCGCGACAGTTGCGCGCGGTAGCGCTCGATGTAGCCGTCGCTTTCGAGACGTTTGAGGCGCCGCGCGCAAGGCGTCTCGGACAGGCCGACGGATTCGGCGAGACGCGCGATCGGCATGCGGCCGTCGCGCTGCACCGCAGCGAGGATCGCGCGATCGGTTTTGTCGAGTTCGGTCATATTGGCGGAATCCTTGTTCTGATTTTGAGATTGTGGCGGATTCCGCTATGAATCGCCAATTCCGGGCCAAAGATGGCCAATAATCCCTCCTTCTTCAGCGGCAACATATCGTCATTGAAGGAGGGGGCAGAACATGATTTCCACGCATTTGCTGTTGATCTATCTCGCCGCGCTGGCGGCCATTTATGCGGTGCCGGGGCCTGACATGGCGCTCGTGCTGCAGACCAGCATCGGCCGCGGCGTGCGGCCGGGGATGGCGGCGGCGGCCGGCCTGTCGCTCGCGCGCAGCGCGCACGTGACGCTGTCCGCATGCGGCGTCGCGGCGCTGATCCGCAGCGCGCCGTGGCTGTACGAGGTGATTCGCTACGGCGGCGCGCTCTATCTCGCGTATGTCGCGATCCAGGTGTTCCGTTCGCCGGTGTTCGCGCTCGGCGAAGGCGACGCGGCGGCGGGCGAGCTGCGGCAGTCGTTCGTGAAGGGACTGCTGACGAACCTGCTGAACCCGAAGGCGCTGCTGTTCTGCTCGGTGCTGCTGCCGCAGTTCGTGCGGCCGGAGGCCGGGCCGGTCGTCTGGCAGATGCTCGAACTCGGCGCGCTGCTGGTCGCGGCGGGCGTGTGCTTCGACCTCGCTTGCGTGTTCGGCGCGTCGCGCATCGCGGCGTGGATGCGCGCGCATCCGCTCGCGCAGACGGTGCAGCGCTGGACGTTTTCCGCGGCGCTGATCGGTTTCGCGCTGCGCCTGTCGATGGACTGAGCGCCGCTGCCTTGCCGCCGCGCAGGTCGACGGGCCGCGCGGTGCCGCTGCGCCGATCGGCGCAGGCCGCGCGCAATGCCGGCCTTCGTGTGCATCCCCCGCCGCAGAAGGGCGTGCGCGCAAATCATCTGACTGTTCTAAACTCCTTTTAATTTCGCGCTGCTGCGAACCGACTGACCGAACGGAACCGACTTCCGCCGGCTATGTCCGATTTCCTGGCTGTTCCGTGCAACGCGGTACCAAGGAGGGTCTGAACATGGCAAGGCATCTTCACGCCGACCGTGAACCCCGAATCGTCGCCGAGTCCAAGTGCCTCGGCCCGTGCGATCCGGCAGAACGCATCCACGTCACGATCATGTTGCGGCGGCAGGAAGAAGGGCAACTCGATACGTTGGTCCAGCAGCTCGCCACCGGCGACGCACAGGCGAAACCGCTGTCGCGCGACGCGTTCGCGCAGCGTTTCTCCGCCAATCCCGACGACATCCGCAAGACCGAGGACTTCGCGCGCCGTCACCAGTTGACGGTCGATCGCGTCGATCCCGTCGAAAGCGTCGTCGTGTTGTCCGGCATGATCCAGCAGTTCGAAGCGGCGTTCGGCGTGAAGCTCGAGCGTTTCGAGCATCGTTCGATCGGCCAGTATCGCGGCCGCTCGGGCCCGATCACGCTGCCCGACGATCTCGGCGACGCCGTCACGGCCGTGCTCGGCCTCGACAGCCGCCCGCAGGCGCGGCCGCACTTCCGGCTGCGCCCGCCGTTCAGGCCCGCGCGCGGCGGTACGGCGGGCGTCACGTTCACGCCGGTCCAGCTCGCGTCGCTGTACGGCTTCCCGGCCGGCGACGGCGCCGGGCAGTGCATCGCGATCGTCGAACTCGGCGGCGGCTACCGCGCGGCCGACATCCGGCAGTATTTCAGCGGGCTCGGCATCAAGACGCCGCCGACGCTCGTCGACGTGAACGTCGGCACCGGCCGCAACGCGCCGTCCGGCGACCCGAACGGCCCGGACGGCGAAGTCGCGCTCGACATCGAGATCGCCGGTGCGATCGCGCCGGCCGCGAAGATCGCGGTCTACTTCGCACCGAACAGCGACGCGGGCTTCATCCAGGCCGTCAACGCGGCCGTCAACGACAAGACCAACAAACCGTCGGTGATCTCGATCAGCTGGGGCGGCGCGGAAGCGGTCTGGCAGGCGCAGTCGGCGCAGGCGTTCAATCGCGTGCTGCAGGCGGCGGCTGCGCAGGGGATCACCGTGTGCGCGGCGTCGGGCGACAGCGGCTCGGGCGACGGGCTGCAGGACGGCGCCGATCACGTCGACTTCCCCGCATCGAGCCCGTACGTGCTCGGCTGCGGCGGCACGCAGCTCGACGCGCTGCCCGGGCAGGGCATCCGCAGCGAGGTCACGTGGAACGACGAGGCGTCGGGCGGCGGCGCGGGCGGCGGCGGCGTCAGTACGCTGTTCGACCTGCCGTCGTGGCAGCAGGGGCTCGCCGTCACGCGCGCCGACGGCAGCCGCACGCCGCTCGCGAAGCGCGGCGTGCCGGACGTGGCCGGCGATGCGTCGCCGCAGACGGGCTACGAGGTATCGGTCGCCGGCACGGCTACCGTGATGGGCGGCACGAGCGCGGTCGCGCCGCTGTGGGCCGCGCTGATCGCGCGGATCAATGCGGCGGCAGGCGCATCGGCCGGCTGGGTCAATCCGGTGCTGTACAAGAATCCGGGCGCGCTGCGCGATATCACGAAAGGATCGAACGGCACGTATGCGGCCGCGTCGGGCTGGGACGCATGCACGGGCCTCGGCAGCCCGGACGGCGCGCAGCTCGCCGCGATTCTCGCGCGCAAGCCGTCGAGCTGACGCGTCGGCACACGCCTTTTCGTTCGACGCGGGTGTCCTGCCCGCGTCTTTTTTCACCTCCAGGAGCAGCACGATGGGCATCGATTCCGCATCTTCCGGCGGCGTGTATCCGCTGCATCACGGCGACCACAATTCGCATGGCGTGCCGCCGACCATCAATCCGGTCGCGCTGAGCCACGGCCGCGACCAGCCGTTCTTCGATCCTGTTGCGTACGGCAACGGCCCCGACGATTCGGTGACCGACACGACCGAAGCGGCCGCGATCACGCATCACACGATCCTGATCGACGGGAAGCGCATCGCGTACACGGCGACGGTCGGCCATCTCGTGACGGTCGACCCGAGCAGTTCGCAGCCGGCCGCGAAGATCTTCTACGTTGCGTTCACGGCCGACGGCGCGAAGGAGGAAACGCGGCCCGTGACGTTCTTCTACAACGGCGGGCCCGGTTCGTCGTCGGTGTTCGTGCTGCTCGGCTCGTTCGCGCCGAAGCGCATCAAGACGTCGATGCCGAGTTTCACGCCGCCCGCGCCGTACCAGATGGAAGACAACCCGGACAGCATGATCGACCACAGCGACCTGGTGTTCATCAACCCGGTCGGCACCGGCTATTCGGCGGCCGTCGCGCCGAACAAGAACCGCAACTTCTGGGGCGTCGACCAGGACGCGGATTCGCTGAAGCAGTTCATCAAGCGCTACCTGACGAAGAACAACCGCTGGAATTCGCCGAAATACCTGTTCGGCGAATCGTACGGCACCGCGCGCAGCTGCGTGCTCGCGTACAAGCTGCACGAGGACGGCGTCGACCTGAACGGCGTCACGCTGCAATCGTCGATCCTCGACTACCGGCAGGCCGGCAACCCGGTCGGCGCGCTGCCGACCGCCGCGGCCGATGCGTGGTATCACAAGAAACTCGGCGTCACGCCGGCGCCGGCCGATCTCGGCGCGTTCGTCGAGGAAGTCGCGCAGTTTTCGCGCACCGACTACCTGAACGCGCTGCGCAAGGCTCCGCATGCAGACCCGGCCGCCGTGCAGAAACTGTCGCAATACACGGGCATCGACGCGGCGACGCTGCAATCGTGGAGCCTCGACATCGCCGGCTACGACGCGCGCGGCAATTCGCTGTTCCTGACGACGCTGCTGCATGCGCAGGGGCTCTCGCTCGGTTCGTACGACGGCCGCGTGACCGCGATCTCGACGGGCATCGCCGGCAAGATCGACCCGAACTCGGGCGGCAACGATCCGACGATGACGGCCGTGACGGGTGTCTATACGGCGATGTGGAACAGCTACCTGAACGAGCAGCTGAAGTTCACGTCGAATTCCGCGTTCACGGACCTGAACGACCAGGCGTTCCGGAACTGGGATTTCGGCCACATCGACCCGACCGGCGCGCAGCAGGGCATCGATGCGCAGGGGAACGTGATCCTCTACACGGCCGGCGATCTCGCCGCGGTGATGGCGCTGAACGTCGACCTGAAGGTGCTGTCGGCGAACGGCTTGTACGATTTCGTCACGCCGTTCTACCAGACCGTGATCGACCTGCAGCAGATGCCGCTCGAGGATCAGAAGGTGCGGCAGAACCTGTCCGCGCGGTTCTATCCGTCGGGGCACATGGTGTATCTGGACGGCGGTTCGCGCACCGCGCTCAAGCGCGATCTCGCGACGATGTACGACGCGACGGTCAGCGATACGGGCGCGCGGATGCGGATTCGCGCGCTGCAGGCGAAGAAGACGGGCGGGCACGCGTAGCGTTGCCCGTCGTTTGGTTGCCGCGCGTCGCGGCTACGGTGCGCGCGGCGGTCAGGTTCCGGCGCGGGGCCGGCCGGTCACGCGGCCGCAGCGCCGGATTGCGACGCGGCGGTGTTTTCGCGCGGGTGGCCGGCTTGCGCGGTCGGCCAGTCGAACAAGGTGTACGGCAGCGCGCGCTTGTGGCGCGAACCGTCGTAGAAGCGCAGCACCGTTTCGTACACATGGTCGCTGACCGGCTTGCCTTCGAGGAAATCGTCGATCTCGTCGTAGCTGACGCCGTATGCGTGCTCGTCGGGACGCAGCGGGCGCAGTTCCTCGAGATCGGCCGTCGGCACCTTCATCACGGTCGCTTCGTCGCCGCCGAGCGCGCGGGCAACTGCGCGCACGCGGCGCTTGCTGAGGCCCGCGAGCGGCAGGATGTCCGCGCCGCCGTCGCCGAACTTCGTGAAGAAACCCATCAGCGATTCGGCCGCGTGATCGGTGCCGATCACGATGCCGCGCCGTGCGCCGGCCACCGCGTACTGCGCGATCATGCGCTCGCGCGCCTTGATGTTGCCGTGCACGAAATCCTGTTGCGCGGGCGTGTCGAACGCATGGCCGGATGCGACCAGTGACCCGAGCATCGCATCGGCGGCCGGTTTCACGTCGACGGTCAGTTCCTCGTCCGCGCGCACGAACGCGAGCGCGCGCTGCGCATCGGCTTCGTCGTTCTGCACGCCGTTCGGCAAACGCATCGCGATGAAGCGCGCATCGTAGTCGTCGGCGCGCAGGCGTTCGACCGCCAGTTGCGCGAGCCGCCCGGCCGTCGACGAATCGACGCCGCCGCTGATGCCGAGCACGTAGGTCCGCAGGCCGGTCGAACGAAGGTATTGCGCGAGGAAATCGACGCGGCGGGCGATCTCGGCCTCGGCGTCGAAGTGCGGGGCGACGTTCAGTTCGGCAATGATCGCGCGTTGGCGGCTGGCGTAATCGGCGGATGTCATGAAGGTGGTTCCGGAACGAAATGCAAGGCGCCCATCATAAGCGCAATCGCGGCGGGGCGCCGCGCCGGGCGTGCGATCCGGCCGTCTGGCGTTGCTTCGGCGAGACGCGCTGCGTCGCCGTGGTGCATGGTGCGCCGGGCGGGTGCGGGATGCCGCGGGACGGGGGGCCGTGAGGCCGGCTTCGATGAGTTTGAGCTTGCCGGCAAGCGTCGGCGCGGCCGCACGGCCGCGCGCATGTGCGCCCGCGTCAGCGCCGCGCGAGCACGACGCCCGCCAGCGCGAGCGCGAAGCCGAACAGCTGGATCGCCGCGAGCGTTTCGCCGAACAGCAGGTAACCCTGCAGCGCGGCAAGCGGCGGCGCGAGGAACAGCAGCGACGTCGCGCGCGCCGCGTTGCCGCGCCGTAGCATCCACATCAGCATCGTGACCGCGCCGCCGGACAGGAACACGACGCCCCACACGAGCGACACCCACAGCGCCGGCGCGCCGATCCAGCGCGTTTCATGAAGCAGCACGACGAAGATCGCCGCGACGATCGCCGCGCCGAAGTTCTGCACGGCGACCGCGGTGCGCAGGTCGCTCTGCGCGAGCTTGCCTTTCTGGTACAGCGAGCCGGCGGTGATCGACCCGACCGCGAGCACCGATACGGCGACCACGAACCACGCAGGCGCCGCACCCGGCGGCGGCGCGACGCCGCCCGCGACCTTCGGCGCCAGCACGAGCGCGACGCCGGCGAGCCCGAGCGCCATCCCGAACCAGCCGCGCGCGGGCAGGCGCTCGTTGAACAGCGGGACGGCGAGCACGGCGGTGGCGAGCGGCTGCAGCGCGCCGAGCAGCGCCATCACGCCCGCGTTCAACCCTTGCGCGACGGCCCAGTAGCTCGCGCCGAGATAGACGCCCTGCAGCAGCGCGCCCGCGATCAGGTGGCGCGGCCACTCGCGGCGGGCCGGCCACGGCGCGCGCGCGGCGAGCGCAACCGCGCCGAACAGCGCGGCCGTACCCGCGAAACGCGCGAGCAGGAACAGGTTGGGATCGGCGTAGGGCTTGATTGCCCGTGCAACGATGAAGCCGGTGGACCACAGCGCGACGAAAGCGGCGGCGACGATCGAGGTAAGCATGCGAGGCGGGCCGCGATGCGGCCGGACGGAACCGTAAAGTCGGCCAGTATCGCGGGAAGCGGCACCGGCGTCTTGTCGAATCCTGCACTCGGACCGCGCATCGTGCGAATGCGCCGACGGTCGTTGGGTGCCGGGCATCCGGCTTCCGCCGCGGGCCGGCTATCGGCGGGCGCGAGCGGGGCGCGGACGGGTAGGACGCCGCACCGCTTGCGATGAGGGCAAGCGCGAAGCTGCGGAGATCAGTCGATCGAGAACGTGTCGAGCGGCTGGTTGGCGCGCGCGTCGGTCGCGAAGCGCGCGGCGAGCTGCTCGTAGAGCCGGCGCGCCTCGTCGAGCGTCAGGTCGATCCAGTACGGATCGCCGGCCGCATCGTTGAGTCGTTCGGGCGGAAACTGGATTTCGATCACGCTGCCTTTGCGATACATGGTGCGAGCCCTTTGCTTGGTCTGTCGTTCGGCGAAGCGCAAAGTGTAGCAACCGGCGGCGTGCCGATTCGCGCGCGTCAGGCAATACAGAATTTCGCTTTCGGGGAATGCGGCCGGCCGCCCGGCCGCGTTTCGCGCCGCAGTCAAATACCGGTAAAGCGGCCGTAATACAATGGCCAGCTTACCCATTACCAGTCGCCCCGGGCGCACACGCGATGCTGGCGGAACAACGTCATCAATACATCCTGTCGGAGCTCGGACGGTCGGGCGCGTTGTCGGTCGCGGAACTCGTGCGCTCGCTCGACGTGTCGCGCGAAACCGTGCGGCGCGACCTGAACGCGCTTGCCGCGCGCGGCCTGCTCGTGATGACGCACGGCGGTGCGCTGGCCGCCGACCGCCGCGAACCGAGCCTGTCCGAGCGCGAAGCCGCGAACGCCGAAGCGAAGCGCACGATCGGGCGGCGCGCGGCCGAATTCGTGCCCGACGACGCATCGGTGCTGATCGATTCGGGCAGCACGCCGCATGCGGTCGCGCTTGCGCTCGCCGACCGGCACCGGCTGTCGATCTACACGAACGACTGGCGCACCGCGTTCGTGCTCGCGCGGCGCAACGGCAACCGCGTGACGCTGCTCGGCGGCGAGCTGTCCGACGACGAAGACGCAACCTTCGGGCTCGACACGATCCACCAGCTCGCGCAATACCATGTCGATTTCGCGTTCGTCGGTGCCGGCGGCATCACGGCCGACGGCGAGTGCACCGACTACTCGCGGATCGCGGCCGAAGTGCGCAGCCGGATGATCGCGGCGGCCGGCACGGCGATCATCGTCGCCGACCATTCGAAATTCGGCCGCGTGACGCCGGTACGGATCAACGGCGCGGCCGCCGCGCGCTATCTCGTGACCGAACGCGCACCCGACAAGGCCGTGCGCCGCGCGCTGACCGTGCGCGGGATCGAACTGCTCGTGTGCGACTGACGCGCTTCCGACATACAAGGTTCATCGGACCGTCATCCTGCGGGAAGAACCTCTGCCGACACTGACCCATTCATTTCGACCGGCCTCGCGGCCAGGGAGCAACGAATGACCGTCAGCGTGCGCAGCTATCTTTCCCCCACTCTCGTCCTGCTGGCCTTCGACTGGGCCGATGCGCAGTCGCGCAACGATTTCCTCGGCTTCGCGATCCGGCGCACGCCGGGCTTCTGTTCGGCCGACGGCAAGACGCGCGCGCCGGACAGCTGGCTGCCGAACCGGCTGACGTTCGACGGCCCGGCCGCCGACACGCAGGGCGACGCGCCGACCGACCAGGCGCCGATCCAGAAATTCATGTGGTGGGACGCGCGCATCGATCCGCAGGACCGCGGCGCGTCGTTCCGCTACGACGTCTATCCGGTCGTCGGCACGCCCGACAATCTGCAGGTGCTCGACGCGCAGGTCGGCGTGTGCGACGTCGTGCTGCCCGCGCATATCGCGGACGGCATCGGCACGTGGTTCAACCGCGCGGTGGTGAGCTCGCAGGCGTTCGCGAAGCAGGTCGCGGCGCTGGGGCTCGCGCCGCATGTGGCACCGAGCGGTGCGCGGGCGCTGAAGCTGCGCACGTGGCTCGCGAACGACATGGAGCAGGTGTTCGCGGAGATGCTCGACCCCGCGTCGCGCGCGGCGTCGGTCGTCTATCACCTGACCGACACGCTGTGGGCGCTGCCCGCGTTCGAAGCGTTCGGGCGCAAGCACGGCGACGCGTCGCTCGCGATCGTCTACGACGCGCACACGACGGCGCGCCAGGGCAAGCCGCCGCTGCCTTCGCCGAACCAGCCGGCCGTCGACGCGCTGCAAGGGCTCGCGACACTCGCGCCGCGCGACAAGACGCACATCATGCACGACAAGTTCATCGTGACCGATGCGCCGTCGAACCCGTCGCCCGCGCGCGTGCTGACCGGTTCCGCGAACTTCACGACCGAGGGGCTGACCGAGCAGGCCAACGTGCTGCACGCGTTCGACTCGCCCGCGCTCGCCGCGCTGTACAACGACCGCGCGCATGCGCTGGCCGCGAATCCGTCGGTCGCGGAGACGGCGCGGCTGTCGCCGGGCTGGTCGGCGCCGATGACGATCGGCAGCGCACAGGTGCGGCTGGCGTTTTCGCCAGAACCGTCGGGGCAGCGCACCGAGATCGACACGATCGTCGCCGCGATTGCGGCCGCGAAGCATTCGGTGTCGTTCTGCCTGTTCATGCCGACCGACGCGGCGCTGCGCGACGCGTGCTTCGCGGCCGGCGACCGCGGGCTGATGATGTTCGGCCTGGTGAACAAGATCAACATCGGCAGCGCGACGAAGGCCGATGCCGCGCAGCAGGCCGGCCAGCCGCTCGATGCGGCGACGCTCGCGAACCTCGAGCTGTATCACCGCAGCCGCGACAACCACGACGTGATCGACGCCGAGTACTTCTCGCCGGCGACGGTGCCGCAGGGCTTCGAGCCGGAATTGCGGCAGTTTCCGGGCGAGCCGGCGCCGGCCTATCCGCCCGTCGTGATCCATCACAAGTTCATCGTGATCGATGCGGAAGGCGCGAATCCGGTCGTGTATACGGGTTCGGCGAACATGAGCCGCAATTCGGAGCAGTACAACGACGAGAACCTGCTCGAGATTCGCGACAAGCGGATCGCGGCGATCTATCTGGCGGAATTCCTGCGGCTCTACGAGCACTATCGCGCACGGGCGTTGGCGATCAGTGCGAAGCAGCACGGCGCCGGCACGGGCACGCATGCGCGGCTCGCGCTCGCGCCCGATTCGAGCTGGGCGAAAAAGTATTACGTGGCGGGAAGCCCGGAAGAAAAGGCGCGGATCGCGCTGGCGTCGACCGCGCCGACGAATTGACGCGAGAAGGGCACGGTTGCTTCGTGCCCTGGGGTACGCTGCCCGGGAGCCCGGGCAGCCGCCGCTTACGCGGCGACGTAGCGCAGCACGGCGTCGGCGATCGTGTCTCGATGCCGTGCGCGCAGGCGCGGCGCCGACGGGTCGCGGCCGAACGCGGCGCCGAACGTGTAGCGGTTCGACACGCGGTGGAAGCAGAACGAGCTGATCAGCAGGTGCAGGTCGAACGCGTCGATGTCCTTGCGGAACGCGCCGCTTGCCGCGCCGCGCTCGACCAGTTCCTCGAGCGTCTTGATGATGCTGACGTTGCGGTTCTTGAACGACTTGAGCTGCTCGAGATACTTCGCGCCGTGGATGTTCTCGATCGACACGAGGCGGACGAAGTCGCGATGCTTGTCGTGATAGTCGAACGTGAATTCGACGAGGCGGCGCATGCCTTCGCGCGGCTCCATGTCGCCGACGTGCAGTTCCTGCTCGAGCGCGCGGATGTCGCCGTACACCTTCTCCAGCACGGCCTCGTACAGGCCTTCCTTGCTTTCGAAGTAGTAATAGAGCATCCGTTTCGTCGTGTTCGTGCGCTCGGCGATCGCGTCGACGCGCGCACCGGCGAGGCCCATCGCGGAAAATTCCTGCGTGGCGACATCGAGGATGTTGCGCTTGGTTTGCTCGGGATCGTATTTGCGCCGCGCGTCGGACGCAAGCGCGCGGCTTTCGGACGTGGCGGCCTTGCTTCCTGCTTTCATGTGAATTTGTTCTGGCTTCGCGGCGGCTTGGACGAGGCATTCTAGCATGTGGGAAATCCGCGTCCTGCCGACCTTCCGCTCTAATCGGCGGGCAGTTGCGGCCGCCGCGGGGCGCTCAGCGGCGGCAGGACGCGAGCGCGTCGCGGGCCTGATATGCCGTGTACGTGAGCTGCGCGGCGGCGAGGCCCGCCAGCCCGAACGTGCGCGTGAGCCCGAACGCGGCGAAGCCGTCCGGCACCGGCCGGCCTTCGGCCAGCGCGGCCGCGAGCGCTTCGCCGGCGACCGTGGTCGGCGCCATCCCGTGGCCGCCGAACGCGATCGCGTGCCACACGCCGTCCGCGTCGCGGCCGATCTGCGGCATCTTGTGCCGCGCATAGCTCATCAGCCCGCCCCACGCGTAGTCGACCTTCACGTCTTCGAGTTGCGGATACACGCGCAGCAGGTCGCGCCGCAGCAGGCGCGCGATCGCGTCCGGTCCGCGGTCGAGCACCGAGATCCGGCCGCCCCACAGGATGCGCGTGTCCTTCAGCGGGCGGTAATAGTCGAACGCGAAACGCGTGTCGTAGATCGCGTACGGCGCGTCGATCGCGTCCGGCAGCCGCGCGCCGAGCGGTTCGGTTGCGATCACGTAGGTGGCGATCGGCAATACCGCGCGTTCGATGCGCGGCGACACGCCGCGCGCGTAGCCGCCGCCGGCGAACACGACGTCCTTCGCGCGCACCGCGCCCTGCGCCGTGCGCACGACGTACCCGGCGCCTTCGCGTGCGATGCCGAGCGCAGCCGAGCGCTCGTACACGCGCGCGCCGCCGTGCGATGCGGCCGCCGCGACGCCGAGCACGTACTTGAGCGGATGGAAGTGGAATGCGTTCGGCTCGAACAGGCCGCCGTAATAGCGCTGCGTCTTCAGCCGCGTGCGCAGCGCGTCCGTCGACACGGGTTCCCAGTCGACGCCGAGTTCACGCTTCATCAGCGTACGCACGCTGTCGAGCCGGGAAGGATCGTCGAACCAGTTCGCGAGCATCACGCCCTCATCGACGATGTCGCAGTCGATCCCGTAGCGCGCGATCCGCGCGCGGATCAGGTCGACCGCATCGACGGTGAGCCGGTACAGCCGGCGCCCTTCGTCGCGGCCGAGCGTGCGCAGCAGGTCGGCGTTGTCGAGGCTGTAGCCGCCGAATACGAAGCCGCCGTTGCGGCCCGATGCGCCGAAGCCGACCCGTTCGCTGTCGAGCACGACGACGTCGCGCACGCCGTGCTCGACGAGGCCGAGCGCCGTGCACAGGCCGGCGAGGCCGCCGCCGACGATGCAGACCTGCGTGTCGATCGGGCCGGTCAGTTGCGGGTAGGGCTGGCGGGTAACGGTGGCTTCGTAGAAGTTCTGCATTCGATTCGATGACTCGTAACGGCGGAAAAACGGACGGCGCGCGTCGATCTTGCCTGAACGCGCGCGCCGCGTCGAATGGGGGCGCAGGGCGCCGGCTGCCACGACCGGGCAGCGGCCGGCGCGAGGCGGGCCGTCAGGCGCCCGGCGCCGGGTTGGCCGGGCGGGCGACGTAGCCCGCGTAGCCGGTTTCGGCCCGCGGTGCTGCTTCGGGCGTCGCGTTGCGTTCGATCCACGGCGCGATCTCCATGTCCTCGTAGCGCACCAGGCGGCATTTGCGTACGAGCGCGTAGCCGAGCCAGATCGCGAGGAAGAACGGCAGGCCGATGTAGGTCGCGGCGATGCCGGCCCAGTCGACCTTGTCGGCGAGGAACGCCTGGTAATCCTGGCCGAGCGCGACGACCGCGCACAGCGCGAATGCGAACAGCGGGCCGAACGGGAACCACTTCGACCGGTACGGCAACTGGTCGAGCCGGTAGCCCTGCTTGAGGAAACCCTTGCGGAACCGGTAGTGGCTGACCGCGATGCCGAGCCACGTGATGAAGCCGGCCATGCCCGACGTGTTCAGCAGCCACAGGTAGACGGTCTTGTCGCCATACAGCGACGTGAGGAAACACAGTGCGCCGACGGCGGTCGTCGCGTACAGCGCATTGCGCGGCACGCCGCCCGGCGACAGCTTCGCGAACAGCTTCGGCGCGCGGCCTTCGACCGCGAGGTTGTAGAGCATCCGCGTCGACGCGTACATGCCCGAGTTGCCGGCCGACAGCACGGCCGTCAGGATCACTGCGTTCATCACGCCGGCCGCGAATGCGAGGCCCGCGTGGCGGAACACCAGCGTAAACGGACTCACGCCGATGTCGGTCACGTCGCTCTTCAGCAGGCTCGGGTCGGTATAGGGAATCAGCACGCCGATCACGAAGATCGCGAACACGTAGAACAGCAGTATGCGCCAGAAGATCTGCTTCACCGCGCGCGGGATCGTCGTGCGCGGGTTCTCCGATTCGCCGGCCGCGACGCCGATCATTTCGGTGCCCTGGAACGAGAAGCCCGCGATCATCGCGACGCCGAGCATCGTCGCCCAGCCGCCGGCGAACGGCGCGTCGCCGATCGTGAAGTTGCCCCAGCCGGCGCTCGGGCCGCCCTGCATGATCCCGAAGATCATCAGCAGGCCGACGCCGACGAACGCGAGCACCGTCAGCACCTTGATCAGCGCGAACCAGTATTCGGCTTCGCCAAAGCCGCGCACCGACAGCGCGTTGAGCGCGAAGATCAGCGTGAGGAACAGCGCGCTCCACCAGACGCCCGGCACATGCGGAAACCAGTAATGCATCACGAGCTGCGCGGCGACGAGCTCCACCGCCAGCGTGACGGCCCAGCTGTACCAGTAGTTCCAGCCGAGCGCGAAGCCGAAGCCTTCGTCGACGAACTTCGCGCCGTAGGTCGCGAACGAACCCGACACGGGCATGAACGCGGCCATTTCGCCGAGGCTCGTCATCAGGAAATAGACCATCAGGCCGATCACCATGTACGCGAGCATCGCGCCGCCGGGGCCGGCCTGCGAGATCGACGCGCCGGACGCGACGAACAGGCCCGTGCCGATCGAGCCGCCGATCGCGATCATTCGCAGATGGCGGGCCTGCAGCGCGCGGTGGAGGGACGGCTTCGCGGGCGGCGAGCCGGACGGACGGGGCGAATCGGGGCGGGCATCTGAATGCATGGCGGGTGCTGGGCGCTGTCTCCGGGATTGTTTTTCGGCGACGAAGCGCGACGCGTTGCCGGCCGGGTAGCGGTGGTGCTTCGCGGGAACGGGCCGGATGAGCCGGGCCGCGATGCGTGTCGCGTTCGTCTGTCGTCCGGCTGCCGTAGTGGCGGCCGGCGGCGCGCCGGGTGCGTTGCACCTCGACGTCGCACCGATTGTGTGTGCCCGATGCACGAGCGGCAAACGATATTTCCGAACAGGGTGATGCGGCTTTGTCATCAACTTGCTTTGCGTCAGGACGCGTCCGGCCGCCCTGCTACGGGCTTTGGAAAGGTCCCATATCGGCACTAAAAAGCATCGGTCCGGGTCGCCGAGGTGTTGCGTTTTGGGAATGAAGTCGTGAGTTAATATCAATAGCGGCCCGACTTGTGGCCGCCGACAATGTGTTTCATGGATCGTGCCTCGCGAGGCTGGGGCGCGCCGTCCGGCCGGGCTTTTCGGCGGCGGCGCAGCGCGATGCGCCGTGCGGCGCACCGGGCCTGCCGAGCTGCGCATCCGCTTGCACAGGGCGCGCGAACGCGCTCCAATCGAATCACGCGGGCGGCGCTGCCGCCGCACCGATCAATCTGTCCCTGAAGAGGAAGTGATGCAATTCAACGACATTCTTGCCGCGCTCGATATCGATCTCGCCCAGTGGAAAGGCAATGCGCTGACCGCGCGTTCGCCGCTCGACGGCGCGACGCTCGCGACGCTGGCCGTCGACACGCCCGCCGACGCCGAGCGCAAGATCGACGCCGCGCACGACGCATTCCTCAAGTGGCGCACGGTGCCGGCGCCGGTGCGCGGCGAGCTCGTGCGCGTGTTCGGCAATGTGCTGCGCGAGCACAAGGCCGCGCTTGGCCACCTCGTCACGCTCGAGGCCGGCAAGATCACGTCGGAAGGCCTCGGCGAAGTGCAGGAAATGATCGACATCTGCGATTTCGCGGTCGGCCTGTCGCGCCAGCTTTACGGCCTCACGATCGCGTCGGAGCGCCCGGGCCACCGGATGATGGAAACGTGGCACCCGATCGGCGTGTGCGGCGTGATTTCGGCATTCAACTTCCCGGTCGCGGTGTGGGCGTGGAATGCGGCGCTCGCGTTCGTGTGCGGCGACCCGGTCGTGTGGAAACCGTCGGAGAAGACGCCGCTTACCGCGATCGCCTGCCACGTGCTGCTCGGGAAGGCGCTGCGCGAGTTCGGGAAGACGCATCCGGGCGTCGCGCCGGAAGGGCTGAGCCAGCTGGTGCTCGGCATGCGCGATGTCGGCGAGGTGCTGACGGCGTCGAAGAAGGTGCCGGTCGTCAGCGCGACGGGCAGCGTGCGGATGGGCACGGAAGTCGCGAAGGTGCTGAGCCAGCGTCTCGCGCGCGGCATCCTCGAACTTGGCGGCAACAACGGGATGATCGTCGCGCCGAGCGCCGATCTCGACCTCGTCGTGCGCGCGGTCACGTTCGCGGCGGTCGGCACGGCCGGCCAGCGCTGCACGACGCTGCGCCGCTTGATCGTGCATCGCAGCATCGTCGAGCAACTGCTGCCGCGCATCGAGAAGGCGTATGCATCGGTGAAGGTCGGCAGCCCGCTCGAAGAAGGCACGCTGGTCGGCCCGCTGGTCGATCGCGCATCGTTCGACGCGATGCAGAAGGCGCTGGCCGATGCACGCGAGCAGGGCGGCGAAGTGAAGGGCGGCGAGCGCGTCGACGTCGGTCACGCGGATGCGTACTACGTGCGTCCGGCAATCGTGCGGATGCCGAAGCAATCGGCGGTGGTCGAGCGCGAGACGTTCGCACCGATCCTGTACGTGATGGTCTACGA
>NZ_JAGXKA010000320.1:0-257 GCF_019091065.1 Burkholderia sp. GbtcB21
GCAATTGAAAATCACTCACAAAAGTCTATTAGATATCAATATCACAAAAATATTGGAATTGCTTCCCATGGTTCTTATAGGTCTAATTCAAGTTGAAAGTCTGAATGGTAAGCGATATATTTATTGTGTGTTTTGATGATTTCTCTCGATTTACCTCGGTAGATTTTATAACTTAATAATCTGACACATTTGATGCTTTTAAAACTCTTTGTTTGAGATAAAGACTTGAAAAATGATGTAACATTTGTAAAATTGTT
>NZ_JAGXKA010000321.1:0-257 GCF_019091065.1 Burkholderia sp. GbtcB21
GATCCTCTCATGGGATAATAAGCTCTACAAGTCAAGTACCCAGGTGGATCTACCTACGATATTCTTCCATTTTTACGCGAAAGAATTCAAAGATAGTGTTCGAGGCGATCTCCATTTCGGAGAGGCGTTAGAGGAAGAGTCCTACTGAAAAGAGATGATTGGAAGATAGCTACAGATGCTATCCCATACACGGCGTGATTTGTTCTCTCTTCATGAATTCTCGAATCCCAAAAGGACCATAATATCTTTCATCTTCG
>NZ_JAGXKA010000322.1:0-257 GCF_019091065.1 Burkholderia sp. GbtcB21
ATAGACTTTGGGTAAAAGAAAAATGGGGATTTAAAACTATGAATAGTATAGATATTATATTCCAAGAAAATATTTTTCCTTGTTTACCTAATGAAAAGTCTAGTGCAGGAATGGAAGAAACTAACCCTACAGGTACAAACGTAGAAGTTAAAACAGGTTTGAATCAGGTGGAAAAAAATGGGGACACACCATGAATGGTTCAGGTGGAACCAAACCAAAACCAGTAGCCCGATAACAATGGTCAAGGGGGAGGAACT
>NZ_JAGXKA010000323.1:0-256 GCF_019091065.1 Burkholderia sp. GbtcB21
GGGCGCACGTTCCCCGCCCCGGCGAGTTACATGTTCGCGGTGCCCGCGGCGGGCGGGGCCTCGGGGAAGTAGATGAGGCGGTCGCGGCCGTCGGCCAGGTGCACGGCCATGAAGCCGCCGCCGCCGATGTTGCCGCAGCACGGATTGGCCACCGCCTGCGCATAACCGACCGCCACCGCCGCGTCCACCGCGTTGCCGCCTTGCTACAGGATGTCGACGCCGATCTGCGACGCGAAGTGCTGCGACGACACGACCA
>NZ_JAGXKA010000324.1:0-256 GCF_019091065.1 Burkholderia sp. GbtcB21
TTTTTCCTCCACAGATTCTGAGTTTGAGTTTGTGTTTATATGAGGATGGTTGTAATTGTGTTTGTAGAATATTTTATTTGTTAGGTTTAATTTTAATTTGTTGCAGATATATTTGTGCATTCTTTTTCTAATCTGATATATGCTTTTTTTTAAAAAAAAAAAAAAAAAAAAATCTCTTTTCAAAAAAACAAATCTGATATATGCTTCATTAGGTACAGTTTCTCATATTTATTTTATTTTATTTTAATTTTTATAT
>NZ_JAGXKA010000325.1:0-256 GCF_019091065.1 Burkholderia sp. GbtcB21
GACCAGAGTGTCTGCTTTATACTGAAAAGTGGCACCCCCCACTCTGTCGTACCCGGTGACACCCATAAAGTTTAGAATCTTGGTGATCCCCATCAGCCACTGCTCGGCATTCATCACGTCCGGACCTCCCAGGAATACCGGAGGTGCTTGCTTCCGGCACCGGTCATACAATGGTTCCAATCTATGGGCCGCCAACACTATCAGGTCCTGCGCAGCTGTGGCAGTTGCCACTGGAACTACGGTCAGAGCCAGTGGT
>NZ_JAGXKA010000326.1:0-255 GCF_019091065.1 Burkholderia sp. GbtcB21
AAGGGCGAGCGAACGCTGGCCGAACTGGCACAGCAGTCCGATGTGCACCCGAACCAGAACACGGAATGGAAACGGCAATTGCAGGAACGCGCGGCGGACGTGTCCGGCGCGGGCGGTACGCCGACGAACGAGCCGCCGGTTGATCTGAAATCGCGGCACGCGAAGATCGGACAACTGGCGCTGGAAAATGATTTTTTAAGCGGCGCGCACGACAAGGCGGGATTGCTGAGCGCAAAGAAATGATCGACCGTAAGC
>NZ_JAGXKA010000327.1:0-255 GCF_019091065.1 Burkholderia sp. GbtcB21
GTCGACAATATGACAATAACAACTAAACATCATAGCACGTAAAAACTCTTATTCCTTTCGAGAACCTATCGTGATACTTTAGATAAACTGACGACAATAACCAAATGACAACCCACAAAGGGTAAATATTATTGAGAACTCATCGATAATCTGTCGATAACAACTAAACATTATAGCAAGAAAAGACTAATTGATACTATCGAGAACCTATCGAGATACTTTCGATAACATTCTGTCGATAAAAACAAAACATGA
>NZ_JAGXKA010000328.1:0-255 GCF_019091065.1 Burkholderia sp. GbtcB21
GCATATGCAATCGCTTCAGCAGGCTCGAGCCACCTCAGTCGATGATCCCGAATCAAACACTGCTATTTTCATTACAAATTCGGACAGATCAGTGGACGGGCTCCGCGAGCTAATCACGTATCTAAGACGTGATAAGGAGATCGTTGACGTACAGTACGACTTGTCAATCCAGGAAGCTAAACGGTTGAAGCAACAACTCGAATATACTCAGTCGCAACTAGACGAGGCTAGAGTTAAACTCGACCAGGAACGTCG
>NZ_JAGXKA010000329.1:0-254 GCF_019091065.1 Burkholderia sp. GbtcB21
ACGCACCGGCGATCCCCGGCGCGCCGATCCCGGTGAACGGCCGCGTGGCGTAGCGCGCGCGGGCGGGGCCCGCCGCATTGCGGCACGCGCCGCGGCCGGCCGTGCGTACAATGTCGCACCGGAAACGCGCGAGCCCAGACTGAGACCATGAACCAGCCCAAGATCCTGATCGTCGAAGATGAAACGGCGACCGCGGACACGATCGTCTATGCCCTCGGCACCGACGGCATGCAGACCGTCCACTGCACGCTCGG
>NZ_JAGXKA010000033.1:0-24322 GCF_019091065.1 Burkholderia sp. GbtcB21
GACACGTTCAGGCTCGGATCGTCGGGGAAGGTCCGCTTCAGGGTAGCCGCGATTTCCTGCGGCGACCACTGGCGTTCGCGCAGAAGCTGGCAAACGACATCCCAGAGAACCGAGTCGGGTGCAAGCTTCAGCGTCGGCCGGGCGGCCTGCCGACGAGTGTTGCGGGACGCTTGGGCGACACGCGGGCAGTACAGGCCGTTGGTCTGCGTATTGCGTGCCAGCTCGCGACTCAGTGTCGACGGCGCGCGCTTGAGCTTGCGGGCGATCGCCCGCAAGCTCAAACCCTCGTCCCGCCAGAAATCGATTCGCATACGTTCTTCAGCTCGAAGTTGTTGGTACGTTCTCTTTGCCATTCGCGGACATTACCGGATAGCGAGAGTGTTGCACTTCAGATTTGAGGCCGGCCGTTCCAATTTCTCTCAATTATTTAGGAATACATATGAATGACGTACTGGGAATGAACGTCGAGCAGCTCATGGTCGGCTACCGGCGCCGCTCGTTCTCGCCTGTCGAGGTTATTTGCGCGGTTCTGGACCAGGTCGCGCTCGTCAATCCCCTTGTCAACGGCGTGTGCAGCCTCGACGAGGCCAGCGTGCTGGCCGCCGCGTGCGAGTCGGAGCAACGCTGGATGCGCGGGGAGCCATGTGGATTTCTGGATGGCGTCCCGGTCTCGGTCAAGGACCTCGTCGCCGTGCGCGGACTGCCTACCCGATATGGATCACTCACGTCACCCAGCGCGCCGGCGGCCGATGATGCACCCGCGGTCGCGCGACTGCGACAGGCCGGCGCACTGCTGTTCGGCAAAACCACGACCTCAGAGTTTGGCAACAAGATCGTCACGGACAGCCCGCTCACTGGCATTACCCGTAACCCGTGGGATCGGCGTCTCACGTCCGGCGGGAGCAGCGGCGGATCAGCTGTAGCGGTTGCGCTCGGCATGGGACCGTTGTCGCTGGCCACCGATGGCGGTGGGTCGATCCGCGTCCCAGCATGCTGGAGCGGGGTGGTCGGAATGAAACCGTCGTTCAACCGGGTACCAGCTGGCGCGGCGGTGAGTTGGACTCACCTGTCGACGCTCGGTCCGATCGCGCGTTGCGTAAACGACGCGGCGCTGATGCTGACCGTGATGTCCCGCCAGAGCGATGCTCGAAGACCGGCTTCTGCTTGTTCCGATCTGCGCATCGGTCTGGATGATGGCATCGCCGGATTGCGCATTGCCTATTGCCCGGCGCCTGCGGGTGTGCAGGTTGAGCCTGACATCACCGTGAGTGTCCGTCAGGCGGTGGGCCTGTTCGAAGCGCTCGGGGCACAGGTCGAGGAAACGGATGTGAAGCCGCTGGACGGCTATCTGGAGAGTCGCATGCACGCAATCCAGTGGGCGGTCTTCTTTGCGCAAAGGGCCCGGCAGCTTCCTCCCTCTGCGCGGCCGCAGCTCGATCCGGATGTGTCTGCGTTGGCTGAAGCGGGCGATAGCGTCCTCACTTCGACCTTCGTCGATGCGCTTCAGGCGCGCCACGCGCTCACGGTCGCGATGGCCGCGTTCTTTGAAGACTACGACTTACTGCTCACGCCGACATTCCATTGTGCCCCACCGCTCGCGGAGGGGCGCCCCGAGCACTCGCGCATGGCGCCGCCGTTGACGTCGTGGTGCAACCAGACTGGGTTGCCGGCGGCGAGCGTGCCGTGTGGTTTGCCTGGCGGGTTGCCGACGGGCCTACAGATCATCGGGCCGTCGGGCGGCGATGCGCTGGTGCTGCGCGCGGCACGGGCGTACGAGTCCGCACGTGGCCCGTTTCCGGCTCCACCAGAAGCAATGCAAGGCCAGACTGAGGGCGTGGAGGTACTGACATGAATCCGCCCATCACCAAATTCGTCGTCCACCTCCTCGAGCGGCGCACCGAGTTGCACGTACCGGTTGACCCGCCACATCGGCAGGTCGTGGCGGCAGCAGTTCTCCGATTCGACGACTGGCACGCGGACGCGCCGCTCGCGGCGCTCGAGCCGCTCTATGAACTGGGCGCTGAGCTTGGCACGTTGCTGACCGGACGGGCGCGATGGGCGCTGGATGTCGCGCCGTCGGCAATTCAGGCCTACGGCAAGGCCGCGCTCGTGGGCAGCGCGGTACCGCTCGAATGTGCGGCGGCACTCTTGCATCCCCGTATGGGAAGGGCCATGCGCGAGAGCTTGCCAGGCGCCACGTCGTTGATTCCGTCGGTGACCAAACGTGCCGCGCCAGGCGCATGTGTGGACATTCCGCTCCACGGCAGCACCGACATGTGGAGCTTTGACCACTTTGACACGGTCTCGCTGACGCTCGCCGATGCGCCAGCGCCGAACGAGATCGTGGTGGCGATCGCGCTGGCCGACAGGGGTAGACCGCTCGCGCGTGTGCGACCGGACTGAACAGTGTCGATGCCAAGACGGCACGACACGAACAAGACATCACAAGGAGGAAGGAGACGTCATGCAGGCAAGAAAATTTCGGGGTAGCGCAGGGAGGTGGGCGGTGATGTTGGTCATGTGTACATTCGCGGGGTTCGCACACGCACAATCCTCGGTCTCGTTGTACGGGTTGGCCGACGCATTCGTTGGCGAAGTGCATCCTGCTGGTGCAGCCGGCAACGCGTGGCAAGTCGGTTCTGGCGGGATGACGACTTCGTACTGGGGGATGTCCGGTACGGAGGATCTGGGCGGGGGTATGAAGGCCATCTTTACCCTCGAGAGCTTTTATCGCATCAACGGCGGCCAGGCCGGCTCGTTTCCTGGACAGTCATTTTTCGGGCGAAATGCCTTCGTTGGTCTGAGCGGCCATTTCGGAGCGTTGACGCTGGGGCGTAATACCGCGCCGCTGTTCGTGTCGACGCTGCTGTTCAATCCGTTCGGCAACTCGTTCGTCTTCTCGCCGATTGTCGTGCATAGTTTCCTTGGCTCGGGCATGGGTGCTGCGTCACTCCAGAGCGACACGGCGATCGATAATTCGCTCCTTTATCAGACACCCGAGGTCGCCGGTCTGTCCGGAAGCCTGCTTTACAGCAATGCCGGCGTTGCCGGCCATGCCGGGCAGGCCAACTACAGCGCGAACGTCTTGTATTTCGGCGGCCCGTTTTCGGCGACGGCCGCCGTGCAGAGTCTGCACACGGCATCGCTGTTTCTGAACGGCGCCACTACGCAGACTGCATGGATGGTCGGTGGCGCGTATCGGTGGAGTGTGGTCAAGCTGTTCGCCCAGTACGAGCGCGTGGACAACAACAATCGCGTCACGGACGATACGGTGCAGCTCGGGGCAAGCGTTCGGATAGGGTTAGGAAGCGTACTGATGTCGTGGGCGGGAACGCGGCGGCGACAGTCGGTCGGAGATCATCTCCGTTGGTCGACGCTCGCGCTCGGCTACGACTACCCGTTGTCGAAGCGGACCGATGTGTATGCGGCTTGGCGTTATGACACGATCACAGGTGTGTCGACTGGCAATAGTGTAGGCGCTGGGATGCGGGTCAAGTTCTAAGTTGCGCCGCTTCATTGCAGCAGAACGCAGCCGGGCGGGTATCCGACTTCGGCTGCGTTGCGCACGCATCGATTCGACAGAGCACGGTGCGCTCTGCCTCGACGTGAGGCTCGCGGTATCATGTCCCAACATCATCACGAACACTTCATGGCTCATGGTTTTGCCGAAAGTCCGACGCGCGGGGCGCAAGCCGCTTACCAAAGGCGACCTTCTGCCGTTGCCGACCGCGAAGGTCCGAGCGCTGTCCCTCGAAAATCATATGGCACTGGCCGCTGTAAGGGCTGGTCACGGGGGAGAAGAGCAAATTAGTTGTCTGCTACGGGTCGTCTATCTCGCATTCTATATGCGCAACGAGACGGGAGCGGGGGCGGATTTGAACCTGTACCGGCAAGCCGAGGCCGCTTTGGAGGCCTGCATTGCACGTGCGGAGCAGGGCGCTGCCTGGTTGTTGCTCGATCGCGAGCAGTCCACGATCGAGCAGCTGTTGGTCGTCCATGACGAGCAGTTGGCGGCGGTGCCGATGCACAGGTACTGCACCGCTTGGGAAGACCTTCAACGATTCATGACCGGACAGATCCGGTCACCCATTCCGACGTCGGGCGCGGCGCCGTGAAGCCAAACAGCTTACCGTAAGCGCATCCTGCGATCATCCTTTCAGCCTCCGCGTGACCAATACCACATCGGTCACTGTGGAAAGGTCGCATCGAAACACGATGGCGTTGCCAGGCTTCGCTGCGACGGATCACGAGCATGTCGTGTGCAATCTCTGGAGAGACACCATTTTTAACCGACGGAATGTCCCGTCGGTACGACGGGTTTGGTATCTGGTCATCCTTGCTGCTTGAATGCCTTTCAGTTCCGGCCATGTTCGTGCCGGATATGGAGGGCCAATCATGTCTTGGAATGATGATGGAACACGAACGATCTTGCGCCGCCGACAAGTCGAGCGGTGCACGGGCCTATCGAGATCGACAATCTATAAGCGCATGCGAGACGGAACGTTTCCGCCTGCCATTCCGCTTGGTGGACGAATGGTAGGGTGGCGGGCGACCGATATCGAGCAATTCCTGGCCGATCCGTCGCGATATCGAGCATCACAGGCGCACGAGACGGAGGACAGGGGAGATGGCGGTGAAGCACGATGAGCAATCGCCGTTACTCGATGAGCGTCTTCGCAATTGGGGGCAGTCGAATCGCGGCGCGTACGATCCCAGCGATGCCGAACGTGTAACCCGGGCGTGGCGAACGCTGCAGCCACGACATCGGGAGGTTCTGCGGATGGTCTACCTCTGGCATGCGAGTCGGGAGGTCGTGTGTCGACGACTGAAGATTGTTCGCCATCCACGTCATCTGTTCGATTTCGAACTCCGTGCTGCGCGGTCCGCGCTTGCCCGCGCCCTTGAGGAAGGCAAGTTCACACAGTAGCGTTCGCGGAATGAATGTTCGGCGAGTTCAGTTGCATAGGCGCTCATGCAGAGCGAAGCGCAGGCGCATCGCGATGGTGAGTCGTGGACAAGATCACGTTCTTGCCGAACAAAAAATAAATATAGGAACAGCAAGGAATATTGCGGCGCGACTAGGAACGAGATGCGTTCTGTTGGCGAGCGTCGGCGCTTGAATCGCCGTGACGGCTGACCTACAGTGAAGCCAACAATCTGATCCGGTCAACGTGCGTAGCACGACCGAGTACGCGTTAGCGGCCCCGATGCATCGATGTCTGTGAAAGGCGTGCCGTAGCGCACATGAGAAGGCCTGCGATTGGTTCCCAATCGCAGGCTTTTTGTTTGTTGGTTGGGTTTCAAGATTCCCGTTGAACCCGCGGTGGTCTTTGTAACGCCGCGGGTTCTCTTTTTCATGGACGGCCGTCGACGCTCGGAGCTCATCCGAGGAAAGACGGTCATGAAATCGCTTCTAGTGGCTTCGGCTCATGGTGGTACAGTCAGAACGACGTTCGTGTGTCAGTTCGCCCATTATCTTCGTCTGGTACGTGGATACCGGGTGTTGGTGCTTGATCTGGCCGAGCCGGCATGCAGTGCCATTTCGCTCACACGCGGCACCTGCGCGTGCATGACGAAGTGCCCATCATCCAATGTTCGGCGCAATCGACTGTCTGACACGGCCAGACCGTACATTGGGGTGCTCGCCGCAGCCACCATCGCCGGCATTGCGTATCGGGACGATCCGGTCGGCGCGCGTTGTTACGCCAACTTGCGACACTTGTTGTCCCAGGTCGACGCATTGTTCGACATCTGTCTGATCGATAGTTCACCGTGGCCTGATTTGCGTGCCGTATGCGCGGCAGCGCTCGCGGATGCGCTGATCAGTCCAGTTACGTTGTCACCAGACGCGCTGGAGCCGATCGTTGATTTTGTCAACGGCGAAAAGGGCGTGCGCGATGTACGTGCGCGCCTCAATCCGTCGCTCTGCTTTATCGGAATCGTGCCCAACTGCATCGAGCCGACCTCGCAGCAGACTCGGCGTGGTTGGTTCGAGGTGCCCATGGGCGCATGGCTGGTTCCGCATGACCAAAGTCCAACAGGCCATCTGTTGCTGCCTCGGTTCGACGTCATTCCGCGGGCGCAGGCATGTGGGATATCGGTAGCGGAACTTGTCCAGGGCGATGTGAATGTTCATCGCGAATGGATGGCCATGAGCGCGTGTTTCGATGTGATCGCTCGACGACTCGATGCCATACGCGAGGCCCCGTTGCAGTCGGAATGGAGCGAGGCGTGTCATGTGTAAGTTCACGTCGATTCCGAATATACGTCGAACTGTGCGCTTCGGTGTGGTTTCGCTTGCCGTCGTGCTTGGCACGTTCATGGCGTGGCCCGATGTGACGCATGCGGACGATTGGGGCTGTCAGGTGATGTTGTGTCTGTCTAATCCGGGTGGCCCGGAGCAGTACGCAGAATGCGAACCGCCAATCGAAAGATTATGGGACGCGCTGCGACACGGTGATCCGTTTCCAACTTGCGATTTCGCTACAGGTGGCGCGCGAGGCGGATCGGCGACCAACACGTTCGCCGACGCCAGCTATTGCCGAGAACCCATGTTGTACTGGGCCGGGTCGGAGCAGAGCGAACGCATGTGCCTGGCAATTGGTGCGATCAACGCCAAGGTCGACTATCAACTCGATGATCGTATCTGGCGGCGTGTCGGAAACCAGAGACCGACGGTCACGAAATTCTATGGCGCTGGCAGCGCACCGTCGACCTATGACCTTGGAAATTCGACAGCGGATCACCTGCAGCAGGTCAATCGACTTGGTTGGAGGAATCGATGATGCCGCTCGATTTCTTGTCCATCGCGCAACGCTGTGCGCCGCAGATCGACCCGACCACGATGGCGGCGATCGTGCGGACCGAATCTGGATTCAATCCCTACGCGATTGGCGTCGTACACGGTCGGTTGCGTCGACAGCCATTGAGTGCCGCCGAAGCGGTCGCGACAGCACGTGCGTTGGAGGGGACCGGCTGGAACTTCAGCGTCGGACTCGCGCAGGTGAATCGGGTGAATTGGCCGGCCTACGGCATGACCCCCGAGAACGCGTTTGAGCCGTGCCGCAACTTGGCAGCCGGTGCGGCGATCCTCCACCGTTGTTTTAGCGCGGCGGCGAAGGCCAGCGAGTTCCGTGTACTGACCGATCATCAATCTGATGTCCAAGCCGCTCTGCGTGCGGGCCTGTCCTGCTATGCGAGCGGTAATTTCTCGACCGGCTACCGGACGGGCTACGTACAGCATGTCGTCGAGAACGCCGCGACGCTGAAGTCTTCCGTACCGGAGATCGTGCCTATTCCAGTCTTACCGATCGGTTCTGTGCCGCCTATCCGTTCATCACGCTCTCGATCTTTGATTCAGCAGCCATCGCGACGGGATTACGACGGAGTGGATGCGGTGTCGCCCGCTGCGGATCCGGAGCGCGAACCGGACGCGAGTGCAGTGGTGTTCTAGCTCTTCATTTTAGGAATCAGGTGGTGATCAATCGACGCGGAGTCTGACATGTACTTAGGAATGCGATGCAATAAATTGGTGGTCGATGTGTGGATGGTGAGACTGCTATCCGGGCGAAGCACGGCTCGCGCAATCGCTCTGGCCGCTTCGTCCCTGATGTTCGTTGTTCCGGCATGGGCGCAACTCTCTCAGGTCAATGCGCTGCTGAACATGATCCAGACAACACTGTTGAGCGTCGGCGGCGTGATCTGTTCGATTTCCATTATCTGGGCGGGATTTCGAATGATGTTCCAGCACGCCCGGTTCGGTGATATCGCGAATGTGTTTATCGGCGGCCTGTTCGTCGGTTGCGCGACGGTCATCGCCGGCATGTTGATCCCGACGAGTTGATCCGGGCGGCGCCGAACCATGCACGCACTCAAAGATCCCGTCTTCAAAGGCTGCACGCGTCCCGCGATGCTGTGGGGGGTGCCGCTGGTTCCGTTCCTGATGATCGGCGGCGGCATGCTGATTCCGGCCATATGGGCACTTCTGGCCAGTCCGCCGCTGGGCGTCGCGATCCTCTTTCTGATGATTCCCGTGTTCGTCGCGATGCGGTGGATCACGCGCCATGACGACCAGCGGCTCGCGCAGCACGGGCGACGCGTTCGTATGGCGCTGTGCCAGCGCAATCGCCGCTTCTGGGGCGTGCATGCCTATGTGCCGGTGCGCCTGAAGAGGAGGGCGTGAGATGGCGGGAAAGATGCCGATCGTGTCCGTCGCGAACCGGGAAGTACCGCTTGCCGGCTATATCCCGTACTCGACACATGTGACCGACCACATTATCAAGACGCGTGAAGGCGACTACGTGCAAATCTGGAAGATCGCCGGCATCGCTTTTGAGGCGGCGGATCCAGCCGATATCATCGCGCGGCATGACGGGTTCAACCAGTTCGTGCGTGGACTCGCGGGTGGCCATGTGTCGCTGTGGTCGCATCGTTTGCGTCGGCGGGTGTCGGACCAGTTTTCGACCCAGTACCGCAATCGCTTTTGCGAGGAGCTGGCGACACGCTACTACGGGAGCTTTTCGGGCTACCGGATGATGGCCAACGAGTTGTATCTGACGGTGGTCTACCGGCCAAACCGCACGCGACTGGGACGTGTCTTCAGCCGTGCGGCACGCCGCACGCGCGACGATATCCGACGCGATCAGATCGACGCATTGAAGGTCATGACGGAGCTCGCCGCCCAGGTTGAATCCAGCCTCAAACCGTACGAGCCGATTGCGCTTGGCGTTTATCGCCGGCCCAGCCTCGTCGGGCGGACCTCGCGCCGCTATTCGTCGGCGCTGGAATTGCTCGGCTATCTGGTCAACGGAGTCTGGGAGCGTGAACCAGTGCCTGCCGGCCCGATTCGCGAGGCGCTGCCGATTTCGCGGCTGTTTGTCGGTGCCGAGAAAGTCGAGATTCGTATGCCGACGAAAACGCGCTTCGCGGCGATGCTCGACCTCAAGGATTATCCGGAAGACACCGAACCAGGCATGCTCAACGGCTTGCTGTACGGCGACTTCGAGTATATCGAGACGCAGAGCTTTACGATCCTGGACAAACCCACAGGGAAGGAAGCGCTAGAGCGGCAGCGCAATCAGCTCATCGCCGGCGAAGATGTCGCTGTGTCCCAGGTCGAAGCGATCGACCAGGCGCTCGATGAGCTGATCAACGGGAATTTCGTTCTCGGCGAGTACCACTATTCGCTGGCGGTGCTCGGTGACACGCTGGACGAAGTGTCACGAGGCATCGCCAAAGCCCGTACGCAACTGGCCGATGCCGGCTTCCAGACGGCACTGATCGATCTGGTGGCTGATGCGGCGTGGTTCGCGCAACTGCCGGCCAACTGGCGCTACCGGCCGCGTGAGGTAAAGCTCACGTCGCGCAATTTTTGTGGCCTGGCGAGTCTGCACAACTTCGCGACCGGCAAACGCGACGGTAATCCGTGGGGCGAGGCGATCACGATCGTCAAGACGCCGAGCGGCCAGCCGCTCTATCTGAACTTCCACGCGACACCGGACAAGCAGGACTCGTTCGACGAGAAGGCGCTTGCCAACACCCAGATCATCGGCCGAGCCGGCGCGGGCAAGACGGTGCTCGAGCTATTCCTGCTGGCCATGGCGACCAAGTATGGCATCACAGCCGTGCTGTTTGACAAGGACCGCGGCACGGAGATCGCGATTCGTGCGATGGGTGGGACCTATACGGTATTCCGCCGCGGTGAACCAACTGGGCTGAATCCGTTCCAGATGGCGCCGGATGAACTGGTGATCGACTTTTGGGAGCGCCTTGTGCGCAAACTCGTCGACATCGGTGCGCCGATGTCGGCGAAGGACGAACTCGACATCTCGCGTGCTGTTCGCGAGGTCGCACGTATGGATAAACCGCTGCGCCGCCTGTCGATGGTACGGCAGCTTTTGCCGAACGTCGTTGAAAACAGCTTGCACGCGCGACTGGCGAAATGGTGTGCGGGCGGGCGTCTGGGTTGGGTGTTGGACAATCCGGCCGATCACATCGATCTGGCGCACGCGGACCTGTTTGGTTTCGACGATACCGAGCTGCTGGACGATACCGAGGTGTCGACGCCCGTCACGATGTACCTGCTGCATCGGACCGAGCACTTGATTGACGGTCGACGCTTCATTTACGTGATGACCGAATTCTGGAAGCGGCTCAGCGATCCTGTCTTTACGGATTTCGCCAAAAACAAGCAGAAGACGATCCGCAAACAAAACGGGCTTGGGATTTTCGACACTCAGTCACCGGCCGATGTGTTGCGCAGTGACATCGCGAGTGCGCTGATCGAGCAGAGCGCGACATTCTTCTTCCTGCCGAATCCGCGCGCCGACTACGACGATTACGTGCATGGCTTCAAGCTGACCGAAGCGGAATTCAATATCGTGCGCAACCTGGGCGAGAGCAGCCGCCTGTTCCTCGTCAAGCAAGGCCATCGCTCCGCGATCGGCCGGCTCGATCTCGCCGGGCTCGGCGATGTGCTCGATGTGCTCTCTGGCACGACCGACAACGTGGAATTGCTCGACACGATCCGCGCTCAGGTCGGCGACGCACCGCAGGATTGGCTACCCGTATTCCATGATGAGCTCGCGAAGCGCCGCGCGGCGCAGGTCGGAGCGCGACCGTCTTCAAAGCCAGGTCCGGGAGGTGCGTGATGAGCGGCCTCTTTACCGCCGTGGGTGGCACCCTTGAAAACGGCATGTCGAGCTACGTGACGAATGTGTCGTCGGCGCTTTCCGGGGCACTCGTGCCCGTTGCGACCACGGCCGTGACGATCTGGGCGCTGGCCTATGGTCTCGCGGTGGTACGCGGCGAGGCCCACGAGGCCGTGCCGGCATTTGCTTGGCGAGGGTTGAAAGTGGCGATCACGCTGGCGTTTGCATTGAGCGCTGGGATCTACCAGCAGCACGTCGTTGGTGCGGTCAACGGTGCGACGGCGGGGCTGGCCCAGACAATCCAGAATGCCGCGAACGCGACGGGTGGGGGTAATCCGGGATGCGGCTCGACCAATGGCAGTAGCGTGACGGGGCAGGCTGCTGCGACCAGCATTTATCAGACGCTCGACTGCTACGACCAGCAAGTTGACCTCGTGATGGACGCCTACTTCAGCAAGGCGACGCATGAGGGGATCAGCCCGAGCGGTCTGGCCGCCGCGATGGGGGACTTCCTCTGCGGCCTAATTGCCGCGCTCGGTGGCTCGATCTTTTTGATTGTCCTGGCCTTCGAGGTGGTGATGGCGAGGATGCTGCTCGAACTCGTGCTCGGACTGGGCCCGATCTTCATCGCGTGCGGGGCATTTGCGCCGACCGCGCGGTTTTTCGAAGCGTGGACCGCGAAGCTTGCCAATTACGCGTTGCTGCAGGTGCTTGTCGCAGCGTTCCTCGGTATGGCGCTCACAGCGTTCTCGGCCGAGCTCACCTCGCTCCATGCGACGAGCAGTTCACCCGGTGCCGACTCGTCAGCCCTGATGCAAGCTATTTCCACCTCCCTTGACGATGCCGCTCCGGCCGCCGCCGCGATTGGCATGTTTGCGACCGGCTTGTTCCTCGCGATGGTCGGTTGGCAGTTGCCGTCTGTTGCGGCCGGCCTGTCTGGCGGCGCAACCCTATCGGGTTTTGGGGCGTTTGCGGCTGGCATGGCGTCGCGAAGTCTCGTCACGGCGCTCGGCCGGGTGCTCGTCCGTAACAGACAAGGACCGCGCTCCGGAGGTGAGATTCGCGACCGGACCGGTTTAGGTGGCGGATCGAGTGGTGGATTGGGCGGCGGCGCAGCGCCGGCTTACCAGCGCGTGGCGCGCGCGAATTTGGACCAGCAGAACAGTTGAGAGGGAGGTGACGACCATGAACGGACGAAGCAGATGGTTGCGTGCCGTATGCATGTGGGCGGCGTGGTGCGCCGGCGCTCACGCGCAAGGGATCCCAGTCTATGACGCGCAGAACGTGGTGCAGGCCAGTGCGACTGTCGGTCAGCTCAAGCAGCAGGTGCAGCAGGAAATCCAGATATACCAGTCGACGGTCGGTACACGCGGCTTCGGTGCGCTGCTGAGCAATCCGATCGTCGCGAACTCGTTGCCATCGAACTGGCAGGGCGTCTATACCGCCATCCAGAACGGTGGTTACGCGGGCCTGACCGGCAGCGCGCAGGCGTTGCGCTCGGCCAGTCAGATTTACAACTGCGAGGATCAGACCGGAATCGATCGACAGCTGTGCCAGCGCGCGCTCAACAAGCCCTACCAGGATAAGGCGTTTGGCCTGCAGGCATACCAGACCGAGTTGCAGGAGCTGAACCAGATCCAGAGCTTGGCGCAACAGATCAATGCGACGCAGGATCCGAAGGGCGTGGCCGAGCTACAGGCGCGCATTCAGACGGAATCGACAGCGGTCGGCAACGAGATGACGAAGCTGCAGCTCTTCCGGATGCTGGCCGAGACCGAGGACAAGCTCGTGGCCGAACAGCGGAGCGAACTGGTATTGAGCCGAGCGGGCAAGACCAACCGGCCACAGGACCGTATGGTGCCTGTGTCATTCGGAAACTGAGGTGACGCCATGTTCGAGCTGAGCTCACTGACGTTGGCCGGGTGCCTCGCCTGGAGTCTGGCCGCTTGCAGCAGCGTGCCACCGAAACCCGTGTTGCCGGACGGTTTGCATCGCGTGCCGATCAACCGCGTGCCGCCCGTCCCGGACAGGCCAATCGCGGTGCTCACCGCTCCGAACCAGCCGGCATCGTCGGATGTCGGAGACCGATCATGAACGCGTCGCACGATTATGGCCGCGTGCTCGACATCGAGGCGTCGCTGACTGACCTCCAGGAGCGCTCTGAACGACGTGCGTGGTATGTCGCGTATGCGGCGGTCGGTGTCGCGGTGTTTTGTGCCATTGCGCTTGCGGTGATGGTGCCGTTCTATCGCGTGGTCCCCTTGCCGATCGAGGTCGATCGCCTGACGGGCGAATCCCAGGTGATCGACGTGCTCGACGCGCGCCATGTGCACACAAAGGAAATCCAGGACAAGCACTGGGTCGAGAACTATGTGCGAGCCCGCGAGCGCTACGACTGGGGACTGCTGCAGATGGACTATGACAGCGTGCTCGCGATGAGCGATGACGCCGTCGCCCGCGATTATCGCGGTATTTACAGCGGTCCGGACGCACTGGACCAGCAGTTAGGAGCGAGTATCGAACGGCGCGTCCGGATTCTTTCGATCACGCTGCCACCCGACGAACCGGGCCATGCGGTCGTGCATGTCGAGCGCACGTCGTTCAAGAACGGCGAGGCTCATGCCGAGCCTGCGCAGCGTTTCGTGATCACGCTGGCTTATACCTACCGACCGCCGGTGTTCACACGCGAGAGCGTGGCGATCGCCAATCCGTTCGGCTTCAAGGTCACTGCCTATAGCCGGGATGCGGAATATACGCCATCGGCATCCGCTTCAGGAGCCACGCCATGAGAATACTTATGTTGGCCACCGCGCTGGCGAGCCTACTGTTCGCAGGTGTGGTGCGGGCGGTTGATCTGCCCGGATGGAACAACGACCCGCGTGTCCGCCAGGTGATCTATCGAGCGGATGACGTGGTGCGCGTCGAGGCCCAGCGTGGCTTCGCGACGCACATTGCGTTGGGGCCATACGAGCATATTCAGGTCGTCGCACCCGGAGATCGGGACGGCTGGCAGGTCGTGGCAAACAAGGGCGATCACGACGTGTACCTGAAGCCGCAGCTCGCCGCGCACGACTCGAATCTCGAAATCCGCACCGATCGTCACAGCTACAGCTTCGATCTGGTCGTGCTTCCGCGCAAGTCGAAGTTCGGCAATGGCCGTGTGATGTATCGCGTGACGTTCGTCTATCTGGACGAGTTGGCCAAGCAAGCACAGGGGAATTCGGATGTCGAGCTGGTCGCGAAACGTCTTGCGCAGCCAGCAGCCGTGCGTAACGCACGATATTCGATGCAGGTCATGCCGAACTCCGACGATATCGCACCGACTGCGGCATGGGACGACGGACGCTTTACCTATTTGCGCATTTCGAACAACCGACGCATGCCAGCGATCTTTCGGGTGGCAGACAACGGCACGGAGAGCGTCGTCGACAAGCACATCGACGGCGACACGATCGTTGTGCACGAGGTGGCGAAGCGTTTCGTGTTGCGGCTGGCAGCAGAGGTCGTTGGAATCTGGAACGACGCTTACGACATGGACGGCGTACCGGCCCGTGACGGCACGACGGTCAACGGAGTGAAGCGCGTGCTGCGGAGCCATCGTGATGAATGACGATACCCCGCGCAATGTGATCGAGCCTGACGATGCAGCTGGCTCGCTGTCTGGACACGACCAGGACGAGGGGACATCAAGTATTTCCGCAGATCGCGGTATGCCGGAACTGGGGCAATACCGCGGTGCTCGTCCACGCGCCTGGTGGCTGACGCCGATCGGAATCGTGTTGGTCGTCGGCTTCGGCGCGGTGTGGACCGTGCACGGTTTCCTCGCGCGGCACGATGCCGAAGCGAAGGCGCGGCGCGATGCGGTGGCTGGCACATCTTCTCAGGGACGCCTGTTCAAGGAGCTGCCCGCGTCGTCGGCCGGCGGCCCAGCTTCGGCGCCGGTACCCGCAAGCCCGGTTGCAGTTCTTCCCGCGTCCACGGCGGGGGCACTCGCGCCTGCTCGTACCGTACGCGCTGCAGTTCCTCGCAGCTACTACGACGCGCCGTTGCTCGAAACGGTCGGTAGACAGGGTTCAGCGGGTGGTGAGCCCGGCGTGCTGGAGTCGGATGGGGTGACGGACGCAACTTCCTCAGCTGCAGCAGGTGTCACGAGGGCCGCAGGCGCGTTAGCGCCAGGATCGGGGCAAGCTGGCAGCTCACTCGGTCAGGCGCTGACGCCGAGCGCTACGCCGCGTGTTCAGGCCGGGACGCTCGGCAATCGGAGTCTGGTGCTCGCGCAAGGCGCCAAGATCGACTGCGTGGGCGACACGGCGTTCGACTCGACGGAGGCTGGCCTGTCGACCTGTACCGTGAGCAAGAACGTGTATTCCGACGATGGCAGCGTCGTGCTGATAGAACGGGGTTCGCAGATCAACAGCCAGTACCGCTCGAACCTGTCCCCGGGCCAGAAGCGGGTGTTCGTGCTGTCGGCCCGCATCAAGACGCCCTACGGCGTCACGGTCGAAATCGACTCGCCGGCGGCCGATGCGCTCGGCCGAATGGGTATTGACGGTTATGTGGATAACCACTGGCGCGAGCGCTTCGGCGCGGCGCTGCTGCTCGGCTCAGTTCAGGACGCAATCGGCTATCTGTCTACGCGCGGCGGCAATACCAACGGCTCGGTGGTGTTCCAGAGCACGCAACAGCAGGGTAACGACATGGCCACGCGCGTGCTTGATAGCACGATCAATATTCCGCCGACGCTCACCCAGAACCAGGGTGCGGAGTTCACGATTGTGATTGCACGCGATCTGGACTTCGGATCGGTGTATGCCCTGCAGCCGGAGGGGATGCGATGACGATTCGCGCACACGGGCAGGATTCGTCATGTGACCCCGAACTGGTTCGGCTGCCGGAGGACGCATCGGTTCGTGAACTGATGCGTCCATTTGCGCTGCTGCTCGACGATCCCGACGTGACAGAGTTGGTGATCAATCGGCCACAGCGTGCTTTGACCGAGGACTCGCTCGGCTGGCATGGCCATGATTGCGAGGATCTTGACTTTGACCGGTTGATGTCGTTCGCCGTAGCAGTGGCCACGCTGACCCACCAGGAAATATCGTCTCAGTATCCGGTCCTTTCCGCGCTGCTGCCGAACGATGCACGTATCCAGATCGTGGTGCCGCCGGTCGTGCCGCGGCGAACGGTGTCGGTCACGATCCGTCGTCCGTCCTCCGACGAAAAGACGCTTGATGCGTGTCGTGATGAGGGGTTATTCGACGAGACGGTATGGCGCCGGCCGGACAGACTCGATTCAGCGTTGTCAGCATTGCGAGCCGACGACCGAAAGCTTATCGAAAACCTGGACGCACACGACTGGGGCGCCTTCTTCGACCGCGCTGTCAGGGACCGGCTCAATATCGCGGTGGTCGGCAATACAGGGTCTGGGAAGACCAGTTTCATGAAGACATTGTGCCGTTCGATTCCGGCAACCGAGCGGATCGTGACGATCGAGGACGTTCGCGAGTTGTTTATCCGGCACATCGAGAATTGCGTTCATTTGCAGTACAGCAAGGGCGGGCACGGACACGCTCGCGTAACACCCGCAGATCTGATTGCGAGCGCAATGCGCATGCGTCCGGATCGTGTGCTGCTGGCTGAGTTGCGCGGCGCCGAAGCCTACGACTTCCTGAAGCTCCTGACGACTGGGCATGCGGGTTCGATCACGAGCTATCACGCACCCAATGCAACCGTCGCAATCGAGCGTTTCGCGCTGATGGCGAAGGAACATCCCGAGGCCGCCGCCTGGGACGATGCCGCGCTCAAGAGGCTGCTGTTCCTGACCGTCGATGTTGTTGCGCACATGGAGTCACGCCCGATATTCAATGCGATGGGTGAACAGATCGGTAGGCGCTGGGGCATGACTGAAGTCTGGTTCGATCCGGTGCGTAAGGCGCGCACCGCATTCGTGTAGGGGCGAATATGGACCATATCGCTCCCCCCTTGCTCGAGCATACCCGGACGGCAGCCTTGACGGTGGCGGTGCTGGCTTGCCTGATGGGGGGAATCGCTGCGTCGCTCTGGCTCGCGTCGTTCTTCCTGTATGCCAGTCTGCGAATCAATCCGTTACACGCAGGACTGTGGGGCTGGCTCGATGCGGCGCTGGCATGGCGAGACGGGATGATGCCGAATATCGGCCGCCAACTCGCGGGCGCTGCGCTGTTGGCCGTACTCCTGTCCTTCGGCGGTCCGGTCCTGGGCCTGCATGTGCTACGGGCGGGAGCGAGTCGACGCCGTCTGTATGGCAGCGCGCGCTTTGCGAGCGAGTCAGAAATCCGCCGGGCGGGGCTGCTATGACGACCCGATCCCACCTCAATACTCCGCCGGCGATTGTCGTGGGGGTCTGGCGTGGGCGCTACCTGCGGTTTGCCGGCCAGCAGTTCGTGCTGCTCGCGGCGCCGGCCCGTTCGGGCAAGGGCGTTGGCGTAGTGATCCCGAATCTGCTCACCTTTCCCGATTCGGTCGTCGCGCTCGACGTCAAGCAGGAAAACTATGCTGCCACGGCGGGCTTTCGCCGAGCACATGGGCAGGATGTTTACTTGTTCAACCCGTTTGCCGAGGATGGTCGGACGCATCGTTACAACCCGCTGTCGGCGATCTCCGATGGATTGTTTCGGGTGGGCGACATCCTCGCGATCGGCTACGCGTTGTATCCCGCAGGCGGTCACGACGACTTCTGGAAAGACCAGGCGAGAAATCTGTTCCTCGGCATCGTGCTCCTGCTGTGCGAATGGCGCGACGCACGCCGAGCCGGCAAGGGAGCGTCGATCCCCGACTTTCCCGTCACGATGGGGGAGGTGCTACGCCAATCGTCGGGCAATGGCATGCCGGTCAAGGGCTACTTGCAACGTGCGCTGGTCCGGCACCGTGGGCTGCTCTCGGGGCAATGCATCGATGCCTTGAATCGCTTCCTGTCCAACGACGACAAGGTACTGGCGAGCGTGCTGGCGACGTTCAACGCGCCACTCACAATCTGGGCCAATCCGCTCGTCGACGCGGCGACCAGTGCGAACGATTTCGATTTGCGCGACGTGCGCCGTCGTCGCATGTCGATTTATATCGGCATTACGCCCGACCATCTGTCCGAAGCGGCTTTGCTCATCAATCTTGTGTTCTCGCAGCTCGTCAACCTGAACACGAAGCAACTACCTGAAGCCGATTCCACGCTGCAATTTCAGTGTCTTCTGCTGCTCGATGAGATGACATCGATCGGGAAGATCCAGATCATTGCGCGCGCGGTCGCTTATATGGCGGGCTACAACCTGCGCTTGCTGTCGATCGTCCAGTCGATCGCGCAGCTCGAATCGGTGTACGGGCGGGCTGACGCGCGCACGTTCATTACGAACCATGCAATGCAGATTATCTATGCACCGCGCGAGCAGAAGGACGCGAACGACTATTCGGAAATGCTCGGTACATTCACCGGCCAGTCGCGCAGTGTGAGCCGCTCCAATGTGCTCTTTGGCCGTGGTGGCTCGAGCGAAAGCGTATCGGAACAGCGTCGGCCGTTGCTGTTGCCGCAGGAACTGAAGGAACTGGGGCGTGACAAGGAAATCATCTTGCTCGAAAACACCAAGCCGATCCTGGCCGACAAGATCTGCTACTGGCGCGATCCCGAGTTTGCGTCGCGCGTCCTGCCTGCGCCGTCCGTGCCGGCCCTGAACATGGCCTATTTCAGTGCGGTTGTCGAGCGCCGATTGCGCGATCTGCATCCCGATGAGATCGATCCGGACGGTGCGGGGCTCGTCAGTCTGCCGTCCGAATACCTCGAAGTATTACAGGCATGGGATCCACGTGACCTGCCGCCGAACCTAACCGACATCAGTGAGGAGGACGCCGTGGCTTACGTGGAACGGCATTTCACGCTGCTGGGCGTCCCGGCCAGCAAAGTTGTCCAGGCAAGTCGTCACCTGAGCGTGGCCGATTTGGATGTGGCTGAACTCGATCTTGTTGAATCGGCGCGGCATGCAGCCGCGAGCGGCCCGCTCAGTATGGGAGTCCTGCAATGACGACATCTGAAGTGCATGATGCAGACCGTGCGCGTGCTGCACTTGCGGTGATTCCGGCCGACGACTACGAGACATGGGTCGATATGGCGTTCGCGCTCAAGCAGGGCTTCGGCGATGAAGGTTTTGAAATTTGGGATGCGTGGAGCCGGACGGCCGCCAACTATAACGAGCGTGCGGCTCGGACCACGTGGCGCTCGGTCAGCGCATCGGGTGGCAAGACGCTTGCCACGTTGTTCTGGCAGGCACGCCAGCATGGCTTTGACCTGAAGCGAACGCGTTATCCCGACCGCGTGACAGCCATACCCGCAGCCTCGCCCGAGGTGCTGGCGCAGCGCGCAAAGCAGGAGGAGCAGCGTGAGGCGCGTCATGCAGCAGTAGCTCGCGAGGCAGCATCAATCTGGGCGTGGGCGAGGCCAGTCGGCCCGGAGCATCCCTACCTTGTGCGCAAGCATCTTGATCCGACCTGCACGCTGCGTGAACTGGATGCGCTTGAATTGCGTGCGCTGCTTGGCTATACGCCAGCCAGCGAGGAGGAACCGCTGACGGGGCGTGTGCTGATCCTGCCAGTCTGGAACGGGCCCATCTCGACACTGGAGCTGATCGATGAGCACGGGCGGAAATCGTCGCTGGCCGGCGGTGTGAAAAAGGGCGGGTACTGGATGACGGCGCCAACGCTCGTTTTCGGACACGAATCGCCGCAGATTCTGATCGCAGAGGGCATGGCGACGGCATTGTCCGCGTCACGTGCGACGGACTGGTTCGCAGTGGCGGCGTTGTCGAGCGGGAATCTGAGGCTGGTGGCGCAGAGCCTGCGTGAGAAATTTCCCGATGCGAACCTGATCGTGCTGGGTGAACTAGGTCGCGGTGAGACGCAGGCGCGACAGGCTGCGCAAGCAGCGCAGGCGCACGTGGCTTGGCCGGAGTTTGCTGTTGACGCGTGCATCGACGGCAACGTGCCGAACGACTTCAGCGACATGGCGGTGTTGTCGGGTTTTGATGCCGTCGGCGAATGCCTGCACGCCGCGGTCCGTCTTGTTGAGAAGGCGCATGGTCAACCGGATATCTCCGCCGTATCCGGTACGACAGTATTTGAGGTGGGACAGCATGAGGAGGGCGAAAAGATGGGCAATGTCAAGGAAAAGCTATTAACCGACGACGAAGGGACGCCGCGTCGCCGGTCCTCGAAGCGCAGTACGCCAAAACAGGCTGCACCTGATGTGCCGGCTGCGGATGGCGCGTCCGGTTCGGCACCACCATCGGCGGATCCTTCCGCTGCTGTATCGCCGGCTGTTGCCCCTCCGGTTGCCGATCCGCCGAGGTTTGCATTGTCGCGACCGCCGGTAGGCGAACCGCTGTTCGAGGTGGGCGACGTTCCGATCGAGGTCAGGGCGTTGGCTGAACACCGGTTCGGTTCGCCGCTCAGGATGGCCACGCCGCGCGAGAACGGCGGGCTCTATCGCGGCGAGGTATTCAACACGGAACACTATCTGGTGCAGGAGGTCGCGACGCGTAGTGTCGTGTTCCACCGCAAGGATCAGATGACGTTTGTGTCCGAGCGTCTGAAATGGATGGACGAACACGCGCGGCTGAACGGGGCCGAGTTACAGGTAGGTTACGACGGCGGCCAGCCGAAGGTCTATCCATGGGACCGGGCCCGCGACCTGCTCGAACGCATGGTCGGTTCGCTGAAGAAATCCGCCCGCGAGCTGAATTACAGCCCCAATCTGGAGGGGATGCTCGATCAGTTGCAGGCGAGATCCTGGGCACGCATCCGGGAGGCGCGGGCCACCGCGCTCGAAAAGTCGCGGGAACAGGACGCGTCTCGCGAAACTGGTTCGAGGCCCGACCGATAAGGCTCATCAGTACAGTGTGCACGTGCAATGCCGATCTTGAAAATACGAGGTGGTGACATGGCCCAGAGAATTGCCGCCGATGAAGCCGATCCAGTTATCAACATGATTGAACAGGATTTGACGCGCGATAGTGTCGGTCAGACTGCGTTGGACGAACGTCAGGAGAGGCTGAATCTGACCGCTAAAGAGGCAGTATCGGCCCGGCGCCGACGGGACTTCGACGCTGCCCTGGCTAGATTGCGAGAGAAGGCGATCCGCGATGATGCCACCGTCGCCCAGCATGCCGAGACTTCGTCGCCGAACGGGATACCGGATGAGACGAATCGAGGCCGTGCGCCGCTCGACCAACCGCCTGAACGCGTACGCAAGCGCTACTTGCGCGCGGGCAACCAGTATTTCCTGAAGGACGCACCGTATCAGCTCGCATTTGAAGATCTGGGGCCGTATCTCGTTACCGAGCACAACCGCCCGGACGTAGTCGAGTCCATGATCGACATGGCGCATGCGAAGTCGTGGCGGCGCATTCGAGTGTCCGGGCACGAGGTATTTCGCGGTGAGGCGTGGCTGCAAGGCACGCTGCTCGGCATTGAGGTGAGCGGCTACGAGCCAAAAGCGGCTGATCTGGCGCGTCTGGCGGATGCACGGCAGGCGCGGTTGGACAATCGCATCGAGGTGGCGGCGCACGCCGGATCACCGCCTGTTGCGGACGCACCGGGTCGCCTAGATGATCGAACGATGGTTTCATCCGCGCCTCGCGTCGACGCAAGGATGGCCGTCAACCCATCTCCTTCATTTGCACCACGCCGTCCGGCCGCTTCTGAATCGGCTATTCCCGAGGGAAACCGGAACGGTGCACACGACGAGATCGATGGTCCACGGCGCTACGTCGGGGAACTGCGTGAGCATGGTGGCGCACCATACCAACACAATCCGGCGCGCAGCGGCTCGTATTACGTCGTGTTTCGCGACGAGACTGGAATCGATCAGGTGGTGTGGGGTGTCGATCTCGAGCGCGCGGTGCGTGAAGCGAATGCTCAAATCGGGCAGCAGGTGATGCTCGAGAATCTCGGCAAACGCCTCGTCACGGTTCGAGTGCCGATTTTGAATGACGAAGGACGGGTGATTGGCGAAGACGAGAAAGACGTTTACCGCAATACGTGGCAGGTGGAAGTCGCGCAGCGGGGGCGTGATGTTTCTGTCGCGCGGCAATCAGAAAATCCGCCGGGCGAAGAAGCCCGATCTGCGGATTCACACGTTGCCCCGGTCGGGGAGCCAGAGCTTCAAGGCCGTTACGACGCGCTCAATTCAGAAAAAGAACGGGCACTGCATCTGGCCGTGCTGACGGCAGCTATGCGCGAGCAGGGTTTCAGCCAGCGTTCCATTGCACGGGTACAGAAGCGTGCGGAGCGCATGCTGGTCGCGTTCCAGCGCGAGGGCATCCCGGTACCGACGCCGAAGGTGTTTGATCCGAACGTGCCATCGGACCGGAATCGTCGCAAGCATCAGAGTTCCGAACGCACGCCTACCCGAGAGATCGAGCGAATGCCTGGTGAACCGTCACCGCTATCACCATCTCGCTGAGGTGAATCGTGGTCGGCCGCGAGCGTCTGTGCGTCGAACTCGGTGTACTCAGGTCAGTTTGGGACGACTGGTGCGCTCGTCGCGGTTTGACTGCAGGTGAGGGCGTGCGCCAGTTGGTTGTAACCGCTATCCGTGACGATGCGGCCGGGGAACCTGGCTCGATCTTGTTTGACTTACCTCGACCGGTCGTCGGGGAGCCGCGCACTCGTATCGAAATCCGGCTGACTATTGCAGAACGGAGAGCGGTCGAACGGCGTGCGACGGCGATGGGCCTACACAGTAATCGATGGATCGTGTCACTGATTCGTGCGCAAATGACCGGAGAGCCGCAGTTGGGCGAACCCGAGTTGCACGCCCTCGCGGTATCAAATCAGCGTCTTGCCGAGATCGGCCGGTTGTTGGGCCAACTCGCACGCGCCGACTCGGCAGAGCCGGTGAATCGGGATTTGCGGAGCGAATGGGTGGAGTTGCGCAGCCGCGTTGACGAACACTTGCGTACGACGGCTGCCATCATTCGCGCGAACCTTGATCGATGGAGCCGCTGATATGCCTTACCCGAAAATCTATATCGATGCGATGCTCGTCAACTGGGGTGACCGCCTGTTTCAGGAGCCACTACGACATGCGCGTGCAGCGCGGCTCTCACATGTGGATATTCGCAACGCCGCCGCTCTCGTGCGCGCTCGAGTCGCCCGCACGCTCGGGCGTACACCGGAGGTCATGGTCAAGATCACCAACAAGGCGGCGAGTGCGCAAGGGTTGGGAGCCGTACGTCGACATTTGCGCTATATCTCCCGTAACGGCCGAATCGAACTGGAAGATCAGAACGGCAACCGCATTGAAGGCAAGGATGCGCTGAGCGATCTCATGAAGACCTGGCAACTGGGCGGCTGGGGAATCCCGGAGACCAGTACGCGGCGTGAAACTTTCAATATCCTGCTGTCGATGCCGCCCGGAACGGATCGAAAAGCCGTACGCGATGCGGCGCGCGATTTCGCGGCGCTTGAGTTCGGCGACGGGCGTGCATACGTTTTCGCCGCGCACGAAGATGAAGCGCATCCGCATGTTCATCTGAGCGTCCAGGTACGTGGCCCTAACGGGCGCCGCCTGAATCCGCGGCACAAGGATCTGCAGCGATGGCGCGAGCGCTTTGCGGAGGAACTGCGGGAGTATGGAGTCGAGGCGAATGCGACGCCTCGGCGTGCGCGCGGCATAACGCAACGCTATCCGAAGCAGGCTGTCATTCATATGGTCGCACGCGGCGAAACGCCGAGGTACTGGAAACCGTTGCCGACTGATGCTCAGCGCGATGCACGATGGGGTGCGCAGGGCGGCGTATTCACCGCGTGGCGCGAGATGGCTTACGCGATGGCAAGATCGCGCGTTCGCGAGGATCGCTTGATGGCCGTTGAAATGGCGTACTTCGTGGGGGCCATGCCGGTGCAACAAGAGCGGTCAGTGGTCGCGCGCGATCCGGATAATGGACGTGAGCAGCCAACCTGGCGGGGACCGGACTTAGATCGTTTAGACGACGCGACTCGGGATGTGGAGCGTTGATGTCCGATGCGTGGCGTCTTTTGTTCAACCTGGCCGTGGTCTTCTGGAGTCGTGGAACCAAGGGATGATCCGTTGAACCGGGGGTGTCAGGATTTCCGTGTTCAAGGCGGGTGGAGCAATTACACGGAAGGCCGAACGAATCGATCTGCGTAAAGGATAGCGAATTGGTTCATGGCGGTCTTCCAGGGCAGTTTCAAGGGCGAAGTGCAACACCTCGCGGGTGGGCTATCAAAACATTTTTTGCCATCCATAATTGATTGCCCCCTTTCCGAAAATGGGACTTATATTTCATTAAAATGACCTCCCTGACAGATCAGGGTCTGATTGTGTCGCTTCCACTGCATCTGACCTGCATACGCGCATGCATGGGCACGGCCGTTCGAGGGCACGGGGGTGGACTCGAAATGGAAGCTGGAGTTCCCTGCATACACCAACAGGACTAGTGCTTTGGACCGGGTAAAGACGCTGCTTGAGAGCCTGGACGATGTGATCATCCAGGTGCGTTATACGGCCACCAGTTGAGCGCTCGGCAGCAGCCAAAGACCAGGAAGGGATGCCCCATGAACCCGCTACCCACCGCCACCCCGACGCCGCCGCTGCAGCTCGTCACCGCCGCGTTCCCGAAGGGCGGCGG
>NZ_JAGXKA010000330.1:0-254 GCF_019091065.1 Burkholderia sp. GbtcB21
GTGCAAAATCATTTCAAGCTGTAGTTCCAGCAGTCTATGTTTTGCTGCGTAGGTTTTAAACTGTTTGACGCATTATCATTGTTACATTTTCTTCGTGAAACTCATCAAACTATGGCTGCTGCAGGCTGGCTTGACAAGGAAACCTTTGGTGCTTATTCAGGTTAAGCATCTTCTTTCGCAAGCCTATACTTTGCAGTATCATAGATGGCAACTTGTTATGACGTTCTATCTGCCTGTGCACATGTCTTAATTTT
>NZ_JAGXKA010000331.1:0-253 GCF_019091065.1 Burkholderia sp. GbtcB21
AATGAACGAATGCGGCTTGCGGACATCGTGCTCGCGCCGCGCGTCCCGGCGGGAGCTCCGGGACGAACGGAGCAGTATACGCGAAGCAGGCGGCGTTTCTGTGCCGTTTCAGGGGGCCGATCAGCTGAATGCGCGCTTGATCCGCGTGCGCAGCAGCGCGCGCTTCAGGCGCCCGGCGGCTGCCGGCGTATCGAGCGCGATGCGCGTGCCGGGCGGCTCGCCGCGATGCAGGTAGTAGCGGGCGGACGTCGCC
>NZ_JAGXKA010000332.1:0-253 GCF_019091065.1 Burkholderia sp. GbtcB21
CTCGGCGCTCGCGATATCGATGTCGCAGGCGACGACCGTCGCGCCTTCGCGTGCGAATGCGAGCGCAGCGCAGCGGCCGATGCCGCTGCCCGCGCCGGTGACGACTGCGGCCTTGCCGCTGAAGCGCCCGCTCGTTGCGCGGCGGCGTGCATTCGCGAGCGCGGGTGGTTCGTGGCCCGGTTCGACCGCGTCGATCAGTTGCCCGGCGGGATCCGCGAAGCGCGCGGGGTCGGCGAGCGGCTGCCAGGGGCCG
>NZ_JAGXKA010000333.1:0-253 GCF_019091065.1 Burkholderia sp. GbtcB21
CAGCGTGTAGATCACCGCGTAGCCGACGAACGTCGCGATCGTCAGCCACATCGTCAGCGGGTTCGTGGACGTGTAGTGCGTCCATGCGCCGGCGCTGCCGAGCACGGCCGAGAACACCAGGATCTGCGGCGTCGTGATCTCGCCGCGCGCGGTCGGGCGCCATGCGGTACGCCGCATCATCGCGTCGATCTTCTGCTCGACGAGGCAGTTGATCGCGAATGCGGGGCCGGCCAGCAGCCAGATGCCGACCGTG
>NZ_JAGXKA010000334.1:0-253 GCF_019091065.1 Burkholderia sp. GbtcB21
CGTCGTCACGAAGAGCTTTTCCAGGTGATTGATGATCATTTTGTTCATCCCGTTGGGACCTAAGGACGTCCGCGTGATTTTCGACAGCTGCTTCACAGCATCGATGTTCTTCAGCTCGGCTTCCTCCAGCCCGGTGAGCAGCTTGTGCCCGTCTTTCAGCATGGATTGCACCCCGTAGGACTGCATCATGTACGACAATGCGACCCCGTCCGACTACGCCTCAAGGTTAAACCCTTTCGCAACAGAGTCCGCT
>NZ_JAGXKA010000335.1:0-253 GCF_019091065.1 Burkholderia sp. GbtcB21
TCGTGATCCACGGCGAACCCGACGACACGGTGCCGATCGCGTGGGTGTACGACTGGGCGCGGCCGCAGGAGCTGCCGGTCGTCGTGATCCCCGGTGCCGAGCATTTCCTCCATCGCAAGCTGCATGTGCTGAAGCGCATCATCGTCGCCGCGTGGCGCTAGCCGGTACGCGGGCGCCGGCGGAACGGCCGGCGGCTCGCGTCGCGCACGGGCTCCCGCCGGTGGGGCGATCGACCGCACGACTGCGCGCCGCT
>NZ_JAGXKA010000336.1:0-253 GCF_019091065.1 Burkholderia sp. GbtcB21
TGTTGAGCCTAGTGTTTGAGTGAGACGTGCTATGTTGACATTTTAGTGACGTGATCTCCACATGTGTACGGGTTTGTCGACTTGACTGTGATCTTTTGTGATGTATTATCGTGTTGCCATTGCGTGATTTTCACACAAAGAGAATGAGAAAATTTGTTGATGGGTGACATGTTCTTGTGAAGGGGAACATTGCCAAAAGCTGGTGCAACTTGGCAAAATTTGTTGGTGATAAGATTGCAACAAAGATTGTGAC
>NZ_JAGXKA010000337.1:0-253 GCF_019091065.1 Burkholderia sp. GbtcB21
TGATGATGAGAATGTATGATAAGTGTGATAAAGAAGATTGATGTGTAGAATGTTGATGATGTGAAGTGTGTGTGAAATGTGTGATGAGATGTGTAAGTGTGATGTGTGATTGTGTGTATAATGTATGTGTAATGATGTATGTTAAGATGTGTGTGTGTGATGTAGTATGTGTGATGAGAGAATGTTGTGTGTGTGAAGAGAAATATAGTTGTGAAATTAATGAGATGTGTGATGATGTGTAAGATGTGAGATA
>NZ_JAGXKA010000338.1:0-252 GCF_019091065.1 Burkholderia sp. GbtcB21
AGCGGCCGCGCCGACGAGGCGGCCCGGCGGATCGTCGCGCTGTTTCCGAACGGTGGGCCGTCGGGTGCGCTCGGCGCCGAGTATTACCAGATCGTGTCGAATGCGCCGGGCGGTCGCGAGCCGGCGACCGCCGCGCTGCGCCGCGCGGCCGCGGCCGATCCGCAGGACACGAGCGCGTCGATGGCGCCCGCGCGGCTGCTGAACCAGCGTGCCGACACGCGCGCGGAGGCGAACCGGATCGCATGGTCGCTC
>NZ_JAGXKA010000339.1:0-252 GCF_019091065.1 Burkholderia sp. GbtcB21
GGTCCAATTGCTGATGCGTCAGCCGGAGGCGACGTCGATTCCGTACAGCGACTTTCCCCGCCTGGCCGACGCGCGTCTCGTCGACGATCTGGACATCGGTCAGTCGTCGACCTCGGGCGCACTGCGCATGCCCGAAGCCGGCCCGATGCTGCCGGCCACCGACGCGATTGCCGTGAAAAAGGCCGGACCGCCGTGGCGCTACACGACGAGCCGGGTAGCCGACGACCGCCTGGTCGCCACGCTGACGGCCGC
>NZ_JAGXKA010000034.1:0-21905 GCF_019091065.1 Burkholderia sp. GbtcB21
GGCCGGATCGTCGCCGGCCCAGTCGCTGTCGAGCACGTCGTCGCGCAGGAACTGCTGGCGGGTGGTCAGCGGCTGGCCGGCGAGGTCATAGGCGGGCGTGACCGCGAGGCCGGCGGGCGAGTAGTGCTGCCAGAGCTGGCCGCACAGATTGGCGCCGACCGGTGCTGCGGCATCGCCGTATACGAGGCGCTCGCTCACGAGCGGTGCGTCGTCGTCGGCCTGCCCGGTGACCTCGGTGAGGCGGTGCAGCACGTCATAGGTGCGACGCAGCTGTTGGCCACGTCCGTCGCGCTGCCAGACGAGGCCACCCTCGGCGTCGGGCAGCGACATGCGCTCGCCGGCATCCTGACTCAGCACCGCGAGCGGCTGGCCAGACAGCGAGCAGGTGTAGCGGAAGTTCGGCGGGATGGCGGAGTTTTGCCGCTGTTCGTCGAACAGACGGGCATCGATGGTGCTGATCAGGTTCCCGCGTGCAGACCACGTCTGGCGAGTGATCAACTCGTCAGGCGCCTCGTCGGGCGTGGTGCGGTTGTATCGCACAGTACTCACCTGAAGGCCGCGGTTGTCAAACACCGACAGCGTCGGCGTGTCGCGGCAGCGCTGCGCGGTCGCAGCGTCGGAAACTGTCGTGGTGGTCATGATCCAGATACCTCATGCATCGTGTCATTCAGATCCTGGGGCCCCCGCAAACGACGGCCGCCTGTCCGTCGCGCTCGCTGACGAGCCCCCCCGGTCCCACGAATTCATCCTGGGCGCCACCCTCGTAGCCGGGTACGCCGTGCCCGGTGCGGCGCGAAACCGCCATGACCCCCATATTCGAGCCCAGACCGAAAGGACCGTTGCCAGTGCCGCTGCTATAGGTCAGGGCCAGTTCAGGCGCACCACCCCGCCCGCCAGACACCGGTACCGGCAACGACAGGTGCGCCATGCCGTCAGGCACCCCGCGATGCAGCGCCTCACCCATGCCCGTGATGGCTCCGCCGCCCTTCGGCAGGGTGAGCGAGGCGACCTGGATTTCCTCTGAGATGGGCATGGCGGCACCTGATCGATGAATCTTCCGCTGGCTCGGACGCGCGACTTATCGGATCGTGTAGCGGATGTGCAGCACGATGTCGCTCAAGGTCCGCAGCATCGCCTCCTGCTTGCCGAGCACGTTCGGGAAACGCAGCGTGAGCGTACCGCCATCGTCGACCGGAACACCCTCGAAGGGGAGGAACTTGCCGTCGTTGAAGTTCAGTTCGAACCGACCGCTGTCATCCAGGCCTCGCGACACCGCCAGCGCCTCGCAGCCGCGGGGCAACACGAGACTGCCGCCGTACGACAGCATCGCCTGGATGTCCTGATACGGCCCGATCAGCGCCGGCAAGGTGACGCTGAGCTGCTTGATGCGGCGCTGGCTGCCCACTTGCATGCTGGCCGGGTAGTCTTCCATGATCTTCAGGTCACGCAGCGTCACGGTCGCCGACAGCCGATCGTTCTCGAGCGACAAACCATTCTCGTCGCTGCCCGCGCGACCGCCTCCCGCTTCGATGAAGGCCACCGTCTTCTTGGCGAGATCGAATTGCTGGTCGTCGGGCAAGCCCGCATAGAAGTCGGACAGCGAAACCGTACGCACGACTTCCAACGCACGCGCATCCTGGATCAGGTGGGCCGCTTCCATCTGTGCCAGATTCAGCATGAGCGCCTCGCCACAGAGCAACCCGCCATACGTGGTATTCCACTCCGGCTTGATGAAGCGTTCGACGCTCCGGGTTTCCCATTGATAGGCTTGCTCCGCCATCAAACACCGCGAGACCGCCAGATCGTAAAACTGGTAATAAATTGCCGACAGGCGGCCACGCATCCAGCTGTACAGCGCTTCGTTGGTGAATTTGCTTTTCAGGAACGCCAACTGCGCTTCCGTCTGCGCCTGCTGCGTCTGCAGATAGTTCTTCTGCAGGTTCGCCGCTTCCTTGCGCAAGGCCAGCGCCTGCAACTGGGCATCGATATGGTCCAGCTCGGCCTGCGCGTTCCTCTTCTGAATGTCCCACTCCTCGCGACGGCGGCGGTACATCTCCGACTGGCTCACCGTGCTCGCCGTGGTCATATTCGCCGAAGCTTGCAATTGCATGCCGGCCGCCGACGCTTTCATCAGGGCCCCATATTCCATGCCCCCGCACGAAAAACCAAAGATATTCGGGGCTAAATCGAGTGCCGCCGCGCCCATGTGCAGGCCTGTCGACGCAAGAAGCTCGGCCGCCGCCACCGACTGCAATGAAATCGCCGCCACTTCACCAGCATTAAGGTTTTCCTCGTACAGCGCGTCGTAGTGGGCTCGCCGCTGCTGCGCCCCCTGCTGGGCCGCCTTCACGGCGTCGATGTCCGCGTCCACTTCCGCCAGCGTCTTGTCCTGCGCATCCAGGCTGATCAGCACCAGCTCCTTGGCCTGAGTTTGCAGCAACTGACTGAGCTGCTCTCCGTCTTGGCGCTCGCTGATGCCCTGCAAGTTGCTGCCAAACTGCATCAATTGCGACACCGTGCTCTTCGCGTTCTCCAGCATCGGCGCGAAGCGCCACAGCGACGGCTCCGCCGGCGGGAACACTTTGCCGCCCCCGGAAGACGACGCCACCGCCGCGCTGAGCAGCTCCTTGGGATTGGCCGGCGTCGCGTACAGCGGCAGCGTCAGTGGGCGCCCGTCGATTGATAGGTTGTGGCGCAGATTGTAGAGACGCTGTTCCAGCGTCCGCCAGTAGCCCAGCAGCACGTCGTTGGCCTGCGGCAGGAACAGCGCCGTCAGCGAGTTGGCGGTCAGCGGTGCCGGTTGCGCGCCCGCCGACAAGGCCTCCAGCGCCTCCAGATGGGCCCGCTGCGTGGTCTCGTCGGCCGCCACCGCGAGGGGCGGCTCGGACCATTCCGCGGTGCGCGGCAAATACGGTTGCTCGCCCAGCAGGTGCAAGGCCTGCAGGTACCACATCTTGGCTTCGCTCAGCGTGTCGCGCTCGAGCTGGCGATAGGCGCGATCGCCGCGGGCCAGCAGCAGATCCAGCCAGCGCATGAAGGTGGCAACCTTGTAGTGCATCGGGTCGTATTGCGCGACCGCATCCGGGTCCGTGCTGTCCAGCAACTCGGCATTCCAGCCGAGGTCTTCTTCCAGCGGCCGGACATTCCACTGATAGGACTGCAGTTGTCCCCTCACCACATAACCGGACGGGTTCCAGACGTATTGCAGCCAGCACTGCGCGTCATCGAAGCGTTGCTCCAGCAGCAGCCGCTGCGCGACCAGCATCGGGCTGTAGTAGAACAGCTCCCAGAAGTACAGCGCGTTGGCCCCGCTAAAGTCCATCGGCTCAATATAGTTTGGACTACTTTGCATACCCACATCCCGCTCGGCCGTCCAGCCTGCGTCCTTGGCGAAGTTGACGGGCTTGAAGGTAACTTGATTGAATTGGAGTTGTCCGGCCTTGAACCGGCCGGCCTGACAAGCGAGCACGACGCCCAGGCCGGCGCCCAGGTTCGCCGGAAAATCGAGCGCGTCGCCCTGCTTCACTTGCGAGACCGGTACGAACAGCATCGTCTGCTGCTCGGAATCCGTCAGCGAGGCATTCATGAAAGAATACTCTGCGTTCCCGCTTTGCAGGATTAGCCGTACACCACGCGTCGAGCCATGCGCCGTCGGGTTATAGGCGGGCAGCGTCACCTGGACATAGCCGCCATGACCGAGCGGGGGCTCGGACAGATGCTGGGTATCCATGGTCAGGATCGCGTCCACGCCGCGCACCGCGCGCTCGATCAATTGACGGGCGAACAGGGTGTTCATGCGCACCCGGTAGGGCCCCCACTGCATATACTGCGCGCCATTCTCGTCACGCAACAGCGTCAGGACGGCGGTACCACCTTGCTCCTGCTTGACGACTGGAATCGAGAAGAACTCCTTCCCTGCGAGCTGGCCGTCCGCGAACCAGGCTTCGCACGTCACGTTGATGCTCGCACGATTGTTGACAAACACCAGCTGACTGGCATCAAACGTCAGTTCCTCAAACGAAAACACCATCCTCGACAAGCTGGGGTCGGGCATCTGGATAACATGACCCTGAGCAGTAAAACGCTGTGGTTCGCCACCCGCACTGACGACGACTATGACCTTGTCCACTGGAATGTTCGTATCCAGAGGGGTTTTATTGTGCATAAAACGAATTTCGAGAACTGAGGAGCTCATAGGCGGATTTATGCCCACCAAATAACTGTTTGGCTCGGACATTCCCGGCACTTCATAGGTACCGGGTCCAGTGTATGTTACGTGATGCACGGATCCACTGACGCTTACTTGTATTCTCCCCTCCTCACCTGCGTTAATCACAAAATTAGGAGAGACAAATAAAAATCCATTTACTATCGGACCATACTTCGGATCGTCTGACGGATTGCCATCCCGCTGGTCGTATTCATAGTAAAGGTCAACCTTATCTCCAGGTCTGGAACAACGCTGCAGCGTATGAAGCTGCAGGTATGCCATGACGTTGATATCTCGACTCACATCAAATCTGACATCCACCGTGGGGCTGCATTTCACTTTGAAGGACGACAGGGACGCCTCGTAGGAAATGTTTACGATCCCGCCCCCGAACACCCGCGACAGTGAGAGCTTCCCCCATTCAAAACCGGCGTTACCCGAAATGGAGGCCGGAATCTCATATCCTTGCACTCCTCCGTAGCGGTTATTGACCCTGCGACGATCCGATGTGTCGAACTGCGGAAACACTGTCTCGCGGAACAACTGGGCCTGCCCGGACGCCATATCCTTTGAGGACAGGTCCGGCAAGATGAATAGCCCCGCCACCGCGGTCGTTTGAGGAGATGCCTGGATCTTGTAGCACAGCACCAGCAAGGTTTCGTCGTCCGGGCTTTCCGCACAGTACAGCCCGGGCGCCTCGTGCTCCGCGAGGTTCAGATTCTTCAGCAGCGCGTCCGCCGCGTAACTGATCGGCGCCGACCAGTTGCCGTCGTAACGCCGGTACGCCAGCTTCAGCACATACCGGTAGGTCGTCTCGACGCGGTCGTTCTTCGTCTCGGCCTGCTCGACCTGCTCGAGCCACACCAGGTGCAGGCGCGACTTGCTCACCACCGGGCGTACCACGCCCTGGTACGGGTGCAGCGCGCAGTTGATCGCCCGCCACTCGCTCCACGCGTTGGCCGCGAACTGTCCGTCGTGGCACTTGTCGTGGTCGGCGCTGCGCCAGTAATACTCGACCTCGTTGTTGCGGTTGCAGCCCACAAAGTATGTCAGCCCCTGCTCGACGTTCAGGTCGTCGTGATACGCGCTGATCACGTCCAGATTCGCCACCTGCTCGAACGCCGTCAGGTAGCTGTTAAACGCATCCCCGACCGTATCCGCGGTCAGGTACGACTGGCTCACCGACTGCAGCAAGTCGCCCATCATGCCCGTCTGCCCGATCCGCAGCGTCGGATCGATGTAGTTCTCCGGGTAGTACACCAGTTGCGAGACCCCGGCCCAGGTGCTGTAGCGCTTGTTGTACGTCTCCCACTCGGCAAAGAACCGGCGCGTCACTACCGCCCTATCGACCTCGGGTTCGATCCGGTTCAATGCGCGGTTCACATACAGCTGGACGCTGGCCATCGCCTCGGCAATCCGGGTGGTCTCGACCTGCGCGCTCACCTGGTTGTCGATCAGCAGGTAGCCATACAACTCGTCCCGGCTGCGCAGCGTCAGCCTCGCATCCGCGACTTCCTTCAGGTAATAGCCCACGAGCGCCGCGGCGAGCGAGGCCGCCTGCGCGCCCGCGACCGTGTCAGCCTGGTCGGCCCGCAACGCGGCCGTGAACGCCGTCGCCACCCGGTCCCACGCCGCATACGTCGGCGCCTCTGCGTCGGGCCGCAGATAGTCCAGCGCAAGCCAGTCGGCCACGCCCTTCGGCGCCACCCCCAGCCCGTTCGCCAGATTCACCCACTGCAGCACGATGTCGATCTCCGGCCAGCTAGGCAGGCGATCCTTGTCCGCGATCTGCTGGTGCTGCGCCGCCTGTTCGCTCGCCTGCCGCAGCAGTTCCTCGTCCAGCGCCATCGCCTGGGCCAACTGGGCGGGGGTGAGCGTGTCGGCCTCGAACGCGCTCAGGACCGTGGCGGCGTTGCCGGCCAGACGCCGCACCCAGCCGGCGTAGGCGGTGAGCTGCATCAGGGTACGCGCGTCGTGGCCAGCCACGGTTTCGTCCTCGGGCAGCGTGACGAGGCGGTCCGGCTGCTCGACCAGCCAGCGGAACGAGTTCGTATCGAGACCGGTGGCCTGATACACGAGCGCCAGTTGCGCCATCGCGTGGCAAAACTGCACGGCCTCGGCCGGTGGCGGAGTGTGGTTCGCCACCGCCGCCCAGAACGCGTCGACGCCCATGCCATTGGGTTGCAGTTGATCCATCCAGAGCAGCACGGTGCCCGCCACCTCGTTCGAGCTCAGACGCAGCGAGGCCGCGACATAAGGCGCCATCGCCTCGATCAGCGCCCCGTCGCTCAGCTCGGGGTCCTGCAGCCCGTTGTTCAGCGTGTCCAGCAGGGTCTGGATCTCCGGCGTCAGCGTGTCGGCATACACCGTCGTGGTCATCACGAACAGGTCGTACGCGCGCCACTTCATGTCGTTCAGCCAGCGCACCGCCGTCTGCAGCCGGCCCAGCAGCCCGCGCAGCGTCTCGTCATCGATGCCGACCAGCCCGGTCGCACCTTCCTCCAGCCCGGCCAGCAGCAGCGCCAGGTCGTCCACGCTCAGCCGGTGCACGGCGGCCAGCAGATGTGCACGATACAGGGCCGACAGATAGGCGATGTCGTTGGGAATCGTGCCGTCCGGATTACCGGGATCGGCGATCGTCAGCAACCGGTACAGCGACACGTCGTCGACCTGAAACGCGCGTTTCAGCACCGCCTTGCGCGGATCGTCGTCCGGACTGCCCGGCTTCAGGTCGATCCGGGGGCCGCCCGTATCGAACACGTAGCCGTTCAACGGCGGGGTATTGAACAGCCGGTCGAACGGGCTGGGCTCGTCGCCGAACCTCAGCCGTGAAATGTCGCCATTGCACAGGCACAACGCCTGATTGTGGTCGATTGCATAACGTTGCATGGACGACTGCATGTCGAGCATCCGGCACACCGTCGTCTCGTCCATTGCCCAATTATCAACGCGCGCGGCGGCCGCATCGATCGCGGCAGGCGTCAGTCCGGTCGCCTTGTGCGCCCGGATGGACTTGTTGATCCCGAGCAGAAAGAGAAAGGTCGGAACTCCTTGTTCTTCGGGGGCGAATCTTATATTCGGGTTATTCAACCTCACCCCATTGGAATCGTGGCAATCGATAGACAAGTTAAAAGGCTGTTGTTTTGTTACTTGTCGCAAGTCTATGTTGACGGGAACCCGATACTCCCGATCAATATTCGAGGCGCTGAACTGCTCAAAGGTAAAAATATGTTCCCAACTCGACCCCTTATATTGTTGGTGAATCTTTACCTTGTCCACCGTTGACGGCAGTGAGGCGAAGCTGAATCGCACAAACTCGCAGACGTTACCGTACCGGATGGGGGGGGGTTCAAGTTCCGCGTAATGTAGCCCCTGCCACCCATTTGAAAGGCTGCAGTCCAGCATCAATAAAGATAGATCGCCGGCCCCATTCAGTTGCGGATATGTCAATTGGGACCGGTTGAGATTCTTCGTGCTTTTGACATAGCCTTTGAGCGCATAGTTATCGATGAAGTCGGTACAGATGTCATCCGACACGTCGTAGTACCGGGCCAGCGCGCGGACGTTCATGAGTTCGGACGGCGGGGTCTCCCCGAAATTGCGCTCATAGACCGCTTCCGCATTCTCGTCCGTCACCGCTTCGGTCAGAATCGCGTGGAGTTCCGGGTCGATCCCGGCACGGATGCCCAACTGCGATGCCGTCGACATCAGGCCCGCGACGTCCGGCGCCGCTGCCACGTGTTTGCCCTCGGGGTCACGAGTCAGCAGGGCTTGCCGCCCCCGCTCGAACGCATCATGAAACGGTGTCGCGCCCGTCGTGCGCCACGTCGCCAGCCGTTGCAGGACCGCCTCGTCATCGGCCAGGCTCGGGTCGTGTGCCCGAATGCCTGCCTGCAACAGTTCGTTGGACAGATCCAGCGTCGACAGCGATTCATCCAGATTGCGCTGGCTCAGCACCAGCGCGGGCAGGTCGGGACGCCGGACGTCCAGATGGTAGCGCGACGCCGGGGCGCGCAGTGCCCGCGCTTCCCGATACAGTTCGGTCAGATAGGCGCCCGGCGAGAACATCGAGGCCACCGCGCCCGGCGCAACAAACTGGCTGGCGCGTTGCCCGAACATGCTCTGGTAGTCGAACAACTGCGCCTGCGGCTGAGTCATCGCCGAACGCAGCGCTCGCGTCAACAGCGGATTCGAGCGCGTCAACAGACGGGCCTCGTACAGTCGGCTGTCGTTGAGCGAGGCTTCTGCCGCCCGGTACAGCACCCGCGTTTCGTGCCAGCTCAGCACGTCCTTGACTTTTTTACGGAACTCGTCGAACGAGAACAACGCAATCTCGATCAGCGTATTGATACCGTGTGGCTCGATCATTGAACGCAGGTGGGACAACGTCTGGGTATCCACAACATCACCTCGCAAAGAGTCCGGGCATTGGAATGGCCCGCATTGTTCAATGCGTGCGCTCAAAAGCCGACCAATCAGCTTTCGAGAGACGCAGTTGCATCAACCCGTCGTTACCGACAAGGAAATACCCTCTCGACGGTCCATCCAGGGGTATCCACAACCGATATCCGCGGATCCGCCGATCCGCCGATCCAATGGGCTGTTCGATCCTGCGATCGAGTGCCGCAGCCCGTCACTGGCCCAAACGAACCACTCTCTTCATGTGCTTGCTCGTCGGTTGGACGTCGGCGTCCACAGCCAAGGCCTGCGACCGGGTATCCCGATCCGGTCTTTGCATCCGAGCGCGTTGCAGGCCGTACCACGCGAATCAGCCGTGTCTCCATTCACCGTTCAACCCTGACATGCATGCGTGCGCTCGCGCTCCAGGCCCCCACGCGATACTCAACAAATCGCACTGCGCACCATGCAATTTAACGTAGCTCAATCACTTCAATCCGTCAAACTTTCGCCCACATACAATCATTATTTTTATAAAAATATTTATTCTCATTTGCAAGCTGCATCGACTATCAAAACATTTTCTCTTATTTTCAGACCCGCCGACTATCAAATCATTTTATCCAATTTGCAAGCCACACCAACTATCAAAACAGTTTTATTCATTTCAAAATTGATTGACCCATTCCTGCAAAGGCGACTTATATTTCCTTAAACCAGCCGCCTTGACAGCTCATGGTCTGATTGTGTCGCTACCGCGGCATCTGACCGGCATGCGCGCAGGCATGGGGACCACCGAAGCCGAGCGAGCCAATGGCAGCTCAGGCTATGACGCAGGCTTGCGACCACGGTAGGAGTGTGGCGAGCGGGAGTCGGCCGTGGTGTACAGGGCAGTGACATCGACGCATCCCTGGACGGGCCGCGCGTGGCCTGCCCACGGGTGAGTCCTTGCTGGTGGATTCGCACCGGATGGAATCGCATGGCCAGCAACAACATGAACGCCACTATTCAGGAGTGCAGGTGAATACTGTGCAGGAGACCGGAAGCGTGACGGTTGCCGCTCCATCGTTACCCAAAGGCGGAGGGACGCTGCGCGGGATGGGCGAGACGCTCGGCGAGGCCGGGATGACCGGCCAAGCCGGCGTATCGGTGCCGTTGCCGGTGTCGGCCGGCCGAGGCGATGCGCCGTCGCTGTCCCTCGCATACAGCAGTGACTCTGGCAACAGCGCCTTTGGCCTTGGGTGGCAGGTGCCGCTCCTCACGATCAGCCGTGACACGCGTCACGCGGTACCCCGCTACGACGAACAGGATGTGTTTCTCGCCCCCAACGGTGAAGTCCTGGTTCCCGAACGGGATGACCGGGACCAACTGGTCAGTCGATCGGTGTCGGCGTATGGGGCCGTGACGCTGGATCAAACCTATATCGTCACCCGCTACCTGCCCGCCGTGATGCAGGAATTCGAGCGCATCGAGCGTTGGCAGGGGCAATCATCGCAAGATTTTTTCTGGTTGATTCACACGGTCGACGGCCACGTGCACTGTCTGGGCAAACACGCCGCGGCGCGCATCGCCGACCCGGCGGCGCCGCACACCCGCATTGGTCGCTGGCTGCTGGAGGAGTCGGTCTCCCCCACCGGCGAGCATATCTGCTATCAGTACGAGGCTGAAGACAACATCAATGTTGACCTGGACGGCCCGGAAGTCAGCCGCCTGCACACGGCGAACCGGTATCTGACTGAGGTGCGGTACGGTAATCGGCAGGGCTACGCCCCCCTCTATGCCTGGGACGACCCGCAAGCCGCGCCCCCTGAATGGCTGTTCAGCCTCGTGTTCGACTACGGCCGCCGCACGCTGGATGCACACACCGTACCGGGCCGGGATCCCAACGGGCCGTGGCCATGCCGCGCGGACGCGTTTTCGGATTATTCGCTGGGCTTCGAGGTCCGCACACACCGCCTGTGCCATCAGGTACTGATGTTCCATCACTTCCCGCAGGAACTGACCGAACTCAGCACGCTGGTGCGACGCCTGCTGCTCACCTATGACCAGACGCCGTACGTCAGCCAACTGATCGTCGCCCAGACGTTTGCCTATGAGCGTGACGGCACGATGCTGTCCATGCCGCCGCTCGAGCTGGCCTACACGCCGTTCGCCCCGGCGCTGTCCGCGGACGGTTATCAGCCGCTGCCGGCGTTCGCCGGCTGGAACGACGGCCGCCCCTACCAGTTGGTGGACCTGTATGGCGAGGGGCTCCCCGGCATTCTTTATCGAGAGGGCAGCGATTGGCGCTACCAGGGCCCGCAGCGCGACCCGCACGTGCTGCCGGACGGGATCATCTACGGTCCCTGGGAAGCGCTGCCCAACCTCCCTGCCCTCCAGCCGGAGGCCCGCAGCCTGCTGATGGATCTCACCGGCGATGGTCAGCTCGACTGGCTGATTTTACAGCCCGCGCTGAACGGATACTTCACCCTCGGCCCGGATCGCCAATGGTCGCACTTTGTCCCCTGGTCGGCCTTGCCTACGGAGTTTTTCCATCCCGCGGCGCAGTTCGTCGATGCTCGGGGCGGCGGATTGATGGATCTGGCGCTGATCAGCCCGAACAGCGTGCGCATCTATCCGAATGAGCGTGAGGCCGGTTTCGGGACCAGCTTTGCCGTGCTCCAGTCCGCCGCCGGGCCCCTGCCCGTCAGCGTGGATCCAGCCACCTTGGTCGCCTTCAGCGATGTGCTGGGATCCGGCCAGCAACATCTCGTGCGCGTCCGGCATGACGGCCTCGAGTGCTGGCCGAATTTGGGCGGCGGTCACTTCGCGCCCCCGCTCAGGCTGGCCAGCCTGCGGTTCGACGCACGGACCTTCAACCCGGATCGGCTGTTCCTCGTTGACCTGGACGGGTCAGGGGCGGCCGATCTCGTTTATGCTGAATCGGATCGCATCCTGATCTTCCTGAATCGCTGCGGCAACGGTTTCGATAGCGAACCGCAGGTGCTCCCCCTGCCGCCCGGTGTGCATTTCGACAGCTTGAGCCAGATCAGCTTTGCCGACCTCGATGGGACCGGCACGAGTGATCTGGTCCTCTCGGTGGTCAGGCCCGAGCCTCGGCATTGGCGTTTCGCCTTTGCCGCGGGCAAGCCCTATCTGCTGCGCACCGTCAGCAATAACCTCGGGGCGTCGACCACCCTCACCTTTCGCAGCTCCGCCCAAGAGTGGCTGGACCAGAAGAACGAAGAACCGGCAAGCGTATGCGGACTCCCGTTCTCGCTTCCGGTGTTATCCCAGACCGTCATCAGCGATGAAATCACCGGCAATACCCTGACCGATCGCTATCGTTATCGACACGGTGTGTATGCGGGTCGGGAGCGGGAGTTTCGCGGCTTCGGGCTGGTCGAGCATATCGATTCAGCCAGCGCGATCGACGTGACTTCCGGAGGGCTGATCTACGTCACGCCCACGCTGACGCGCCAGTGGTACCACACGGGACAAGCGCATGTGGCCACCGAAGGCGTACCCGCGCCGTATCAGGACAATGTGCTGTTCACACTTGGCCCAGCACGGTTCACCCGGCTTGACCCGCAGAGCGGTCACGACGAGCCGTTGCCTAACGATGCTCGGGATACGGTCCAGGCTCAGTTGTGGCGGGCGCTCAAGGGCTGCCCGCTGCGCACCGAAACCTACAATGCGCTCGATCAACACGGGCGCGCGGTTCCGTTTACCGTGCAGGCCTGGCGCTACCAGGTCAGACTGGTGCAGCCCGCAGCAACGGCCGGCGCCGATTGCGTGAGCCTGCCGATGCCGCTGGAACAGGTCAGCGTGAACTATGAGCGGATCGCGTCTGACCCAGTTGTTCAGCACAGCATCGCCGTGCAGGTGGATCCCTATGGCGTGCCGCTGCGGAGCGTCACGGTCCATTACCCCCGTCGCCCCAAACCCGCGACCAATCCGTACGCGCCGGATCTGCCAGAGGCCTGGTGGCAGGCGAGCCATGACGACGCCCAGTACACGCTGCGGTTGAACGAAGCGCGCCAGCGAGTCCATCATCTCGACGATCCCCAGGTGTGGCGTCTGGGTCTTCCATTCGAGCAACGCCAGAATGTGATCATCGACCCCGCGGGCCGTGACGATTATTATCCCGCGACCATCACGGGCCTGAGCCACGAGGCCCTGCGCGAGCCGAACGGGGTTATCGCGGCCACGCAGACTCGGGAGTTCGCGGGCCAGCACGTGACCTACTACTTTGACAAGGACGGTGCCGAGGTCCAGCCCGTCGAGACCCGCCCTTCCGCACTGGCGCTGATCCACCATGTCGAGGTGGCGGAACTCGACGAGGCCGCGCTGACCGCCCTCGACACGCTCCCCAATCGGGAGGCGGTGCTGGACCAGGCAGGGTACCGTCAGGCCCCGACGGTGCTGGTCGAACCCGGCGTCAACGAGGCATCCGTCTGGGTGGTGCCCCGTGACTACGCCACCTACGTCGACCAAGCGGGCTCCTGGCTACCGTTCCATCGGCCGCGCAGCACGCGAAGCTCCACCATCGTGGGCGCACAACAGTTCACCTACGATCCCCATACGTGCGTCGTGCGCTCAGTCACCGATGCGCTCGGCAACCGGATCACGGCGCAGTATGACTACCGCTTTCTGGAACCTTCACAGGTCACGGATCCGAATGGGAACGTGCAGGAGGTGCGGTTCGATGCGTTCGGGCGCGTCATCGCGTCGTCATTCCACGGCAGCGAACTGGACGAGGCGGACACGTCCCACGCAGTCGGATTTGCGCCGCTCAGTGCGTTCGACCCCAACGTGACAGCGCTCGGCTCGATCGAGGCAGCCCTGGCCGATCCGGCCGGCGCGCTGCAGGACGCCGCCTCGGTTTGCTTGTATGACCTGTACTGCTGGATGGGCCAGATCACCTCGACCCAACTGGCCCTGCATGTGTCCGCGGAGCAGACTCTCGCGCTCTGGCAAACCCTGCAGCAGGCCCACCTGATCACCGCGAGCGGCCATATCCTGACCCGCGGGCATGCCTGGGCTCGCAACGGCCTCCCGCTATCCGGCATCCCACCGGCCGTGCAGACCCTGCTGCGTCGAACGCCGCAAAGCCCGGTGCAGGCGGCCGTCCTGAGCGCGGACCGCTATCCTGGATCGCCGGGCAGACAGATTCCCATCACGCTGTCCCTGAGCGACGGCTTCGGCCGCGCGCTGCAGACCAAGCAGAAAGCCGAGCCCGGTCTCGCCTATGTGGTCGATGACCAAGGGCGATTCATGCTCGACGCGAATGGCCAGCCGCGCATCGCCGACACCGGGAGCGAGCCCCGCTGGGCCGTGTCCGGCCGGGTGATCTACAACGAGAAGGCAGAGCCGGTACGGGTCTATCAACCGTATTTCCTGGATCAGCCCCGCTATGTCGACGACCTCGACATGGTGACCTGGGGCGATGCCGACATCTACGCGTACGACCCGCTGGGCCGGTGGCGCGAGCGGCTCACCCCGCTCGGCTTCCGCCACCGGATCCGCTATTACCCGTGGTTCAACGTCGAGGAAGACGAGAACGATACGCTCAACGAGGTGCTCGACGATGAATCCCATCCGCCCCACACCGATCAGGAGAACCAACCGTGACGCCCGTTGCTGAATGCACGGCGGCGGCCTGCCGCCAGGGCCCTCGAAGCTGCGGGTGTACGACAACCGCAGCTTCGAGGGCGCAACGCGCAGCACCACCGGAGCGGTGCTGCTGCGGGATGCGCGCGTCCCCCGACGGATCGACACGAGGCAACGAATCGACGACGGCGGCTTGCTCCAGGCATGGCCAGCCCCCGGTAGTGAATTCTCCCGGCATTTGACGGAGTGCAATCATGAGCACACTCGAAGAACAGCTTGAAGCCCGGTATCTCAGCGAACCCCTGCGCGAAGCACTGGCCGACGCGGGTGACATGAGCGTGCAGGAGGCGGCCGCCCTGGCACCGACGGAGGCCCTGCCGGCGGACCTGGTGCCGTGGCGCGACGAGATCGTGCAAGCGGCCTCGACCGTGCGCGCGGCTCTGCGCGACGCCTGGGTCAGCCATGACCCCACCACGCGTGCCTCGCCCCACTTCCACGAACCGGATCCGGAACTCCGGAACCTGCCCGTCGACACAGGTGAATTCTGCGATCCCGACTCGTTGCAGTCGAAGCTCTCGCCTGCCCGCTACCTGATGCAGATCTACCGCACGGCGACGACGCAGATTCATCCCACGGATAAGGACGGTAAACCGGATGAGAAGCGCAAGCTTGACACGCGGCGCCCCGACCTGAAAGAGCTGGCCTTGACGTCCGATCACCTGCTCACCGACGTCACGACCCTGTCGCTGGCGAACCAGGTGATGGAAGCCCTCGCGGGCGCGTCGTCATTAGAGGCGCGTGATGAGCTTTATAAAACCCTCGCCACGAATCGTAGCGCCTTCAGCCTGCCGTTTGACTGGTACCAAACGCGCGTGCGCCTGGGGCTGGCGGTGCTGGGGGGGGCGAGCCTCAATAGCATCGCCCGCGCGACCGATTCCCGCAGCACCATGCTGGACAATGCAAGCTATACGCTCGTGCCCAACGTGCGCGACAGGCTCGGCCTGTGCGATGAGGACATGAAAGTACTTACTGAGACGGATATAGCGAATCGGGACCAAGAGCTTTGGGTCGTCAACAAATTCCTGGACCATACGTCGCTCTCCTTGGACGAGTTGAATCTGCTGATCTGCAGCAGCGGGATCCGCTCGGAGGCCAGCCCCGCCACCCCAGCTAAATACTATGCCCGCTACATCCACAGTAACGCCTTCCCAGCCATTACGATCGGCACAACCAGCTCGGAAAAAGACACACTGATACTGAAAAGGAACGACGCCCGGGTAGGCGACATAGACCTGGGCAACATGGAGCGCATGGTGCGCCTGTACCAGCGGACCGGCCTGCCGTTCCATCAGCTCGATCACCTGATTTGCACCGCCGCCCAGTTGGAGGTGCGCGATCCCCCCGTGTTGAACGACTTTGCGCTCTCGCTCATCGCCCGCTACCGGGAATGGCACGCGCGATTTGGCCTCAGCGTGGACGCCTACGTGGGCCTGCTGTATTGGAGCAATGCGTTTGTTCGCGAGGGGTTTCAGGAAACCTCCTATCTGCGCCAGCTGTTTGGCGACGATGCGACATGGATCGCAAAGTACTGTGAGGCCACGACTTCCGAAGAGCGGCGGTATCTTCGGAAGCCAGAATCAAAAGTCCTGACGGCAAACGAGATCGCGGCATTGCAGCGCGGCCTGCAACTGACCCAGACGGACTGGGACACGATTGTCCAGCAGATTGATCCCCGATCGGAGCGTGAGTTCGACTCGCCCTGTCTTGCCGCCCTGCAGCGCTTCGCGCTGCCGTTCCGGTCGTTCGGCTGGTCCATCCAGGACGCGGTGCGGATGCTGAAACAGATCGCACCATCGCTGCTCAGCATCCTGTCCGGGCTTACCCACAAGAATTTGCCCGACGCGCTGGACCAGCTCGCGTGGCTGAACGACACGCTCACCGCATGGCAGGCAACACCGGCACAGATCGCGACGATCGTCCAGACGCCGCCCAATACGGCCCTTCAGGCCACCCAGGAAACCGCCAACTGGATCAATGACCTGCATCAGAACCTGCTGCCCGCACTGCTGACCGCGTCGAGCTTTGATGCCTATCAGACGGTACCGTTGGATTCGCCTACCGACGCAACATCGACGGTGACGATCGACTGGCTGGTCGAATTGAGGTATGTAAGGGCCCTCGACGTGAATAGGCTCGTGCTCAACCTCACCCAGTCAGAGTTTGAATCCAAGGTTCGGACCGTACTCTTCAACAAGGGGGCGAGTCGAGCCACAAGTGTGCAGGAGGGTGTCGTCGCGACCTTGCAGCTGGCGCAAGCGAGTGCCACGGCCATCCTGAGCGCCGCGATGGCCAAGCTGATGAGCGGCGCCAGCGACGTGGTGATCCCGATGCTGGCGTGGATGAACCTCGATGACCCTCAAAAAAACCCCATCGACTATTACACGGTGCTGAACGCGCTGTTGGCGTGGAATCTGTTCACCAAACGCGCGATCGATGTGGCCACCCTCAACCAGCGGTCGGGCACCCTAAAGTCGGTGGCATTCATGAGCCGCTATGCCGAAGCGGTGCGCCTGTTCCGGCTGGAGAAGGAAGACATCCGGCTGGTGGTCGATCGACCCGTCGCGTTCGATGCTCGGGCGGCACGAGGCACGCTCAAACTTGACTTCGATCTGCTGCTGGCGCTGGGGCAGCTCAAGGGCCTGCAACACGGTCAGGCGAGCGCCGACGCATGGCGCATGTATTTCACGCGACAGGCCACCGTCGGGAACGATTCATCCAGGAAAGCGGCACTGACCGACACCCTGAGCCAGCTGCTCGGCTGCCCGGTTGACGAGCTGACGCTGATGCTCGACGACCTGTCCGGACCGGCCGGGACGTTGCCCGACACGATCCAAGGGCTGGACTTGATGCAGCGCCATCTCGTGCAGGCCCGGGCGCTCGCGCTGGACTATGCGCAGTTGAAGTCGATCAAAACCATGGCTACGAGGACAGGGTACGGGCTCGAGTCAGGGAGTCGGCTGACCTGGGCCGACAAACGCACGGCCGCGGATGCGGTGATGACCGGCGTGGCCCGATACGGCGCATCGGCAAGCGCGGTGGAACACCCGCTGGACGAAGCGTGTCGCGATGCCCTCGTCGGCTACCTGTTGAAAAAGATTCTCCCCGACAAGCTGATTACCAATATCACCAACGCCGAGCAGCTCTACAGCTATCTGCTGCTCGACGTCAACGTCTCGAGCGAGGTCACCACCACCCAACTGCTTGAAGCGATCAGCAGCGTCCAACTGTACATCAACCGCGCGCTGGAAGGGGCCGAGCCGGCAACGTTCCGAGTCGGCAGCGAGCGCAGCGACACCGCCAAGCGCAAGCTGGTCGACCAGTGGGCGATCGATCGCGAGTACCGGCTGTGGCAGGCCAACCAGGAACTCGCCCTGTTCCCGGCCCACTATGTCGCCCCTGAACGGATACAAGGGGCGAGTAGCGACTATGCGGCCTTCATCGAAGCGCTGAATCAGGGTCGACTGGAAGACGACGTGATCCGGCAGGCGCTGACCCCCTACCTGACGGATCTGTCCAGCCGCGGCCGCGCCACCATCGGCGGTCTGTCGCAGATGCCGGTACCCGGCGCGCCGCAAAGCGTGAAACTCTATGTCACCGCGCGTACACCCGGCGACGCGGGTGATTGGTACCTGCGCACCCTCACGCTGACCCCAGAAGGCCCGCAGGACGTCGGGCCATGGGAAAAGATCGACGTTGCGATTCCCCGGCAGTCGTTTTCGGTGCCCACGCCTATCGAGTTCAAGGGCGCCATCTACGTGGTGTGGGCGGAATGTGACGAGCGCTCTATTCAAGCGCTTGCCGATGCCCCCAACGCTGCATCGGTCGCCAAGGAATATCGCTACCGGGTCAAGCGCGCGCGGCGCCGCGAGCCGGGCCGCTGGGACGAATCCGAGGCGCTCCCGATTCAGAAACAAGAGGAGCCCGACTCCGTCACGGTGACCATTGCGGAGGACAGGGAAATCATTTCGCCGCTCGCGCCAAACTTACCCTGTCGCTTCTCGTCACGCTGGCTGAAAGCCGATCAGTGGTGTTTAAGCAGTTACGTCCCTTTGAAGTTCAAGGACGGAGATGCCCCTCCGGAAATTGCCGTTCAAGTTTACGTTGACTCAAACCTGTTCGCAGCACAAGTCGGCAAGTGCTACGCGGCGAGCGGAACGCGCGACATGATTGTCGCCGTTATGGGCCTGGATTTCGTTATGTCCGTGCCCGAGACGGAAACTACGTGCTCCTTCAAAGACCCACAAGGGAATGTCACCAAGACTACCAAGGTGAAAATCAACTGCACCCTCTATTCGGCGCAAACGACGCACGAGCTTAAGGCACCCGAATTTTTTTTCGCGCACCACGTCACGCTTGTCGATCCCGATCGGACATCGGAGGTTGCGATTAAAAAGGTCGAGCTTGTACTGATAAAGCCATCTCCTGATAAAACCCTATACACCTCAAATCACTCTACAGGATGGTATTGTGGGTGGATAAAAGGGTCGTCGGTTCAAAATGAGCACCCTTCTTTCAAGATTAGTTTGACGCACATCGGGATGTCGTGCGAATTAACTGTCAATTTATCTCATGAATCAATTGCGGACATTCCACCATTGCACCTTCTCCCCGGAGACGCGGCCAGTGATCCCTGCTTCGTGTCGGCCCCCGGTCAAGAACCATCGCTGTCCGTGCCGTCGATACTGACTTGGCTATTCGATAATTACATCAATTTAACCAAGACCTACGCAGCCACTGACGGGAGCTCACCGTTTATCGTCAAGGGAGATCAACCTAAGTCGGTACTCGGTCCGCTTTCAAATATGCCAGCGATTCAGATCGAAGAGTCGGTTGAGCATATAGCCGCCACCGTGCAGAAATATATCCCGGGCGGAAAATTTTCACTGTCGTTCTGGTTCCGGACGACCTCAAGTGACTCGCACTTACCCTTACTTGCGTTATTCGCAGATCCGAGTCGAGAAATCCTGAAGACGTATCTCGAGCCGAACAACACCCTGTGCGCAACGAGGTACGACGCCTCTGGTAACGGCGTCGTTTTAAAAGGGGTAGATAAATTAAGCGGAGGTGACTGGCATCAAGTCGCGTACACCAGCTCGCTGAAAGATGGGCAGAGGCTATACGTGGACGGTCGTTTCATTGCGCATAGCGCTTTGTTGTCGCCCATCCATAGAATCGGGAATATCATGCTGGTGGGGTTTTATGAGGGTACGCCAATCTCCGAGGCGACAATAGTCGAACTGTCCGAACTGAAGCTCTTTGATCGCGTACTGACGCAGGTCGAGATCGACAAGCTGTCTCGTCGCTACGGCGTTGCATTACGCCTGCACACCCAGACCGCCGCCTCGTTGCGTGAGCAGATCACGCCGCCTTCCGGCGAACCCCCGTTTCTTTACAAGGCCAGCAACTACCGGGACCTGCAGTCACTGCCGGAACAGGACGTGCGTTTCCTCATTGCATCGTATAACGCAAGCGACGCAGGAAAGCAGTTGCCCGTTACCGTCTGGCCGGCAGAACAATTCAACTTCGGCGGCTACGACGGCCGCTACGGCTGGGAGCTGTTCCTTTACATGCCGTGGCTGGTCGCGCAACGTCTGGCGGACACCGGCGACTACGATCGCGCGCGCCAGTGGCTGCATTGCATCTTCGATCCGACCTACCCCAGGGAGGTAGATCGCTGGATATGCCGGCCGTTGCGCGAAAGCCTGTCGCCTTCGCCCGCCCCTCATGCGGTGACCGACCCGGACGCGATCGCACGCGACGCCCCGATCCATTACCGGACCGCCATCGTCAACGCGTACACCGACGTGCTGATGGCCGCGGGCGACGCCCAGTATCGCAATCCGACCCGCGAATCGCTGGGCCGCGCGAAGATGTACTACGTGATGGCCGGCGAGGTACGCGGCCCGAGGCCGCTGCTGATGCAGGTGGATGACTGGGCCTCGCCAAAGTTGGGGCATGCCAGGGAGGCGCATTTCAAGCGGCCGGTGGACGAGAAGAATCTGGCGTACTGGGACACGTTGGAGGCGCGGCTGGACAATCTGCGGCACAACCGGTCGATCGACGGTCTGCCGCTGAACCTGCCGCTGCTGGCGCCGCCGGTCAATCCTGCCGCGCTGCAGCAGGCGGCTGTCAGCGGCGGTACCTCGGCGCTCGCCGAAATAGAACGCATCACGCCGATTCCCCACTACCGGTTTGCGGTGATGCTGGAAAAAGCCCGCGGTTTTGTCGTCACGCTGAGCAGCCTGGGCAACGCGCTGCAGCAGACCCTGGAGCGCGACGACAGTGAAGCGCTGGGGCTGATGCAACTGGAGCAGCAGGTGGCGCTGGTCGATCTCGGGCAGGCGATGCAGCGCGAGCAGATCGAAATGGCGCAGCATAACCTGGCCGCGCTGCAACACAGCCGCACAGCGGCCAGCGAACGCCACACCTACTACCACACCCTTTATGAACAAGGGATCAGCCCAACCGAACAGGCGGCAATGGACTTGACGACCTCCGCGGGGGCGCTGCGCATCGGCGCGAGTGTACCCTTCACGATTGCCGGCGTGGTGGAGGCCCTGCCCAACATCTTCGGGCTGGCGGTCGGTGGGCAGCAGCCCGCGGGTATTCCACGGGCCGTCGGCACCGGCATGTTGGGTGTGGCGGACATGCTGCAGATCACCGCGGACCGGCTCGCCGCAGTCGAACAGTACCGGCGCCGCAGCGACGACTGGCAACTCCAGTACCAGCAGGCCGAGCGGGAAGGACAAAACCTGGACGCGCAGATCGCCGGCGCGCAGCGCGCGCTCGCCCAGGCGCAGCATGGGCTCAAGCAGCAGGCCCTGCAGCAGGAGCAGGCGCGGGCGACGCAACGCTTCCTGCAGCAGCGCTTCGGCTCGCGGGCCCTGTACCGGTGGATGAGCGGCCGGCTGGCGACGCTCTACTGGCAGGCCTACGATGGTGCCACCAATCTGTGTCGGCAGGCGGAGGCGGCTTGCCAGTACGAACTGGGCAATTTCGAGCTGCGCTTCATCCAGGCCGGCCAGGCCTGGAATGACCAGTTCCGCGGACTGTTGGCCGGCGAGGCACTGCTGCTCGATCTGCAGCGCATGGAGCTGGTGTATCGGCAACGAAACTCGCGTCCTTACGAGATCGTCAAGACTTTTTCGCTCAAGGCGATAAACTCCACGGCACTCGCCACACTCAAGTCAACCGGTACCGCGCAGTTCGAGTTGGACGAGAAGGAGTTTGACAAGGATTACCCCAACCATTATCTGCGTCAGATCAAGACGGTGGCGCTGTCGTTTCCAGCGGTGCTCGGCCCCTACCAGGAGGTCGGGGCGATGCTCTCCCAGTTGAGCAACACCCTTTACTACACCAGCAATAAAGATGCTGACAAAAATAAGCGCCCCTCAAAGCCTAACCTGCGCGCGTACCAACAGGTGGCGCTGTCGCAGGGCATCAACGACAGCGGGCTGTTCCAGCTGGACTTCAATGACGAGCGCTACCTGCCGTTCGAAGGCACGGGGGTGGATTCGAAGTGGAAACTGGAGTTCCCTGGATGGAAGAATGAATCCGGGAACCCGGCGAAGACGCTGCTTGAGAGCCTGGACGATGTGATCATCCAGGTGCGTTATACGGCCACCAGTTGAGCGCTCGGCAGCAG
>NZ_JAGXKA010000340.1:0-252 GCF_019091065.1 Burkholderia sp. GbtcB21
GGGGGGGGGGGGAGAGAACATGAAAGTATTTAATTGATTAAGATTGATGACATATCGTAATGTTGTAAGTAGTATGTGTAAAATAAAATTATTTATTTATCTTCTAAAAAATCTTTTAACGTTACTTTTACATGAACAAAACGTTACCTTTAAAATATGACGTGTTTGAATAAACAAATTATTTATTATGTAAAATAATTATTACTTCTACATGAAACTTTTTACGTTACTTCGACATGAACAAATTACTTC
>NZ_JAGXKA010000341.1:0-252 GCF_019091065.1 Burkholderia sp. GbtcB21
TCTAACAAACAATACCATAAACTACAAATCAACATATGATTATTAAAAACAAACCTATGCTTTGTTAAATTAAATGTTTCAGTACTGTACAATAGTGTGTCGACTCTTACGACAGGAAGGCTCCACGTAATAGCAAGAATACAAACCGCACATAGGGCGACATGGTTACTTCTACCACTACTGGTCAGCATCACGGTAGACTGTACCTTTAGTAACGATCACCAGAATTCCCGTAACCGTGGTTAATGTGAT
>NZ_JAGXKA010000342.1:0-252 GCF_019091065.1 Burkholderia sp. GbtcB21
AGTGCCAGACTTTGCATTCTGCAATTGTTGCTGTCTCTTCGTGTTGTAGCCATACTTGCTCAAATTTGAACCTATTTTGTCCGCTGCTGCTGGTTGACATTATCTTTCAAGTTAATCTCAACTAATAGAGCTCTATGATCAGAGTTATAGTAGTCTAAATGTTGAGTAGTGATAGGTTCAAATATTGAGTTCCAATGATCATTGACGAAGCACCAATCTAACATCTCTTTGATAGTGTCCACCGAATGTCTT
>NZ_JAGXKA010000343.1:0-252 GCF_019091065.1 Burkholderia sp. GbtcB21
CTCAATGAAAGCACCAAAATATTGATCGAAATTTTTGGCAACTAGATCATTAATGTAATAAAGATGATTAAGAGAGAGTAAATGCAACTATTTTACGTAGTTGGGGCATTAATTAGCCATAGTCCACGAGTCTCTGATATTAATAGGTGGGTATTTCTTATAAAGAATGTTTTGCTCTTTTTTTCGATTCCCTTTTAAAGTGACTATCCAAAGGAAGAAAGGTTTCGATTGTCTTAAGTGTTTACCTTGGCT
>NZ_JAGXKA010000344.1:0-252 GCF_019091065.1 Burkholderia sp. GbtcB21
GCGGGCCGGAGCCGCCCTGGCGCCCTACGTGGCGTGGTGCGCCTTCGCCACCGCGCTGTCGACGGCGATCGCCCGCCGCAACCCCTGAACGGCGCGATGGCCGATTCCCGCCGAATTCGGATGCCTCCGGGGACGACGATCGGAGCATGGATCTTCGAGTGCTGCCGATCGCCGAGGGAGTCCTGGCGGAGCTGCGAACGGTCGACGACGCCGGTCGTGGGATCGAGCCGTTCGTCGATGAGGCCGGAGGCG
>NZ_JAGXKA010000345.1:0-252 GCF_019091065.1 Burkholderia sp. GbtcB21
ATCCCATAGGCTACTCTGATTCAGATTTCCAGGCAAGTCTTGTAGACACGAAATCTACATCTGGGATGGTGTTTACTCTTGGGGGTGGAGCAGTGGTTTGGAGAAGTGCTAAACAAACCGCGATATCAGACTCGACGATGGAAGCAGAATACATAGCTGCAGCAGAAGCTTCTAAAGACCGCAGGGGCTGCGCTTCGAGACGCGTATCTGCGTCCACGACAGCGAGTGGGTTCCGTACTCGCTGATTTATCC
>NZ_JAGXKA010000346.1:0-251 GCF_019091065.1 Burkholderia sp. GbtcB21
CGCGCCGATTTCCAGCACAAGCTCGCGCTCGATCTGGTGCGGCGCTTCGACTACATCGCGGTCGGCAATGTGTCGGCCGCCAAGCTCGCCAGAACCAGGATGGCGAAAAGCGTCTACGACGCGTCCTGGTCGTCCTTCCGAAACAAGCTCCGTTACAAAGCGATGGCGCACGGAGCCACGTTCGAGGAAGTCGACGAAAGCGGTTCTACCCAGTCCTGTTCGGCGTGCGGGTCGACAGACAGCACGACGCG
>NZ_JAGXKA010000347.1:0-251 GCF_019091065.1 Burkholderia sp. GbtcB21
GATGTTTGAAAGCCATCTGAACCGACTTCATTGTCTGAATGATGGGGGACACTCGTCTAAAATCATGCGGCGTCACAACCATCAATTTCGGTGGGCGGTTACTTTCACACCTAGCGGTGCGGTCATGGGGTTTTTAAGGGCGTTTGTAAGCTTTGTCTTTCGACTTTATTGTCTGGGCAAGGTACGCAATCGTTTGAAATTATCTTGTGGCTAGCGTACGTGATAGTGTATGAGTGGTTTTTTGGTTGATT
>NZ_JAGXKA010000348.1:0-251 GCF_019091065.1 Burkholderia sp. GbtcB21
CACGCGGGCAATGCGCCGTCGCGCCCGAGCGCCGCGCCGAGCTTGGCCGCGCCCGCGAAATACCCATTCATCGTGCCGAGCGTGAGCAGCAGCGCGGCCGCGGCCGCGAGCACCTGCGCGTGCCCGCCGATGCCGCCCGCGATCAGTTCGGCGAGCGGTGCGCCCGATGCGCCTGCAGACGGCCCGAGCACCGTCACGCACGCGGCGGCGACCGACAGATACAGGAACCCGACGACCACGACCGCGATGCC
>NZ_JAGXKA010000349.1:0-251 GCF_019091065.1 Burkholderia sp. GbtcB21
GCGGCAAGCGCGTCGCGCGCACCGCCGAGCCCGCGCCGCGCGGCGAGCCACGCAGCCGCACACAGCACGCTGCGCCCATAGCCGAGCGCGCAGCAGCCCAGCACGCCACGACCTTCGCCGTGCAGGCGCTCGAGCGCCGCGACTGCCTGCGCGAGCTGCGTGGCCGTCGGCGCGACAAGAACGAGCTGCGGCACGGCCGCATATGCGAGCGACGCATCGGCCGCCGCCCAGCGCGGCATCTCGGCGGTCAG
>NZ_JAGXKA010000035.1:0-20785 GCF_019091065.1 Burkholderia sp. GbtcB21
TCGCTTCGGCATTCAGCCTTGCCACGCCCGCGTCGTCGATAACCTCGCGTGATCGCCTATTAATCAGTGATTCCCTAAGCGGTGTGTGGAGCGCATTCTGAAAATTGTATGTGATGCGCTTTGCCAGAAATCGTATGAATGATCCGGATTGGGTGCCGGATGGCGACGAATTCCCGGCGTTCGATGCATCGCTGCGCTACTGCTCGCAACGCAATGAAACAGCCGACTGGCAATTAATCCGGCGGTTCGCGCGGCGGCCTGACGTTTACGCGCAACAGCCGGGGCGGTGCCCCTGTTAACAATTCGGGTTGCTGCGTAGATTCTCGATTTTTTCCGCCGAGACGATGCGCAAGGACAAGAGCAAGACGAGCGAGCCGAAGGCCCGCTACCGCGTCAGGAACTGGTCGACCTACAACACCGGCCTGATCAATCGAGGCAACGTGTCGATGTGGATTGATGAAGCCGCACTTGAGTGCATACCCGACTTCGAGCCGGCGCGCGGTCGCCCGCGCCTCTACAGCGACGCGCTGATCCAGGTGTTGCTGGGTCTCAAGACCGTGTTCCGCCTGCCGCTGCGTGCGCTGCAAGGCTTCGCGCAAAGCGTGCGCGACTTGGCATTCGCCGCGCTGCCCGTGCCGAACTACACGACGCTCAACCGTCGCGCGCAGACGCTCGAGGTCCAATTGCCGATCGTCCGAGACGGCGACTCGATTCATCTGGTGGTCGACAGCACGGGCGTGAAGGTCTACGGCGAAGGCGAATGGAAAGTGCGCCAACATGGCTACTCGAAGCGGCGCACGTGGCGCAAGGTGCATCTGACGCTCGACGCGAACACCGGTCAGGTACGCGCCGCTCTGATGACCCATCAGGATGTTGCCGACGGCGATGTCCTGGCCGAGCTGCTTGCTCAGATCCCGGCCGGTGAGCAACTCGATGTCGTCGGCGGTGACGGAGCCTACGACTCCAAGGCGTGCCACGCCGCGATCGCCGCGCGCGGTGCAATGCCCTCGATTCCGCCACGCGAAGGTGCCGCTCATTGGTCCGCGAACACGTCGGGCGCGACGTGGCGCAACGATGCGGTCGATGCGATTGCCCGAGCCGGCCGACGCGAATGGAAGAACGCCAGCGGCTACCATCGGCGCTCGCTCGCCGAGAACGCGATATACCGCTTCAAGACGCTCACGGGTAACAGCATGTGGGCACGACACACCGACGCGCAGGCGACTGAGATCGCCATTCGTATGGGCGTGCTGAACCGCATGGCGAATCTCGCGCGTCCGCAATCCGGTCGCATTGCTTGAAATCAAGTACATAGGCATCAAGCCGTCCTTACGCTTGAATTACGCAACAACACCTGAATCAAAACCTCGAAGTTGAGCGATGCGCGGACGGGTACCAACGACTTTTCCGTAGCCGCCTGGATGCAGATGATCGATCTCTGCCCCGCTCGCGGTGCCTGCGAAGAAGCGCATACCCAGGGCGCAAATCGAAGGGTCGCTGATGCCGGTGTTTGTGCATCGCGACCGCGCAAGAAGTCCCGCCGAGGACATCGATCCATTCGTTTCGACCGTGCAACCCGCCGGTGCCGGCGTGAGCGTGGCGGTTCGGCCTCGTCTGTCGATTCGACTGCAGGCCGGACTTCCTGTTCGACAAACCCCAGACACCCCATATGCGCACCGATGCGCCGTGCCAACATTTCGGGTTGTGCACGCAGACCCGTTCGATTCGGCCCGGGTCCAGCGCAATCCCAGCCGCCAGAAGATCTGCGCACTAGATCCACGCAGGTTGCCGCCCTGTCAGCTCGCCAGACTCATCGAAATCAACGTTCTGCTCCGATACTATTGGCTCGTGTAACCTCGCCCGTTCATGCACGCGGTTACCGCGCGCGTGAACGTCGACAACTGACTCGCGGTGCTGCTCTCCATCGCCTGCTGCTGCTGGGCGGCGGCCTGCTCGCGACGAAGCCGGCGCATGCCGCCACCGGCGGTACCCGTGACAGCACCGATTGCCGCTCCCTTACCCGCATCACCGGCGATTGCACCAATCGCGGCCCCCATGGCCGCTCCGCCTGCCGCGCCCACTATGGGACCACCCTGCGGCGGCTGGGGAGCAGGCAGAGATGCCGAGCGTTGCGCGAGGGCGACCGGGTCAACGCCAGTAGTCTGCTTTGCCCATACCTGGCATTCAGCCGTATCGGTCTGCTGCTTTTGCGCACTCTGCTCCTTTGCGGGATAAAAAATCGGCTGCTGCGCAGACGCAACGCCAGCGATCATCAATGCGATGAGGCCAATTGCCGAGCGTGCAGGCCAAGATCGCTGTCGTGCGGGTTCCATGTTTGGCCTCTCTTCCATCCTAATCAATCCAATCACATGACGTCCCACTTCAAATTGTTTCATAAGCATGCAATAGTCGGTTCTGAAAAATTGACTGTTCCTTCAAGAAATCGCTGGCCAAGCGAATCGAGGTGATCCGGACGAAGCGGAAATCATCATCGATGGGCCAAGTGAAGCATTGGACGTCGTAGATTCTCCCCGCGGCGGTGTAAAACGCCTCACACAACGGATGATCGTCGTGGGCGCCAGCGACAGTCCCCGTTCGGCCGTCATCCCAACTGGATCGCGCCGGCTGAGCTTGCATCGAAGGTGCCAGTGCACACACGGAATAATGATTTCCCGATCAAAATGCCATCCATCGAACCACCTCTCCAGACCTTTCCTCCTGCTCACTATCGGCTACCAGTTCGTCAGGCTCACTGCTTTAACCGATCCCAGCAGCCCATTTGCACCAGAGCGTCCACGGTATCGGCATTGCCGCGTTCGTGAATACGTGCGATCGCTTGGCGGCCGAGCATGGGCCGCGCTTTACGCCACCGGCGTTGCTGCGCCGGACGGCGGCGACGGGCGCGACGTTCTACGGATGCGGCAACGTTCACCCCGCCCCGCACGCATGCACGCGGGCCTCGATCGACACGTCGCAAATCTGCCGGAACTCGCTGCGCATCAGCTTGCGATCGAGCCTGCCGAGCGTGGGTGCGCAATTGCCGAGCGAGTAGTAGTTCCAACGTGCGACAAGCGCAAGCAGGATGGCCCCTGAGCGGATATTCGCCTCATTCAGGTTGACCGACGCGATCAACCATGCGTCCTGTAACAGATCGAACAGCGGCGGCGAGAACGCCGGCCGACCCACGTTGCCGGCGCGCCTCGTTTCGAGCGATCGGCCGATCGCGTTTCTGACGAGCGCTGCGTCCACGTTCCGCCGGTGCAGCAGCATCGGGATGTCGGCCTGATCGTCGTCGAGCAGATGGAAAAGCAGATGTTCGACGGCAATGTCGTAGTGCCCGTACACGACGCATAGCTCGATGCCGTTCTCCAGCGCTCGCCTCGTATATGCATTGAGGCGGTCAATGAGGGGCGCGCAATCGACAAGCATCATGTTGGTTCTCCAGCAAAGTGATCGAATCGGCGGCACGGATCGTCGGGAAACGCCGCTCCCTTGCCTCCCATGGCATTGAATGTCGAATGCACGGCGCCGTCGCGGCGCGGTCGCATCGTCGACGGAAACCGCCTGGTCGAACAGCACGCCGCGCACGGATCGCCTTCAGGATTCGCTAAAAGACCAGTTCAAAAAGAACCCGGAAGGGCTGATTACTTTCCGACGAAACGGTCAACCTCGGATGCCTGAACAACGGATCCAGGAATGCCGGCACCTATCATCGATGACGAGCTGTGAGCACCGATCGAACCGCTACTTCCACCGCCCAAACCGCGGCGCAAGCGATACCCTGGGCGCCTGCCGGTCTCGGACCGTGCAGCACTCAATGGCATCCTGCTCGTGTTGAAGACCGGGATGCGATGGAACCGTCTGCCGACCCGGCTGGGCTTCGGCTCTGGAGCGACTTGCTGGCGTCGGTTGCACGACTGGCAGCAGGCCGGGGGCTGCTGCTCGACAAGCTGCGCGAATCTGCCCAGCCCGATTTCTCATATGCGGCTGTCGATTCATCGTCCGTGCGACCCGTGGGGCAGGCCAAAAACCGGGCCAAACCCCACCGATCGCGCGCGACCAGGTCCAGGCACCACGTCCTCGTAGACGCGAACGGCGTTCCTGTCAGCACGATCCTGACCGGCGCGAACCGCAACGATGTCACGCAACTGCTGCCGCTGGTCGACGCTATCCCGCCGATTCTCGGCACTCGCGACGGACCGCTTCGCAAGCGCAAGGTCATCTATGCCGACCGTGGCTACGATTCCGACTCGCATCGCCGCCGGCTCCGCGAGCGCGGCATCAGACCGGCCATCGCCAGGCGCCGCACCGAACATGCCAGCGGCCTCGGCAGGTGCCGTCGGGTCGTCGAACGGACTCATTCATGGCTCCATGGTTTCCGTCGTCTTCGCATTCGCTTCGAACGCCGATCCGACATTCATGAAGCATTCCTCAAACCAGCCTGCTCACTCGTCTGCTGGATCATCTTCAGTCGAACTGAGCGGCCGGTTTGAACTGGCCTTTAAGATTGCCGTTCGCGAGCGACGGCACCAGCCGGTTTCATCCCCGTTTCCGCGGGCCGGCTATCGCCCTCTTCCCAGAAGGTGGCATTAGTCACGCCATGTGCGGCCGGGTCGTAGGTCAGCGGCTTTCCGGCGCGCTTTTGCGCCTCGAAATCGCGCAGTGCACTGAGCGCCGGTTTCTGCAGCAGGAAGATCGCGACGAGATTGAGCCAAGCCATCAGCCCCACGCCGATATCGCCGAGCCCCCAGGCGACGCTTGCGCTCTTGACCGCGCCGTAAAGCGTCGCCACGAGAATCCCGCCGCGCAACAGGAACGTCCAGGCGGTAGCGCTGCGCCCGCGGCTGAGATAGGCCACGTTGGTTTCCGCGATGTAGTAATACGCCAGGATCGTGGTGAATGCGAAGAAGAACAGCGCGAGCGCCACGAACGCCGCGCCGAATCCAGGCAGGGCCGATTCGATAGCGAACTGCGTGTAGCCCGGCCCCGCCTCGATACCAGCGGCACCGGAGAACAGCTTGTCGCCCGTCCGTGCAACGACGTTGTACGCGCCGCTCAACAGGATCATGAAGCCGGTCGCCGTGCACAAGAACAGCGTGTCGACATACACCGAGAACGCCTGCACGAGCCCCTGTTGCGCCGGGTGCTTGACCTCTGCCGCGGCGGACGCGTGCGGCCCTGTTCCCTGGCCTGCTTCGTTCGAATACACGCCGCGCTTCACGCCCCACTGGACGGCAAGGCCGAGTACCGCGCCGAAGCCGGCTTCGAGGCCCAGCGCACTCTTGAACACGAGCGCGATCACGCCCGGCAATTGCTGGATATTCAGTGCGATCACGACGCCCGCGATCAGGATATAGCCGAGCGCCATGAAGGGAACGACGATCTCCGTGATACGCGCGATGCGCTTCACACCGCCGAAGATGATAAGGCCGAGCAGCAGCACGATGATGGCGCCCGTGACAGGCTTCGCGATGCCGAACGAATTCTCGACTGCCGCCGAGATGCCGTTCGCCTGAACGCCCGGCAGGAGCAGGCCGCACGCAATCACGGTCGCGATCGCGAAGATCGCCGCGTACCAGCGCATCCCGAGCCCGCGCTCGATATAGTACGCAGGGCCCCCGCGGTACTGACCGTCGCGACGCTCCTTGTAGATCTGCGACAGCGTCGATTCGATGAACGCGGTACTTGCACCGAAAAACGCGACAACCCACATCCACAGCAGCGCGCCCGGCCCGCCGAACGTGATTGCAGTTGCGACACCCGCAATGTTGCCGGTGCCGACGCGTCCGGACAACGACAGGGCCAGCGCCTGGAACGACGAAATGCCCGCATCGGATGCCTTGCCGGCGCGCATCAGGCGCAACATCTCGACGAAGTGGCGAACTTGCGCAAAGCGCGTGCGCACGGAGAAATAAAGCCCCGCCGCGAGGCAGAGGAAGATGAGCGCGGGACTCCAGACAATCCCGTTGACGGTATCAACCAGTTGATTCATCGATCAGTTCCGAACAGTCGAGTTGAGCAAACGCATTGCAGGTATTCGGGATTCACGATGGCGCAATCACGCTTGCCCGTTCGATCCGCACCCGAATTGTTACAATACTTACATTACCCTAACGCCTCGGAATTCTATTCGGGTATCTGTATTAACCCTATTCCGGAAGCGGTTGATGCTCGCAGCGATATTGTGATGGGCCATCCCGTCAAGCGAACCGGCTCGCCTCGCTCGACTGGAGAGTTCTTCATGAAGACGTGCCGGAATGTCCGATGCGACGTTCATCGCACGGTGCTAGAACCTGTATGTGACCCCGGCCGTGGATACCACCGCAGTCCGCTTTTCGACAATCGGGCTGTCCGCGGCATCGCCCACGAGCGACTTGACGCCCACGGAGGCGACGGTGCTCCAGTTCTTGTTCAGATGGCGAATCCACGCCAGGTTTGCGTCGACGCTCTTGAAGCCGTGCGATATGGAGTACGGCGTCAGGTTGCCGTTGCTGCGGATCGCCTCTGCGTCCGTCACACCGAAGTAGGTACTCATATGACCGTTGTTGCCCCACGTCGTACCGATTCCGACGCGCAACACGTCCTTCTGCGTAAGGGCCGCCGTATAGGCGCCTCCCGCGCGCACCGTCAACCCATAGCCGCTGTGCGTCGCCTGCAACACCTTGACCGACGCCGACCACGGGCCATGCTGCCAGTCGACGAATCCGCCCAGCAGCGCCGTGGTCGAGATGTCGTCGGTCCCGGCCAGCCGATCCCCATCGCCCTCGTCGCGGCCGAAGGCGACCGTCGCCATCAGGCCCGTCGAAAAACCGGCACCCAACGGGAAGCGCACGCCGGTCGAGAGGTCGTTCACGAAGAAGTAGCCCTTTTCGTATTTCAGGATCGGCAGCGGCAAGACGCGATATTCCGATCCGCCTTCGTATTTGGGTGAGACGTTGACGCCCAGGCCAAGCGTCCCTGCCGCATGTGCCGAAGCCGCAAAAGCGGCGCTGACGGAAAACAGCATCGCTGTCCGAATGTACTTCATTGGTTGCCCTTCAATTCCACGTTTAGACAAAGCGAATTGTCGCGACGCACGCGCCGGCGGAACGATGGAAAAATAACAAACGGAGTCGGAAAATTCGGAATATGCGTGGCATGCCGATGCAGGGGACGCACGCGTGCGCGGCTCCGTCCGGATCGAACGGAGGCCGATCGATCGCAGTCGTTCGGAAGATGCGACACGTGTGCCGATGACGTCACGCAACGCTGCGAAAACGCGTGCTGCGGATCCGCCGCCGCACACCATATCGCGATAAAATAATGCTTTTTGATGAGCGCCACTCCGGCCGCTCCCGCTCGCCCTTATGACGCACTATGCGCATCACTCCGGATCGGGTCCCGCGGCGGTGAGCCGCGTCCTGCTGATCGACGATCATCCCGCCATGGTTCTCGCGCTGACGATCATCCTCGAGCGTGATCCGCTGCTCAAGGTCGTCGGCACCGCCGAGACGGGCAAGCTTGCGCTGAAGCGCTATCGCGAGCTGAAGCCCGATCTGCTGCTCGTCGATCTCGATCTGCCGGAGCTGGATGGCCTGAACCTGATCGAGACCATCCGGCACGCGGACGCCGACGTGAAAATTCTCGTCGTGTCATCGCAAAAGGCCGCCCGATTCGCGACGCGCTGCCAGGCGGCAGGCGCAAACGGCTACGTCGAGAAATGCGAGGACATCCCGCAGATCCTGAACGCGGTGAGGGCCACGCTTTCCGGCTACAACTGCTTCCCCGCGATCAAGTCCACCGCCGCGGCCGAAGGCCCGATCTCCCTGTTGAGCGAACGCGAAGTCTGCATCCTGACGTACCTCGCGCGAGGCTGGAGCAACAAGCAGATCGGAGATGCACTCTCGATCAGCAACAAGACCGTCAGCACGCACAAGAACAGCATCCTGACGAAGCTCGGGATCACGAACGTCGTCGACCTCGCGCTTTTCGCGAAAGCGAACGATCTGCTCTGACGCCGGTGGCCGTGCACCGCACGCCTCGTCGTGCGGCCGCACCCGTGCCATCGCACGTGCCGCAACCTTTCACACCGAACGAACGTAGCCCGAGCACAGCGTGACGAGTTCGCGATCGAGCGCCTCGATGTGCTCGAGCACCGGCTGACCGAGCGTCGCGAGCGGAACGTCGTCGCCGTCCTGCACACCGGCTTCCGCGACATTGCAAGCGTGGACCGCGGCACGTGCGCCGATCAGGTGGATGGCACTGCGCATATGGTGGACGATCGACACGAACGCGGCACGATCGCCTTGCTCGATGGCGCCCCGCAAGCGTTCGAGATCGGCGCGGTTCGCATCCAGGATGGTCCCGAGAAGCTTGCTTTCGTGCGCGGCATCCCCCGCCGAAATGCCGTCGACGACGGCCATGTCGATCAGCCCTGTCGCTTCGGCCCGGCTCGCCGCTCCGTCGCGGCCATCGGCGCCTTCGCCTTGTTCCAGCCCGAGCGCGGCGAGCCTTGCGGCCAGCGCAGTCAGGCCGAGCGGCTTCATCAGGCACATGTCCATGCCAGCGCTGCGTGCGTGAGCCAGCATGTCGCGTTGGATGTTCGCGGTGTAGCCGACGATCGGCGTCCTGGCGATGCCGCTTCGCGCCTCTTCGGCACGCAGACGCTGCGTCAGCTCATAGCCCGACATCTCCGGCATCAGGCAATCGGTGACCACCACGTCGAAGGATCCTCGCCACCACGCGTCGAGCGCGCTCGCGCCGTCCGCTGCCGCTTCGACCCGAAAGCCCAGGTATTCGAGTTGCCGGCACAGCACCAGGCGATTGGCGGGATGATCGTCGACGATGAGTGCCGTATGGCCGAGAAACGCGTTCGGCGGTACGGTGTCGATCTGTTGCGTAACGCCGCCCCCCACCGCAGCCGGTGCATCGAATGCCAAACGCACCGTGGTTCCGATGCCGGCCGCGCTCGTGACTTCGATCGTGCCGCCCATCATGTCGACGAGCGACCGGCAGATCGACAGCCCGAGGCCGGTGCCGCCGAATCGGATGCCGATCGATTGATCCGCCTGGACGAACGGCTCGAACAGGTGCGCTTGCTGCGTACCCGTCATGCCGATTCCCGTATCGGACACGGTCACGTCGATACGAACCCGGTTCTCACCGGTTCGCGTGATGCTCGCGCGCAACGCGATGCGTCCCTTCTCGGTAAACTTCACCGCGTTCGACAACAGGTTGCCGACCACCTGCCTGAATCGATGCGCGTCGACCACCGCACCGAGTTGCTCCGGATTGTCGATATCGACTGCGAATTCGACGTTCTTCTGGCGTGCGGGCCCGCCGAATATCCGCGCCATGCCGCGGAGCGCCGCTTCGACATTACACGGCTCCGCGGCCAGCTCGATCTTGCCCGCCTCGATCTTCGTCAGGTCGAGAATGACGGCGATCAACGTCCGCAGGCCGCTCGCCGATTCGTAGGCCGCCTCGATCGATTCGCGCTGCGAATCGACGGAGGCTGGCGACTGTTTCAGCAATTCAAGCACACCCAGGACGGCATTCATCGGTGTACGAATTTCGTGACTGACCGTCGCGAGAAACGTCGATTTCGCCAGGCTTGCCTCTTCCGCCCGGTCCTTGGCCTGCTGCATCGCGCGCTCCAGTTCCGCGCGCTGCGTCATGTCGATCCAGCCGCCCATCGTGCCGACAACCGCGCCCGCGCGGTCATGAAGCGGCGCAAACCAGAAGTAGGCATCCATGCTGCGCCCGAGCGGTCGCCACGAGCGATCCTCGAATACCGGCCGTCCGGTACGCATCACCTGGCTGCGGCGCTCGTCGATCCAGGCAAGATCATCGGCGGCGCACACGTCCTGTTCGAATATCCGGCGGCCGATCAACGCATCGCGGGTCCGGTCGTAAGCGCGCGCAAGTGCTTCGTTGCACTCCAGGAAGCGGCCGTCCCTGTCGATCACGCAGAACGGCAACGGCAGGCTAGCGAACAGGTTGACCTGAAACGCCAATTGCTCCTCCAGGTTCGACTCCGCCAGCCTGCGCGCGCGAATCTGCCTGCGCAGGATGTAGATCCAGGCGATGCTCCCCGCGCCCAGCAACACCATCACGAGCAATGCGACACGCAGGTAGCGCAATCGAGCGCTCCAGATCGATTCAGGAAGTCCCTCCGATTGCCATTTCTGCCTGAGCGTGTTCATGCGCAGCGGCGAGTTGCGCGCAGCGCCCTTGTCGAGAAGCGTGAGCAGCGGCGCGGCCGTATCACGTACCGCGAAACCGATCGGAAAATTCGTGCCGCCGTTGGTCGGGCTGATCACGAGCCGATCGCGATACTTCTGGCGAATCACGTAGCTCGCGGTTTCGATGTTCTGAATGGTCGCAGTCGCGCGGCCCTCCGCCACGTCGCTCATGGCCGCCCACACATCGGCCGCGACAACGATGCGCGCCTTTGGCGCGAATCGCGCCAGTTCTGCGGCGGCGGGATTGCCTGTATCCAGCGCGACCCGTTGATCATCGAGCGAGGCGAGCCCGTTTGCACGCTCCGTATCCACGCGCGTCACGATCACCCACGGCGACATCGCATACGGCGCCGACGACTGCCAGCCGCCCATGTCCGCGTCCGAGCGCGGCACGGCAAGCCGCAATTCGGCGCTCTTCAGGCCGGCAGGATCGAATACCGGCTCGAACGTCAGCCCTGTGAGTTCGCCGATGTCCTTCAGCAGATCGACCGCAAGCCCTGCCGCTGCGCCGTCGGACGTCCTGAACACGAACGGCGGTGAATCGCGCGGCACCGCATAGCGCACCACCGGGTGCGCTGCCACCCAGTTCCGCTCTTCGTCCGTCAGCGTCAGGTTGTAGATTCCGTAGTGATTGGAGATGGCGCTCCATCTCACCTGGATCGCCATCTTCCGGCTCGCGGGGATTGCCGCGAGTATCTGGTCGATCATGCCGATCACGACCCGGTTCCGCGCGGTCGCGGCAAAGCGGAAGTCGTCTGCGTCGAATCGCGCGAAATCAGTGATCCTGACGTTCAGCAGCTGGAGCTGCTCGATTAGATAGTTGATGGCCGTCGCATTGCCGACGAAGCTTTCCGCCTGACCGAACGCGACGGCATTGAGCGCGCTCTCCATCGTCGGAAACGGCTTGACCGTCATCTCGGGATACAAGCGCCGCACCTCCTCCGCGGGCATCAGGTCCGGTACATATGCGAGCACACGTTCGTTTTCCCTGCCACGCTCCGGCACGTAGAGCGAATCCTTTTGCCGGCTCGCGACGACGGTCTGATTCGTGAAATACGGTGCGCTGTAGACGAAACCGGGATCGGCACCATGCCGTTGCATGCTCGCACCGATATCGACCTTGTGGTGGCGCACGGCGTCCCCAAGTTCGGACTCGTTGCCGTACTGGACGATGTCGATGCTCGCGCCGGTTGCCCTTTCAACGATGTTCAGGTACGACGCGCTGATCCCGTCATGACGACCCTGCGAATCGACGATATCGAACGGCTCGAGACCGTGCGACACGATGCCCACCTTGATCCTGCCACTGCGGGCCGCGAGCCACGCCTTCTGATCGGGCGACAGCGTGACGGGCACCTTGATGTCGACTACGGCCGGAACGGCGCCCTCCGCCGCCAGCACGGCTCGGCCGCCGATCGACGTCGACAGCACCATGAAAAGCAGGGCAGCGCACCACCGGAGACGGTAAGACATGATGTCGACAAAACGTTTGAGTCGATTCGGAAGCGGGCCGGGGACGCACACGTGGTGCCCGGCATTGCGCGAGCAATGCCGCTGTCAAAAATGATAGCCGAGCGCGCGTTGCCCGGCACATCGGCCGCGTGCGACACGCCAATGTTCAGACGTATTCGGGAGCCGCAGGCGGGGAGACTGCGACGGATGTCTCGGGCCGCGGCCGCCGAACCTTCTTGCGTTGCCGGATTTCAGCCAGCAAGTGGTGATGCATTCCCCGATACAGCATCGCCAGCGCCTGTTCGAGCACGCCTGCGTCGCGCCATCGCTTGAAACGTCGGTGACAGGTCTGGTACGGCGGGTAATCGGCGGGCATCTGGGGCCACGGGCAGCCGGTTTGCAACACATAAAGCACGCCGCCAAGCACGGCGCGCGCGTCCGTGCGCGGCCTTCCGCGCGACATCCCTGGCCGGCCACCTTCTGCCTCCTGCAGGCAGGCATGGATGCGCCCCCATTCCTCGGGCCTCAGCGCATCGAGCACCGCCAGCGACACGATCTTCGATTTCGACTTCCCTGCCGGCCTCACAAGGTCAGTCCCGCGCCTGTTCGCATCGCCATCCGCGCTGCCCGTCGGGAGCGACCCTGCATTCATCTGCTCAATATTCATGCTTGCACCTGCCTGATCCCGCATCTTCGGTATCCCGGCGATGGCGATGCAACGCGCGTGCGCCAGAATGCTTGCTGACGATTGTGCAAGCGGGGACGGGGCCAGGCAGTGGGAATTTTCCGAAATTCGATGGGAAGTGCTTTATTTCGGAACACTGGTCGCCGGCGGCATACGTCGGGCGGTCCTTGCGGAAACGTGGGAGCATCGCCGCCCGGCTCACTGCCAGCTGTACTTGACATTCAACTGGCCCTGGACCGCCGCGTAGTCACCCAGGTCCGTCTGGATGCCCACCGCTGCCGACACCGACAGATTCTTCGTGCCCTGCCCTTGCATGCCGGTTTTGACTTCCATCCGGTTGCGCGGCAGCCCCTGGCTGAATACATTTCCATCCACGTTCACGGAAGGCGTTGCGGGCCCGTGCCACCAATTCATCTCCGCGAACGGGCGCATCTCACGACCGGTGCCCCGGGACGTCGAGCCATGCAACCGAGCGCCCAGGCGCGTCAGCACGCCGTTATTGATCTGCGCGCCGATCAGTCCCCCCGGCGCGCCGTGCTCGCCTGCGCGGTAATGCGAATACACAAGCTGTGCCTGCGGTTCGACGTAGACCCTTGCATCGTGCCCGTCGTAGATCCTGAACGAATAGCCGGTCTCGAGCGACCCCGTTACCGTCTGCGAGTGATACGAATCCGTCGCGAGGCTCCCGCCCACGCTATTGCTGTACGTCCCGTATGTCAGCCACGCGTCCAAATACGGCCCCGACAGGATGTCCCGGTCGCCGTACCACGTGGCGTACAGGCCACCGTTGTAGCCGGACACGCTGCCGCGGGCCGTTGCCGACGCGTAGCTGCCCGCAAGCGGATTCCACAACTGACGGGTCGACCAGTTCGTGTTGCTGGCGTACATGCCCATTACCCCGACACGCACACTGCCTTTGCCGCCGTCGCTGAAACGCAAGACATCCGCGCCTGCATGGAATATGCGTTCATTGGCACTTACGTCACGACCGTCGCTGGTCTGTGACGAGGTTTGCCGCGCGACGCGCACCTATGCCGCACCGTCAATGCCGTCCACAGCGCCCGATACGATCGTGCAATCGACGTGCAGATCCTGCGGTTGCGACGCAAACTGGAAGTCGATCCCACCAAGCCCACACTGTTGCGCACAAAGCGCGGAGTCGGGTATTTCCTCGACGCCGAGACCGATCCGTTGTGGAGCTGATCGACTTCCCCCCCGTCTACTGTCAGTCTTACAAACTATCTGCAATGTGATTTACCTTGGCGGCAACCAGGTTCATCAAATGACCGATCGACATGATTCGCTGTCCCATGCCTGGAATGACTGCATGCGTTCACCCGCGCTTTCCGGCCGCGTTCGTCTCCGGCGGCATGACGGACATCTCGCCCGCCTGCCGCACGTCGTGCGGCACGGACGCCCAGCCACCGCCAAGCGCCTTGTAAAGCGCGACATACGCGTTCAGCAGATCGACGCGCCCCTGAACGTCCGTAAGCTGCGCGTTGAACAGTTTCTCCTGTGCGTTAGTCACTTCGAGAAAGCTCGAATACCCGCTTTCGTAACGCGCACTCGCCTGATCCGCGTAGACGGCAAGCGCGTCCTTCTGGCTGTTCAGGCTGCCCAGGCGCGCCGCCGATTGCTGCGCACCGACGAGCGCGTCGTCGACTTCGGCAATGGCCTTGAGCATCGCACCCTGGTACGCGAGCAGCGCCTGCTCCCGTTGCGAACGCGCGATGCGTACCTGGCCGCGAATCGCGCCACCCTGGAATATCGGCTGCGACAGGCCGGCCGAAATCCCCCAAATCTGCGAAGCGCCATGCCAGAGCGCACCGGTACCGCCCGCCGCCTGCCCGATGAAACCCGACAGGCTGAGCGACGGAAGATGGAGCGTCTGTGCCGCGCCGAACAACGCATTGGCCGCGACCGCGCCCTGTTCCGCCCGCAGCAGGTCGGGGCGCCGGTTCAACAGGTTGATCGGCGGATCGGCCGCAAGAGGCGGCAGCGTCATGAGCGAGATCGCCCTCCCCCGCTCGATCGGCCCTGGTTCGCGGCCGAGCAGCACAGACAGCGCGTTTTCGATCCGGACAATGTTCGCGCGCAACGGCGGAATCGCCGCTTGCGTCGCGAAGTAGTCGTCTTGCGCCTGGCTCAGCTCCATGTCCGAGATGACGCCGTGCGCGCGGCGCAGCGTGAAGATATCGAGCGCATGCCCGCGCGCATCGAGCGTCCGCTGTGCGATCTCGAGCTGCGCGTCGAGTCCGCGCAGCGTGAAGTAGCCTTGCGCGACGCTCGCCGCCAACGACAGCGCGATCCCGCGCCGCGCATACTCGGCCGCCCACAGGTCCGCCTTCGCCGCTTCGGTCTGCCGGCGAATCCTGCCCCACAGATCGATTTCCCAGTTCACGCCGCCTTGCACCTGGAACCGGTCGTTCGGGCCGTCGAAGCCCTCGAGCGGCGTGCCCGCGAACAACGAGCGCTTCTCTCGGTTCGCCGCGGAAGACGCCCCGACGCTCGGGAACAAGCCGGCGCGCGTCGCCTGCACCTGGCCGCTGAACTGTTCGATACGTGCCGCCGCGATGCGTGCGTCGTAGTTGCTGCGCATCGCCTCCTCGACGAGCGAAGCGAGCACCGGATCGCCGAAGCCCAGCCACCACGCGCCGTCGTGATCGACGAACGCGTCAGCCGTCTCCGCATGCCGGTATGCCTGCGGTGCGGCCGTGACGGGACGCTTGTAGTCGGGGCCGATCGCACAGCCGGCTAGTGCGATCGACAACACGGCCAGAGTCATGCTGATCCGCTTCATTGCGCCTCTCCTTCGTCGATTCGAACGGGCGCGTGCCCTGCCGCCGGCTGTGCGTCGCCGGAGCCGGCCCGGTCGGTCTTGCCGCGCCTGCCGCCGAGGCGCTCGGCCGTTGACGCGATCAAATGGAAGAACAGCGGCACGAACAACAGCGCCAGCGTCGTCGCCGCGATCATCCCGCCGATGATCCCGGTGCCGATCGAATGTCGCGAGTTCGCCCCCGCGCCATACGCGATCGCGAGCGGAACCGCACCGAGAATGAATGCGAGCGACGTCATCACGATCGGCCTCAACCGCAGCCGCGCCGCTTCGACTGCCGCTTCAAGCGGGCTCTTCCCTTCCCTGCGCTTGACCACCGCGAATTCGACGATCAGGATCGCGTTCTTCGCAGCGAGCCCCACCAGCGTGACGAGTCCGATCTGGAAATAGACATCGTTCTCGAGTCCGCGCAGCCAGATCGCGAGGAGTGCACCGAAGATCGCAAACGGAATCGCCGTCAGGATCGACAACGGCAGCGACCACGATTCGTATTGGGCCGCCAGGATCAGGAACACCATCAGGATGCCGAACGCGAACACGGCGACAGTCGTATTGCCGGCCTTCTTCTCTTCGAATGATTGTCCACTCCACTCGAACGCGTAGCCGGCCGGCAAGGTAGCACGCGCCACTTCCTCCATCGCGGCAAGCGCCTGGCCCGAGCTGTAACCGGACGCCGCACCACCCGTCACCTTCGCAGCCGGAAAGCCGTTGAAGCGCGTCTCGAGATCCGGGCCGCTCACGTACGACACCTTCACGAGGCCGGCGACCGGCACCATCTTGCCGTCGCCCTGGCGCACGTAGAGGTTCTGAAGATCCTGCACGCGCTCGCGGTATTGCGGCTCCGCCTGCAGGATCACCTGCCACACACGGCTGTCGAGCGTGTACTGGCTCACATACAGCGATCCGAACAGCGTCTGCAGCGCGCCGTACACCTGCGCGATCGGCACGCCGAGCGCCGCCGCCTTGTCGGTGTCGGCCTCCACGCGCAGCTGGCGCGACGACGACTTGATCGTCGTCATCAGGCTCGCGAGTTCAGGGCGCTTCGATGCCGCCTTGATGAACTCGCGCGTCGTCGCCTCAAGCTGCGCCGCCGTCCCGTTGCCGCGATTCTGCACCCAGAATTCAAAACCGCCCTGTGTGCCGAGCCCCGGAATCGACGGCGGCATGACGGGCACCGCGATGGCCTCCTCGATGCCGCGCAACTTCGGTACGAGCTTGCGCATCACGCCAAGGATCGACAGTTCCAGGCTGCCGACGCGTTCATCGAAGTCCTTCAACCCGACGAACACCGTCCCCGCATTGGTCTTGAACTGACCGTCGATGAAGCTGTAGCCGGCAAGTGCCGACGCGTCCTCGACGGCCTGGTGCTGCCTGAACATTTCCGCGACCTGTTCGGTCGTCTTCTCGGACCGCTCGAGGCTCGCGGCGTCGGGCATGAAGATTCCGGACAGTGCATAGCCTTGGTCCTCCTTCGGCACGAAGCTGCCCGGGATGTGCGCGAAGAGGCCCCACACCGCGACGAGCATCGCGCCGCACAGCACGATCGACAGCGCGGCGCGGCGCATGACCACGCGCACCGCCGACGTGTAGCGGCAGGTGAGCCGCTCGAACATCGCGTTGAACCACGCGAACAGGCGCCACGGCTTGCCGTGCGCGGGCTTCAGCAGTAGGGCCGCGAGCGCCGGCGACAGCGTCAGCGCGACGATGCCGGAGATCGTCACCGACACCACGAGCGTCAGTGCGAACTGCTTGTAGAGCATGCCCGTCGTGCCGCTGACGAACGCGACCGGAATGAAGACGGCCGAAAGCACGAGGACGATCGCGATCACCGGGCCTGTCACCTCCTCCATCGCCCGTAATGTCGCGTCTTTCGGCGACAGGCCGAATTCGTGCATGTTGCGCTCGACGTTCTCGTCGACGACGATCGCGTCGTCGACGACGATTCCGATCGCCAGAACGAGTGCGAACAACGTGAGCAGGTTAATCGAGAAGCCGAGCGCGAGCAGTCCCGCGAACGTGCCAATGACGGAGACAAACACCGCGAGAACCGGAATCACGGTCGCGCGCCAGCTTTGCAGGAACAGGTACACCACCGCGACGTCCAGCACCACGGCTTCGATCAGCGTGTGAACGACCTCGCCGATCGATGCCTGCACGAACTTCGTGGTATCGAGCGATACCTTCGTCGCGATCCCTTGCGGCAGCGTCGGCTCCATCTTCTCGAGCTCGGCACGAACGCCCTTCACCACTTGCAACGCGTTCGATCCCGGTTGCTGGTACACGGCGATCAGCGTCGCGGGCTTGCCGTTGAGCGACGAGCGTAGCCCGTAGTTGTTCAGGCCGACTTCGGCGTGGCCGATGTCGCGAATGCGCACCGCGGCGACGTCATGCTTTGCGGCGCGGATGATGATGTTGTCGAAATCCTCGGGTTTCGCGAGGCGCCCCGGCGTCACGATCGGAAAGCTGAGCACTTGCCCTTTCGGGCTCGGTGTCTGCCCGATGCTCCCCGCGCCGTATTGCTGGTTGTGGCTCGCCACCGCATTCTGCACGTCGGTCGCGGTAATGCCGAGCGCGGCCATCCGGTCAGGCTTGAGCCAGATGCGCATGGCCTTATCCGCGTTGCCCATGATTTGCGCCTGGTTCGCGCCGGGCACGCGCTTGATCGCGTCGAGCACGTAAAGATTCGCATAGTTGCCGACGTACTGCTGGTCGTAGCGGCCGTCCGGCGACGAGACCGCAATCAGCATCAGGATGCTCGACGAGCGCTTCTGCACGTTGATCCCGTTTTGCTGGACCGCCTGCGGCAACTGCGCGAGCGCGAGGTTCACGCGGTTCTGCACCTGGACCTGCGCGATGTCGGGATCCGTGCCGGTGTCGAAAAAGACGTTCAGCGTCATCTGGCCCGTCGGCGAACTGGTCGACTGCATGTAGATCATGTTGTCGACGCCGTTCACCTGCGTCTCGATCGGCGCGGCGACCGTCTCAGCCACCGTCTGCGAATCCGCGCCCGGATAGGTCGCCGTCACAGTCACCTGCGGCGGGCTCAATTCCGGATACTGCGCGATCGGCAGATTGAACATCGCGACGAGGCCGCCGATCACGATGACGAGCGACAGCACAACCGCGAATACGGGGCGCTTCACGCAAAAAGCAGCTAGCATGCGTCCCCCGTCAGTGCGTGCCGGCGGCCGGCGCTTGCGACGGCAACTGCCTGGAAATCGCAACCGGGGCGCCCGCGCTCAGCTTGAGCGCGCCGTCGACGACCACATTGTCGCCCGCGTGAAGTCCCTCGCTGATCAGCCAGTCGTCACCGACCGTGTCGCTCAGCTTGACCGGACGCTGTTCCGCCTTGAACGCCGCCTTCCCGTCGGCGCCGCGTGGCGCCGAAATGACGACGTAGACGAAGTCGCCCTTCGGCCCGCGCATCACCGCACGCTGCGGCACGGCGATCGCCGCGGGGAATGACGCACCGATCACGCTCACTCGCACGAACTGGCCGGGACGCAGCATCCGCTTCGGGTTAGGCATTTCCGCGCGGACGAGGAACGTGCCGGTCTGCTGGCTGTAGGTCGGATCCGTGAACGTAATGCGGCCCCGCTCCGGATAGATCGTCCCGTCGCTCAGCGTGATCTCGACCTCGTACTGGCCGTCGTGCGGTACCGCAAGGCGGCCCGAATCGCGGGCACGCTGCAACTGAAGAAGCTGGTTTTCCGACACGCTGAAATTCACGCGCATCCGGTCCATCGACGACACCGTCGTCAACTGGCTGTTCTGCGCACTCACGTACGTGCCTTCCATCTGGCTCGCGGCACTGGCCATGCCGTCGACGGGCGAACGCACGTAGGTATACGAAAGGTCGAGCTGCCTTGCAGCCAGGTTCGCCTTCGCGCGATCCACAGCCGCCGCCGCTTCGTGCTCGTTCGCGACGGCGTCGTCGAGGTCCTTCGCGCTGAGCGCGCTCCGCTCGGCGAGGGGCTGCACGCGGGCGAGATTGGCCTTGGCACGCGCAAGCCTTGCCTCTTGCTGGGCCAGTTCGGCCTTGGCCGCATTGACCTGCACCTGGAACGGCTCGCGATCGATCTCGAACAGCACCTGGCCCGTCTTGACCGACGCGCCCTCGACGTAGTTCCGCTTGACGATGAATCCCGATACGCGAGCGCGGATCTCGACTTCGTGCCCGCTCTCGGTTTGCCCGACGAACTCCATCACTGCGGGCGCCGTGTGCTCCACGACGTTCCGAGCGGAGATCTGCACGGGTCCAGTTGCGGGGGGAATGCCCGCCGGCTTGCAGCCGGCGAACGTGAGTGTTGCCGCGACGAACGCAGCCACAAGCGGCGTCGTGCCGACTGGATGCTTCGGGCGCTTGCCGTCAGCGACCGGGCCGGAATCCATCATTAGTATTCCTCATTTAATTATCAGGATGAAATCCGCGAATATGTTCCAGCTCTGCGGAGTTCGTCTCGACGAGCAAGTCGAAAGTCGGTATCCGTCAGGGCCGAACGCCGCGAATTTCATCGTGCCACGGCGGCGCATTGAAATGCGCCGGGGCACTGTCCGGCACGCGAAACGGGATGTGCCCGGAAGCAGCGTGCCGGGATGGCCCGCGTGCCGCAAAAGCCGGCCCGCATGCGAGAGCATCGAAGCGCCACGCCACGCCCGCTTCGTTCAGCCATCCGACGCGCACTACATCAGATTGCGGCAGTGGCAGTCGATTGCTCACGCAAGGTAAAAGCGAATGCAATTGTGCATTCGCGGCGGCACGATCAGCACCGGAAAATTCCCAGATTCGTTCGGAAAACGCGGGCAAGCCGCTCGATTCAGGTTACCAATGTCGTTCCGTCGCAGCGGGCAGCGCTGATGCTGCTCGTTTCCGCAGCACTGCTCGCAATGAGCATGAATGCACCGAATGCCGCGACGTCGAATATCGACGCATTGACCGGCGCACTCGGAGCGACGCCACGAACTGCCCGCCGATTCGCATCAGCCTTGTTTTGCGGTGCGCTCGGGGTCATTCTCATCGCGTTGCAATACCACCTGATCGCCAAGGACAACATCTCGAAGCTTGAGGAAGAAGTACTCCTCGTCGCGGCACCCGTAAGCACGACGCTTGATGACCTTGATGGTGTTGTTGATCCCTTCGACGACACTGGTATTGAGCGGATGGCGGCAGCGGGCCACGATTCCGTGCCAGTAACCCTGCAAGCGCTGGGCGAACTTCTGCAGGGCTGCGATCCCGCTTTGCTGAGCCTGTTCGATCCATTGCCCCCAAGCCTTTTCCGCCCAGGCTGGCTTGCGGTAGAACCAGAGCCGTTTGAGTTCGTCGCGCAACACATAGACGCATAACAGCGACTGATTGGCGGCCAGCAATTCCTTCAGATGCACGGCCTGTTCTGGCTTCAGGTTATGACGGTTGCGCAGCAGCAGCCAGCGACTGGACTTCAGGACCTTGCGGGCCGGCTTGTCATGTCGCAGGGGATTGGCCTGATCCACCCGTGCCCGATCGATCACCTCGTGTCAGCGTCGGATAGATACTCCCCACTTTCGTCGAAGTAATTTTCCCCAGTTTTTTATACGACGGCGCCGCAGTAG
>NZ_JAGXKA010000350.1:0-251 GCF_019091065.1 Burkholderia sp. GbtcB21
TGGGTGTTTCTGTATGTTTTCAGAGGTGATTATATGCTTAGTTAAGTAGAATTAACTAGGCTAGGGTGCATGATAGTGGATTTAACCAAGTTTGAGTTCTTGAACTCAAAGCTTGGTCTTTAATGGTGAATTTTGCATGTGTGATTTCTGGGTAGGTTTGATGCTGTAGAATTGTTATTTGGGACCTATAGAGGAGGTCTGGAAAGTTTGGGATCAATTGGGTTCGAATTGGTCAAGATATGTGAATTTTT
>NZ_JAGXKA010000351.1:0-251 GCF_019091065.1 Burkholderia sp. GbtcB21
TCCAATTGTGTTTTTCGGAGGAAGACACAAAGCACGTGAGGTATCCACACGTCGACCCACCAGTGATTACAATCCAACTCACCACACAAGAGAATAAAAAGGGTGTTGGTGGATAATGGAAGTTCAGTGAATATCTTTTAGAAGGATACACTGAAGAAAATGGGATTGCACAGCACGAAGTTAAAACCTTGCATGGTGAATTTATGTGGATTCATTTGGGACACTGTCGCCAATCAAGGAATTATTGAACT
>NZ_JAGXKA010000352.1:0-251 GCF_019091065.1 Burkholderia sp. GbtcB21
GAAGTAGCAAAGGGGTGCCACATCAAATCGTATGGAAATATCCTGAGTTCCACTTCTTTTTAAGATAGTATCAAGAAAGGAATCAGAGTTTCTGGGAGAGCGCATCCACTGTGAAGGAGGAATCGATCCTTGAAGCTATAACGTAACGCTTTTGGTATTTGGAGGCATACACGAAGCCCAGGCCTTCAGGGAGCTCTTGGGAATTGGTTATTCCAGGAGGTCCTGGGTTGCGCTTCCTATAAGCCCTTATG
>NZ_JAGXKA010000353.1:0-251 GCF_019091065.1 Burkholderia sp. GbtcB21
TTATATGCCCACAAAGGCCATGACAGGATCCTAGCCGAGGTCAAAAGAGGACAAAAGACTAGCCCCCCGCTTAGGACCAAGGCATAGACAAACTAGGGTCCCAAAGCTTTGAGAGGGACGGCCAGGGTCCCATGACCCATGTAGGAACTGGCCGAAGTCACCATAACGAGGCATGACCCGGCCAGCTTTCTAAGGTGGAACCCTAAAACCGGTCAACCCTCATTAAAAAATCCTAGGGCCAGCCAGGTCTT
>NZ_JAGXKA010000354.1:0-251 GCF_019091065.1 Burkholderia sp. GbtcB21
CTTCATAAAGCACTCAAACACATAATCTTAGTGCTTCATTTATCACTCAATTCTTACATCCCTACAACATGTATTTTTTTTACCCCCGTCAGTTACAGAGACTAATTTCATAAGTAATATAACGTTCATTCAATCATACCATAACACAATATATTTAGTTACAACTCATCACATAATAACACGCTTGATCGTTCCACAACTTCATAACCACATAATATAGGTACTTCATAAAGTACCCCTACCACTCGTTA
>NZ_JAGXKA010000355.1:0-251 GCF_019091065.1 Burkholderia sp. GbtcB21
TCACTCGCGCTTGCACACATACACCCACGCACCTCACGCAACATGCACTTATTAACTTTCCACACACCTACTTCACATTTCACACATATTATTCATTACACACCACACATCAACACTCACACTCCACATACCTCCAGCATTCACTCCACAACTCACTCACTATTCATTCTCGCACACACATCTCATCATCTCACATCTTCTACTATTTCATCACGCATCACACACATCATCACACATTCAATTCACATTAC
>NZ_JAGXKA010000356.1:0-251 GCF_019091065.1 Burkholderia sp. GbtcB21
AGGACTTCTCACAAATCCGATTCCACTTCTTTTAGGAACGTGACCCTTATTTGTAAGGATCATGTTCAAATACTTACTACCATCCTCACCAAAATTCGAGGATATTTCTTCAAGGTGTCCTTAAGTTGCAAGTTCTCCTTTTGGAGAGATTCTAGATCATGACATTTTATACATGGAGCTAAACTATCATGATTTTCAGTCTTTAATTAATCGATATCACAAGTGAGACTATCATGCTCCTTTTTTAGCAA
>NZ_JAGXKA010000357.1:0-250 GCF_019091065.1 Burkholderia sp. GbtcB21
CCCCGTGCGAATATCTGAAGCCCGCGCAGTACGGCGATACGATCACGGTCCGCAGCAGCGTCACGCGCTTCGGCCCGAAGAGCTTCGAACTGGAATACCTGATGGTGCGCGACGGGCAGGCGGACGCCGGGGATTCGGCCGTCGATCATGCGGTGGTTGCGCGGGCCTTGTCCACGCACGTGATGTTCGACTACGGCAGCAAGACCACGGGGTCGGTGCCGGAAGGGTTCAGGACGCGCGTGCTGGCGGT
>NZ_JAGXKA010000358.1:0-250 GCF_019091065.1 Burkholderia sp. GbtcB21
CAAGTTCGAGGACGCGCTCGGCGTGCAGCTCTTCTCGCGCACAAACAAGCCCGTCGCGCTGGCCAACGCGGGCGAGGTGCTGCGCGGCGAAGCGCGCCGGCTGCTGCTGCAGGCGGCCGAGGCCGAGCGCCTGACGGTGCGCTCCGCGTCGGGCCCCGCGGGCCGACTGCGGATCGGCTTCGTCCATTCGATGCTGTATCGCGGACTGCCCGACGCGGTGCGGCGCTTCGAGGCCGACTACCCGGGCGTC
>NZ_JAGXKA010000359.1:0-250 GCF_019091065.1 Burkholderia sp. GbtcB21
AGCCCGACCGCGGCAACCGCACCGCGCGTGATCTGCGCGGCCGGCGGCTCGGGCAGCCGCGCCATCCGATCAGCACCGACTTCTGGCGCGCGGCCGCGTTGAAGGGCTTCCTGAGTGCGCTCGAACTGGAAGGGCGCGGCCATGGCGACGCCGAATGGGACGACTTGCCAGACACACGCGAGCGCCGCACCGGGCCAGCATCGTTTGCGCTCGGCCCGCGCGAGTACGGGCACGAGATCGCGGCGCACGT
>NZ_JAGXKA010000036.1:0-17612 GCF_019091065.1 Burkholderia sp. GbtcB21
GTTGTTGGTACGTTCTCTTTGCCATTCGCGGACATTACCGGATAGCGAGAGTGTTGCACTTCAGATTTGAGGCCGGCATTCTTCCGCTCCTGATTTATATTCGCATTCCTTATTGTTTTGCAAAATTCTCCGACCGCTTGCCGCTTCGAGCTTCTTTTCCCGTTGATTGTTTTCGTCGTGTCCGGCGAGCGCTTGCCGGGCACGTCGGCTAGGTAATGGCGCGGTTTCTGTCGCGCGGCGTACGTGCTGCTACGTCTTCCGGTTCGCGCCGCAGGATTGCCGGACGATCAGTGGCGCGATATCGCGCGTGTGCAGCCCGTCCGGCGAATCTCCCGCGATGATCCCGACCAGTGTGGCCGCCGCGTCGCGCCCTTCCTGGAACGGCTCGGTGCGAACTGTCGTCAGCGGGGGCGTCGCGAACGCCGCCAGCGGAATGTCGTCGTAGCCGACGATCGCGATGTCCTCCGGAATGCGCAGCCCGGCTTCGCGGATCGCCGCCATTGCGCCGAACGCGATCGTGTCGTTTCCGGCGAACAGGGCCGTCATGCGCGGCGAACCGGCGAGCATCGCGCGCATCGCGTCATAGCCGCTCTGCGAACTGTAATCGGCAAACGCGATCCATTCGGGACGCGCGTCCACGTGATGCATCGCCATCGCCTGCCGGAAACCGTCCAGACGATCGCGGACGACCTGATAGTCCTCCGACGCAAAGCCGATATGCGCGATCCGCTCGTGACCGAGCCCCAGCAGGTGTTCCGTTGCCTGCTGGGCGGCCGCGCGGTTGTCGACGCCGATGGCGCACACGGTGCGCTGCTCGGCCAGGTTCGAACCGAAGACGACGAGCGGGAACCCCTTCTCGGCCAGCTCATGCAGGTGCCCTTCGTCAAGCCGTCGCGGATTCAGGACGGCCAGGCCGTCGATGCGCCCGCTGTCCACGAGATCGAGGAACGCGCCGGGGCGGTCGGTCTCTTGCACGGGCTCGAGCATGACCTTGTAGCCGTGCGCATGGCACGCGACGCTGAGGCCGGCGAGAAAGCGCGGGAGATAGGCGTCGACATCGACATGCACGTGATCGCCATGCGGCATCAGAAGCGCGATCGTTTTCGTGGAGCCACTGGCCAGCGATCGGGCCATCGCATTCGGCACATAGCCGAGTTGCCTCGCAGCCGTCATCACGCGCTCGCGCGTTTCCTCGCTGATCCCCATGCCCGTTACGCCATTCAGCACGAACGACACCGTCGTGCGCGACACACCGGCAAGCTGGGCGACCTGGGTACTGGTTACGCGACTCACGACGCAATGCTCCTGATTCGATTTAGCTACAGATTGGAAGACTGGCGCAGGCAATCCCCGCCCCGGATCTATCGTCGACCCGAATATACCCGAGGCTGCCGGCGCAATCGTCACATCTCGCCCGACAGCCATCTAACGCGGTTTAGTATAGAGACGGCCGGCAACAGGTCAAGGAAACGAAATTGAGTGAATACCCTTAGGCCTGCGCATGGCCGCCGCACCGGTCGGCCGACGCGGCGTGCGCATGCGTCATGCATCCGCACGCTCTCCGGATCGCCGCTCAGGAGGACAGCGTTACCGCAATTTTCGTCACGCTCCAGTTCGGATCGCCGGTACTCATCCAGATCCCCGAGCCATCGCTGCCTCCGCAGGTCGGCACCCCGTTCGAATCGGATGCAAGTGCGTAGTATCCCGTCGATTGCGTGCCATTGGCCCAGGTCTGCGCGACCTTGCATTGCGTATTGCTGCCCTTCGACGGAAACTTCACGACCCAGCGGAACCCGCTTCTCGGCTGGGCGACGGGATCGGAATCGTAGGTGAAATCCGTCTCGATCGTGCCGTTCGCGGTCATCGTCTGTGCAATGCCCGCCTTGACCGTAATCGTGTTGCCGGCGTCATGGAAGTACAGCGGGATGTTGTTGACGGCGACGCTGTTGCCGGCCTGGAACGACGACGGAAGACGGGCGAGCGTGACGAGCTTCTTGTTGGGCGCATCGAAATCGAGACCCAGCACCTTCGTGATCACATCGGAAATCATCGCGAACGCGACTTCAGGATAGCCCGTGACGCCGTGGCCGGATTCCCACGACGCAAGCCGCGTCAGCCATTTCCATGCCATATCCGGCTGGTTCGCGTTGTAGAACGCCGTCGGCAGATAGGTATGCGACTCGATGCCCGGATACTCGAGGCCGTGTGCCTGATAGAGCGCTTCCGACTGGGTATCGACGTAGTTCGCCTGGTTCGTCAGTTTCCCCGCATCGGTAATCACGCCCTTGTAGAGCGGGAAGAGATTGGGCTCCTGCGCGTAGTAGTCGTAGTACTGCAGGCTCTGGTAATTCGACGCGTTGTACGTCGTGCTCGTCGTGCCGACGAGCCCCACCGAGAAATGCTGTACGGCCGGCAGATACCAGTCGCCGTTGAAACTCGTCGACAGCGTGCCGAACCGGGTCGTCACGTTGGTCGCATCGCCTTGCGCGAGCAGCGACGGATACGCGGAAATCTCGCGGTAATAGGCAATCTCGCTTGCCGCCATATCGCCGCCCAGCAGGATCACGAGATTGCTCGGGAGGTTGTTGCCGCGGTCATACACGAATTCGTTGTAGGTCGCCGTCTCGCCGTTCGTCTGGGCCCGTGCCATCCGGAAACCCTCGGCGTTGACGTAGCTGTTGTTGCTGACGTTGGTAAAGCCGTCGTTGAGGTTGTTCGTATAGTTCGTGAAATCCGCACCCAGATAGCGGCTGTCCGCGGTCAACCGGTACATCCTCGCAATGTTCTCGCCGATCTCGAACGGCGCCGGCGATTCGTCGTTCTGCTCGTACACCGTGCCGTTCGCGCCGATGGCCCAGTAAGGCGCCATCGCGCCGCCGTTGTCGTGCATCAGCGTCACGAAGTGATCGGCCATCTGGTAGTTCTGTTCGTAGAAGCCGAGGTAGTACGCGCCGGTCGCCTGATGGACATAGTCCCGCGAATAGTAGGCGCAACGATTCTGCAGACCCGCGAGATAACCCGGCTGCAGATCCCGGGCCGACGACGGGCAACGCACGTCGCTCGATGCGCTCGGCCAGCCGAGGCCGGCCGGCTGCGGCGTGCTGAAGAAACTCCAGTTGTCGGCCACGAAGTTCAGCTTGCGGGCTTCGACGACCGCCTGGTTGAATGCCGTGGCCAATGCCGCGGCGGAATTCGCGGAATCGGAACTGCTGGCATGCGCCGTCAGTTCGCCATTGTCGACCGCAACCGCGGCATTCAGCACCGCGACGGAACGCGCAACCGGATTGTCCGATTGCCCGTTGCATCCGAACAGGAATACGCTCGCGGCAACGGCCGCCAGCACGCGCAGCCGATGGGGCGCGGTTCCGCCATCGGCGCCCGGACCGCTTGCAAAGCGCTTGAGATTCATGCGCGCTCCCGCGCGCCCCGTAGAACGGACATCCATCGTGAGTCTCCTTGCGTAGTTGACAAGCGCAATCCGGCGCTCCCGGTACGGCTCACCTTCTCCTCCGCTCGTCCACGGAGAATGATTTGCAGTTCGAATCAAAACGACGGCATGAGCCGGTGCCGGGAACGACACGCTGGCCCGGTCAACACATGCCGGAGCAATATCGAGCCGAACTCCGATGCAGGATACTAACTCGTATTAGTTGTGAGGCGAAATAAAAGCTCCGGCCAAAATGTGCACATTCATGCGCAATGAACAGCAACGACGCAGGATGTTTTCGACTTGGAGCTTCAGCGGCTAATTCGTGTTAGTTTAGTGTCTCACGTGATCAAGTCAAGGTCGGTCGATCCTAGGTGTTTCCCTAGGATTCGGTCGTTTTGGCCGCCGGTGCTTGCGTGTCAGGAATCGATCCGCTATGGCATCGAATAGCGAACCATTGCTGCGCGGTACAGCGGTGCTTCATGCACTGACACAATCGCGCCCCCGTCACCTTCGTCTTCCGGTGTTGAAATTCTTAGATACTGCTAATGGTGTCTGCGAGTCACTCTCGATGTCGATTCCGGACGTCGAACTGCGGTCATATCAGACGCCTCTGCCACGGCGACCGCGTGGTCCCACAATGCGCAGCGTCGACGTCACCGCACTCAACCCGATGCCCACGCCCATGCACACGAGCCCGAGGTCCTGGAGCCTCCCCCCTTGGAACACGAGCTTCAACAACGCGCCCGCCCCGAGCGCAGCCGCGGCATAAGCGAACTGTCGACCGTACTGAACCTGCCAGCCTTCGCGCACTAGCTCCGCGACGGTCCGGACGAACGGTTCGCTCCGGCGCTGCTCCTCATCGCGCAGCGCGCGCAAGTCTAGCGTGCGATCCGCCTCGGCAAACGTGCGCGGCCTCGCTCGCCATTCGACAATGGCATGGCGGGCGAACGACTCGGACGGTACACCCTCGAGGTCACGCCAATGCACGGTGGGCACTCCGTACGCCGAAAGCAGGCGTTGCGTGAGCGCGGGGTGAGGCACTTGCTGGAGATAACGGCCATCCAGGATCGCGAACCACTCTTCCCGTTCATTCGCTGGCTTGACGAGGATAAGCCGCTCCGGCGTCGGATAGCCGCGCCGCGTCACCCATGCGGCAATCGCTGATTCCCCGTGCATCCGCATGAACGCGACTCGATGCTTGCCTTCGTGCGCCCAAACAATCCCCAGCGGTTCCAGCTACTGGTAATCGGCACGCTCAAGCCCTGATACATCGAAATCGCGTGCGTAGCGCGCCCGCCGGCGCGCAATATCGTCACCGCGAATCGATTCCGGCCGCCCATTGATGTTGGCTCCGAGGACCAGCGTGGGATCGACAAATGCGCGAAATGGCCGGTCGACGGCCGTGCTATGGCCCAGAAACGGGACGATGCGCTCAATGAACTCTCGGCCGTCAAACGCGCACGTGCCGGTTGGACTGCCAAACCAGTCGTTGAGAAACGGCTGTCCGGTCGGCGTACGACTGAAGCGGTCCAGCGCGAGCTTGAGCTCAGCAAGTTCGCGGGCGATTGCCTCGAGCTCGCGAGGCACGTTGAGCGCAAGCGTGACAGGTGGCGCATCGGATGCGCCCGGTGGCTGCAAAATCGGGGCGAAGGTGCTCATCGCAGATCAGGCCTCCGGATTCGGCATGGTGCCAAGCGTCAGCGGCAACGGATCGTCTGGCACGAGAAAGGTCCCGGTCACCGTACCGGCGACGCCATCCAGATCCGGGAAAAGCACCGCCCGGTTAATCCCAGCCGTCTGCAGTTGGCGGCGGATCGCACCAAACACGGCCGCTGGTATCCGCACGTAGCCGAGGCGTTTCTTGTAAGTCTGATTCGTGTCCAGAGACACAACTGCATGCCGAGCCCGTCGGGCTTCCCGCGATGGACGCTAAACCAGCCATCCTGCGCTGCGATGCGGCGCGACACATGGCGCGGCTTGAGAATCTTCGTTTCACCGATGTGCAGTGGATCCTGGCGTTCTTCGTCTGAAATCACGTCCGCCTCATCGCAGGCCAGCATCCAAACAGCTGCAGCAGGAGGCACCTGCCCCTCCGCGGGCTCGTCGGAGGGCTGCTTGATCGCAAACCACAGCGCTGCAAGCGCACTGCCAGACCAGTCGAGCAGTCGCGTCGGCATCGCGTGGTGCTGCGCGATCGCCAACCAGTCGACTTCGGCGAGGTCGAGGGTCGACTCCAGATAAGGAATCGCTCGCTGCTTGAACTCCGCCAGCATGCGCGCCTCGGTGGTCGGCGTCGTGCGCACGTGTCGTGCAATGCTGGGCTTGAGAAGCCAGTTCTCGCTCCTCTGTCCGCGAAACAGATGGATGTTGTAGCCGAGGTCAGGCGTTCCCGAAACCCATCGGTCTACGTACTGCAGGAAGGTCGCGAGGTCACCCGCTTCGCCGAGATACTGAGCGGTCCGGTTTTTGATGTTGGTGGTCAGCATAGGTCCGGTAGGTCAGGCTGCGTCGACAAAAAGGATGGATCGGCCAGTCATTACGACTCGCCTAGATCATCGAGACGGGCACGTGCTGCCGCAATCGATTGGTGCAGCTTCGCCTGTAGCGTCTCGCGTGGCGGGAGCACCGTGAGGTACTCGGCGACGTGAATACCGCTTTTGCCGAGCTCGAGCAATTCGATTTGTTCTTGTTTTTTGCCAGCACACAGTATGATGCCGATCGGCGGCGCTTCATCCGGCTCCTGCTCGTGCTTCGCGAGCCAGCGTAAGTACAGCTCCATCTGACTCTTATACTCGGCCTTGAAGGATCCGAGCTTCAGTTCGATGGCAACCAGACGTTTGAGCTTGCGGTTGTAAAACAGCAGGTCGAGATAGAAGTCGTCGTCGTCGATTGGCAACCGCTTTTGGCGGGCAACGAACGTGAAGCCGAGGGTCGGCCGGGATTCGTGAAATTTTCGCCAAAATCACCTTAATGCCATGATTCAAAATGGGAATTTCAATTTTCGATCAGGCTGCATAGGCCGCGAGGTTTTTCAGATCCGTGGGCATGGTCGCAGCCCAAGTGCGGTCTCAGTAAGCGCTCTGACCAGCGTCGGCGATGGTGCCCATTGGCCACCCTGCACCTTGAAGCGTGCCGTCGCATCGACGACTTTCGTGCCTCGCGCGTCGTTCCGTGCGCTACCGGACAGAATGGCTTCACCGCGCGAGGAGGCGCGTTCCATGATCTGACCGACATCGAGAGCTCCGTTGGCATCGAGGGTGACGATCATGAAGTCCTGGTGGACGACTCGCGTCGGAATGCGATTCGCAAGCTCGATGGTCAGGTTTGCGATCCGCACGCGTTGGCCTGCGAAGGCCGGCAGGCGGTGGCTGTCCGGGTGCCCAAGCATCTGCCAGTAACGACTGCTGAGCCGACAGATGTCATCTTCCTTCGTGATCAGAAACGTTCGAATCGAGTATCCCATCCCCAAACCTTGGTCGTTGCAGCGGCGCATTCGCGAGCTCGTTCGTCACCAGCCTGCCTCATTTGCGCCAATTTGCGATCGGCGCGCTCATACTTTAGACCTTACGCGCCTCGAATGCCCGATCGAACTGCCGGGCTCGCTGTACCTCATCGCTGTGCAGATAGGTCGTATGCGGTCCATGAACGACGCCCCTCAGAGAAGGCGGCGGAGTGTGTGAGGTGTGGTAACGCTGCGGGTCAGCGGAGCTCAGCAGGCATTTTCCAAGGCAGCAGCGCGTCGTAATCGTCGACTGTCTTCGCCAGGGGTAGATGTTGGAACAGCCAGGTGAGGTATCGGTACGGATCGATGCCATTGGCCTTGCAGGTTTCGACGAGCGTATAGAGGTTGGCGCTCGCGTTTGCACCATCGACGGTGTCGGAGAACAACCAGCCGCGGCGCCCGACGCAGAACGGGCGAATCGCGTTTTCGCAGGGATTGTTGCTGATAGGCCAGCTGCCGTTCTCGACGTAGCGGACCAGCTTCGGCCACTGCTCGCGCAGGTAGGTCAGTCCCTTGCCGAGCAAGCTTTTCGGTACGACGTCGGGCGACTGTTCGAGCATCAGTGCGTGGATGATGTCGAGTACGCGTGCGCTATATCGTCGTCGCAACCGCTGTCGTCGTTCGGTCGCCCACGTCTCACTCCGAGATTCCGCGGCGAACAGCTTGCCGATCAACTTGATGAAGCGCGTCGCAAGCAGATCGGGGGTTCGGGCAGCCTTCGGTACGCTGTCTTCCGCTTTGACGAAGTACCGCCTCACGTGAACCCAGCATCCAAGGTGCACGAGTCGGTGACGCTGAGCGATGTCGTTGTAGGGCTCGTAGCCATCGGTCATCATGACCGCGCCCTCGCGGATCCCGGTGAACAGCTTGTCGGCCAGCTTGGTGCCGCGTCCCGGTGTATAGGTGAAGCAGCGGATGGGAACGCCCGAACCAGTCATCTGCGCCCAGAGGTAGCTCGTCGTTTGTGGTCGACGACCTTCTTCCTTCAGCACTTGGAGCGTCGTCTCGTCGCAGTAAATCAGCTCGGCGTCGAGCAACGCGTCACGCATCAGGTTGATCACGGGCTGCGTCGCGAGGCCCACGCGCACCATACTCGCGGCAATCGTGTTCGACGAGATGTCGCCGCCGAAGCGACGCAGCAGACCGGCCTGGCGATATAGCGGCATGCCGAACTGGTACTTGCCGGTGGCGATCCACGCGAGCGCCGATTCGCTCAACAGTCCACGAGGGATGATGCGCGGCGGCGCCGGCGTCACCTTGATGCCGAGATCGCAGCACGGACACGCATATTTGACGCGCTGGTGCTGGATCACGCGAAGCTGCTCCGGGATCACGTCGAGCTGCTCGCTGATCTCAACGCCGAACTCGACGAGCGCATGACCGTCATTCGTGCAGAAGCGTTCGGCTTCGGGCAGCTCGTGCCGCACGACTTCGCGTGGCAGGTTGGGATCGAGCGGCTTGCGATGACCGCGCTTCTTGCGAGTGTGCGCAGCGACCGTCGATTCCGGAGTGTCTTCCTCTGCGGGCGTCGCGTTCGTGCCGAGCGCCTCGGCTTCGTTGAACAGGCCGAGTTGATCCGAATCCCGTGCCTCGCTCTTCGCACCGAACAGTTCGCGGCGGTAAGCGCGCAGTCGTTCCTCGGCGAGATCACGTTCCGCCGTCACGAGACGCACGATACTGCGCAGTTCGTCTCGCTCTTGCTGAAGCGCTGTGTGCTGCTCACGTATCGCGAGCAGCGCGGCAAGTTCGTCGGCGGTGAGGGTGACCTGGATCGGCATGCCGATTCGACAAACATGCCAATCCCGCGTTCAACTGACGCGACGATATTCGCGCTTCGGATGCCGCTGGATCGTGGTAATGTCGTCACCGCCGAGCAACGCGTGTAGCAGGTCTGTCGTCATCGTCACGACTTCGGTTTTCTTGTCTGGCCAGGTGAAGCGATCGACCTCGAGGCGTTTCATCAGCAGCCAGAAGCCGTTCCCATCCCAGCCGAGGATCTTGATCCGATCACGACGCCGATTGCCGAACACGTAGAGCGAAGCATCCATCGGGTTCAGTCGCATCGACTGTTCGACGAGAATCGACAGGCTGTTCATGCCGTAGCGGAAGTCGACAGGATCGCGGTGCAGGTAGACCTTCAAGCCTTCGTCGAACCGGAACACGGCATCCTCCCCAGGATATGAACCAAGGTCGTCAGTTCGTCGACGGTCGCGATAGCCTTGCCCAGTTCGAGTTCGACACCGTTGGATAGACGCACTTGCAACGCGAGCGTCATCGGTGCTGATGGCGGTGTGGGCGATGTCAACGACGGCGCCGAAACGACCGGCACGAACGTAGATGGTGGTGCCGTGGTCGAGATGCGTTTGAGCGAACCCGGGAGATCGATTGCCACACCATCGATCACCTCGACGGCGGGCGGCAAATCGCACCTGTCAGCGTCGTTATCTTGCGACGCCGGCACGAGGCCTTTCTCGCGCTCCATCAGATATTTCGAAATCCACTTGCGTAGCAGGTTGGCATTGATCCCGTGCTCCTGCGCCAGGCGAGCCACCGACACGCCCGGGCGTAACGCCGCCTCGACCAATCTGCGTTTGCCCTTCTCGTCGTAGCGGCGACGGCCGTCGCTGTTTTGACGAACTACTCTCAACTCTGAGTCTTTGTCAGCCATAGGTGTCCACCTCCCAAATAGGTGGACACCTATGCTCCTCGCTCAGAGCGTCGTTGGGTGTAAGCGTGGAGCCGATACCGTCTTGACGGCGTGAGTTACCGGTTTCCCCAACGATTGGATGCCATGCGCAGCAGCGTGGCATTGGCCGCACGCAGATCGAACCGATCGGCATCGAAGCCGGGGCCAACCCAGTTTCGGTAATGTTCTGCCTCTTCGCTATTCGGATCGTTAGATAGCGTGTTCAGGAACGCGTCGTAGCCAGGCGGGCCGCCCACATCTTCTGGCGGGCACGCGCGAGCACCATCGATGACCTGGGCCGCGCCCCACGGTTCGCTTTCAACGATTTCCACTTTCTCAACGACGATGGCGTGATCCCACCCGTCCCCGAAGTCGTACCGGTAGAGGAAGCGTGAGCCAGGTTTCAGGACCTTCTGCAGTCGAACCTTGCGGTCATCGGCGGTCGTGCCCGGATCGGCGAAGTCCAGCACGTCATCGACCTCGAACATGGCGTAGGTCATGCCGTCGATCAGGAAGTCGTGCAGGTGGGAGTCTTCCCAGCCGAAGGCCGCCTGCAGGATATGGTGCAGCTTGCGCAGTGACTCGGTTCCTTCGACCTCGAGCCGGCGCCAGATGGGCGGCTCGATGTGTTGAAGCTGCACGTGCAGGGTAAAGCGCTGGAACGATTTCGCCATCTGATCTCCGGGGAACGGGAAGCCAGCGGCATTATCGCCTTACGATGCCGGGGTGGTCATTTTCCAGGGCAGCAGGCCTTCGACCTGGTTGATCGGATGGTCTGCAATGCGCGCAAGCACGGCGCGCAGATACGCCTCGGGATCGATGCCGTTGAGCTTGGCCGTCCCGATCAGGCTGTAGATCGCGGCAGCACGCTCCCCACCTGAGTCCGCGCCGGCGAACAGGTAGTTTCGGCGCCCGATAGCCACTCCGCGCAACGCGCGCTCGACCGGCAGGTTATCGATTTCGAGATGCCCGTCGTCGCAGTAGCGCGTGAGCGCTTCCCACCGATTCAGCGCGTAGAGGATCGCCCGACTCGTGTCGGATTTGCGCGAGAGCGTCTCCAGTGTGGCGCTCAGCCACCCATGGAGTTGATCGAGCAAGGGCCTGGCGCGAGTTTGTCGGTGCGCTCGCCGCTCATCGGGCGGTTTGCCACGGATCTGCTCTTCGACCTTGTAGAGCGCGCCGATACGTTCCAGCGCCTCGGTGTTCAATGCATTTGGGCGAGCCGCATGCAATTCGTAGAACTGCCGCCGTGCATGGGCCCAGCATGCTGCTTCGGCAACGCGTCCCGTTTCGTAAATCGCTTGGTAGCCGCCGTAGGCGTCGGCCTGCAACGTGCCATTGAACGATTCGAGATGCTGCTGCGGATGAATGCTCTTGCGGTCCGGCGTATAGGCAAACCAGACGGCCGGCGGAGTGGCGTCGCTGGACGCCCGATCGTCACGCACATACACCCACAGGCGTCCGGTTTTGGTCTTGCCGTTCCCTGGCGCAAGCACCGGCACTGGCGTATCGTCGGCATGGAGCTTCGTCGCCGCCATGACGTGGCGACGCAGTGCGTCGACGAGCGGTTGCAGCAGCGCCGCAGTGTGACCAACCCACTTCGCCAGCAGCGAGCGATCCAGCTCGACACCTTCCCGCGCATAGATCACCGACTGCCGGTAGAGCGGCAGGTGATCCGCGAACTTCGCGACCAGTACGTGAGCCAGCAGTCCCGGGCCAGCCATGCCTCGCTCGATGGGACGGCTCGGCGCAGCAGCCTGGGCGATGTAATCGCAGCATGAACATGCCAGCCTCGGCCGCACATGGCGGATGACCCGGAAGCTCGCCGGCACATACTCGAGTTGTTCGGCGACGTCCTCGCCAAGCTGCTTCATCGGCGCACCGCACGCCGTGCAGGTTTCACGTGATTCGGGCCAATGGATCTGGATCTCGCGCGGCAGGTGATCCGGCAACGGCTTGCGTTGTACCTGTTCCGGTGCCGTGCGTGGCGTCCTGGGAATCTCGATGGGGGCAGCGCCTTCGTCGGCCTCGAGTTCTTCCAGACGCAGCTCGAGCTGTTCGATCTGGCGGTCCAGTTTCTCCGAGCGGCGGCCGAACTGCATGCGGCGCAGCTTTGCGATCAGCAGCTTGAGATGCTCGATCTCTGCCTTGTCGGTTGCCGTCGCCGCCTTGTGCGATTCGACCACGTCTTCCAGATGCCCGATGCGGACATCGCGCTCGAGCAGTAGAGCCTTGAGCGCTTCGATGTCGTCCGGGTACGGGTTCGCCGTCGTCATGCCCGCAGTCTACGCGTCGGTGGGCGGGTTTACAACGCTGAGGTCGGCGCCGCCGTGCGCACCGGCTGCCGCCAGTCGATGCCTTCCAGCAACATGGACAACTGCGCCTGGCTCAAGCTGACGACGCCCCCATCCGCACGCGGCCAGACAAAGCGGCCGCGTTCAAGCCGTTTCATCAGCAGACACATGCCGTCGCCGCTCCACCACAGCACCTTGATCAGATCGCCGCGTCGGCCGCGGAACACAAACACGTGTCCGCTGAACGGGTCCCGCTCGAGCACGGTCTGCACCTTCGCGGCCAGGCTATTGAAGCCGGAACGCATATCGGTCACACCAGCAGCCAGCCACACCCGCGTCCCAGCGGGAAGGCCCAGCATCACGAACCCACCTCCAGCAAGCTCGTCAGCACAAGCCGCAGGACATCAGACTCCGGCTTGTCTTCGAAACACACGCGTACGCCACGACATTCGATGACCAGCCCGGATGATCTGACCGGTTCCGGTATCGGCGGTGATGCCATCTGAACAGGCAGGAATAATTCAACTGGCGCGGATGCGGACGTCGCCTCTTGCTCCTGATCCCGACGCCACTTCGACACGAGATTCGCGTTCAACCCATGCGCGCGTGCAACTTCCGCCAGTGAACGGGTCGGGTCTCGTGTTTCCGCCACGACCTGCGTGCGAAACTCATTCGTGTAATTCTTGGAGCCTCGTCGGCGGCCCTGCGCCTTGATTTCCATTTTTTCTGGTTCCCACTACATTCCGGTGGGAACCAGATTGCCGCCTATGAACCTTCATGAACAGACGGTGCTGGGGAAGCGCTTACCTTAATTGCCGAGTCGGTTGATGTGCTCGCGCCGGTACGCCGGCAGGCAGAACCAGCGTCCGGATCACGCGTCCGAGTTCAAGAAACACGAAATAGAGTGCATTCTGCGTGTTCTCCGAGCCGCGGCGGCGCTAGATCGTCGACGGCGTCATCTCGCCGGCCTTGACGCGGGCGCGAGCCCCCGCGTGACCTCAGTCTTCGCGCCGATTCCGCTCGCGCGCGCTCCGACGCCGATCAAATCGGCGCGCTCGAATCGCCCAATATCGGTTGTTTCCCCGACGCGCGATTCCCGGCCGCTTGAAATAATCGCGCTGCTGAATGATCGGCGTAACAGCTGCCGAAGCCGCTCGGTCGGCGCACCCATCGTGATGCGAATCGCGATCGCCCCGTCACCGGGATAGCGCCTAACGCTCGCCCAAGAGGAACCACCGAACAAGCCAACGAATTCATCGAACACCGGCACCGGACGTCGCTGACGCGAAACCGCTCGCTTAGTCGAACGTAGCGGCTGTCCGGCGCGGCGCGTCTCGTGCACGGCCGCCGCCGAGCACACGTTTCGCATCCATGCGCACGCGCCGATTTCGCCCGCATCGCGGTACGTCACCGAACAACGATTGTCATCATGCATATCTCTCTTTCGTACTCCAATGCGAACATCAGGCGAAGTGCGTACGAAGTGCCTCAGGTCACGCACCGCGGCTCGCCGTTGACGCTCGATGCGTATGCGCCGCCGGCGCCCAGTCCGCGCCAGAGCGCACCGCATCTGTCGGCTGCGCCGGACGCGACGCACCCGCGTGGCTTCACGCCGCCCGCCGACACGCCGACGTGGTCCGGCACCGCAAGCGTGCGCTTCGACTTCAACGACGGCTGCCGCGTGCTGTTGCCGGACGGAGACTGGACGGTGCGCCTGCGCGATACACACACCGATATGCCGCTATTTGATACGCAGATCGGCGCGGGCGTCGTGACCAGTACGAGGAAGCATTTCGTGCCGTTCCTGATCGAGATCGACGCGGGCGGCAAGCGCGTCTTCAGGCATCAGTTCGACGCGCACGGCAAGCCCGTGCTTATTCAGTTCGAGGCGGGCCGGCTTGGCGAGGCGCTCGGCTGGTTCGGCTATGCAGTGAAATTCCAGCGACAACACCGCTGCAAGCTAACGTGCTCGATGCCGGCGCCGCTGATCTCGCTGCTCAAACCGGGCTATCCCGAAATCGAGTTCACCACGCCCGAATCCGTCAAGTCCGAGTGCTACTACGCGACATACCGGCTCGGGCGCTTTTCCGGCGACGAAGCGCGCGTGTACCAGCCAAGCGCGCCGCAACTCGTCGGCGTGCACCGCAGCGCCGCTTACATGCTCGGCGTCGATCCGCGCGAGGCGCCGCCGCGGATCGAGCTCGCCGACGATAGCCGGCCGTTCGCGGGCCGCTATATCTGCATCGCAGCGCAAAGCGCGCTGCGCTGCGCGCGTTGGGAACGACCCGGCGGCTGGCGGGAATTGCAGCGGTTCTTGACGGCGGCCGGCTATCGGATCGTCTGCGTCGATTCGCCTTCGCCTGAGGTCGCCGACGAAAGCAGCGCGCTCACACAGACCGCACACGTTCTTCCACCCGACACGACCTGGACCGAGCGCGCGCGGTGGCTTCGGCATGCGGCGTGCCTGATCGGTGTGCCCGGCGATCTCGCGTGGCTCGCATGGGCGGTCGGCGCGCCCGTCGTGCTCATCAGCGGATTCACACATCCGGTCAGCGAGTTCGACACGCCGTACCGCGTAATCAACTCCCATGCGTGCAACAGTTGCTGGAACGACGCGAGTGCCAACTTTGACGATGCCGATGCGTCGGCGTGCCCGCGCCACGCGGGGACATTGCGCCAGTTCGAATGTGCGCGGCTCGTGAGCTGCGCGCAAGTCAAACACGCTGTCGTTCGACTGCTGGAAGCGTCCGCGCCACCCTGCTCACCGGATAGAGCCCACGCCCCTCTCGACTAAACCCGCGTTACCACCAATCGATATGCACTCCAACGCTTCTTCCACACATTCGCCTGACGCCCCCAAGACTCGTCTTGTCGCAACCACGCTTTGTCGGGCACTCGCGGCCATTTCCCTCGGGCTGTCGATGGACGCCGAGGCGAGTCTCCCAACGCCGCCTCCCCCGCCGCCGCTGCCGGGCACGCTGGGAAAAGGCGGCGCGGGCACGAGCATGCCGACCAAGACCGGCCTGCTGAAAACGCTCAACCAGTTGTCCGACAGGCTTCAGAACAACCTGCGTGTCACCGAGGACGTAGCCAACAGCGTGACCGAGCTCATCAGCAACGCCATCAATCTGACGTCTGATCAGAACGGTGACTTCTCCGGACGGTCGGCGATGCCGATCGAGGTGGCCGCGAACGCCGCGCTGAGGTCGCTGAAGAAAAGCTCAGACGACGCCGGCGACGTCGCCGCGACTTACCTGTCCCCCGACGCGATCGACAAGCTGCGCCAAGATTTCGGGAATACGATCAAGAAGCTGGAATCGGGCCAACCTCCGAAACCGCAATCTCGGCAGACGCCGTCGAATTCGACGGCCCACAAGCCGACGCCGCCGAATACGTCGATGCCCGGCCAACCTGTCCATGATCCCAAGACCGGCACGGGCGCGCCCGCCGCATCGTCCCACTCCATCGCAAACGATTTTGCGTCAAGCGGCGCGTTCGTCGTCGGCAACGAAGCAACCGCCATCGGCGCGAACGCGGTCGCGTTCGGCCAGCAATCGACCGCAGTTGGCGCACGCGCGATCGCGGCCGCGCACGATTCGATCGCGCTTGGCTCGGGTTCCGTCGCCGAGCGCGACGGAACCGTGTCCGTTGGCAGAAACGGACACGAACGCCAGATCACCCACGTCGCATCCGGCACCGAGGCCACCGACGCCGTCAACGTCACGCAGCTGCGCGCGGCGATGTCGAACGCGAACGCATACACGAACCAGCGCATCGGCGATCTTCAGAAGAGCATCGCCGACACCGCGCGCGACGCGTATTCCGGCGTCGCCGCGGCAACCGCGCTGACGATGATTCCCGATGTCGACCGCGACAAGACGTTGTCGATCGGCGTCGGCGGTGCGGTCTACAAGGGCTATCAAGCCGTCGCGCTCGGCGGCACCGCGCGCATCAGCGAAAACCTAAAGGTGCGAGCTGGCGTCGCGATGAGCGCCGGCAGCAATGCCGTCGGCGTCGGCATGAGCTGGCAATGGTGAGGTCGGACGGAATTCGTGGAGGCCAACGGGTTAAGCAGCGATCTGTTTCAGATAGAAGCGCTGCGTGAATGACCTGAGGCGTTTCTTGTAGCCATTTGGCAAGTGAGTTCTCTTTTATCCTAGTCTTACTGTGTCAATAAATTCATGCCACTATAGGAACTTCTTCATCCACGGCGTGAGGCATGATGGACTGGGAGACGTCATTCGAGGTGTATCTGGAACATTTGTGTGAAGCACTTGGGCATAACGATCGCGAATCAGGTTTGAGGGGTTATTGCCAAGGGCTAATGCTGCCAATTCGGCGCAAGAGTGTCGAGCCGCTGGCGGCACATCTGGAACCGGAGCATGTGAGCGCGCGGCACCAATCGCTGCATCATTTCGTGGCGAAGTCGGAATGGTCTGATACAGCGCTGCTCGAGCAGGTGCGGCGCTGGGTGCTGCCGCACATGGACCCGGCTGACGGGTTGTACTGGATCATCGACGACACGGGATTTCCCAAGAAGGGCAAGCATTCAGTCGGCGTCGCGCGGCAATACTGTGGTCAGTTGGGCAAGCAGGACAACTGCCAGGTGGCGGTAAGTCTGTCTGTGTCGACGGACGACGCGAGCCTACCGGTGTCGTATCGACTGTATCTGCCACGCGAATGGAGCGACGATCCCGCACGGCGACAGAAGGCCGGCGTGCCCAAGGAAATCGAGTTTGCAACGAAACCGGCGATTGCAACCGGGCAGTTGTGCGAAGCACGGCAAAGCGGCGCTCCCGACGGTATCGTGTTGGCCGATGCGGGCTATGGAGACGACACCTTGTTTCGCGAGTCCGTCAGCGAACTGGGGCTGCAGTATGCGGTGGGCATTCGCTCGAATACGCGCGTATGGGCGCCGGGCACGGCTCCTCTACAGCCCGAGCCCTCCGCGGGCAAATCGGGCCGGCCGCGTAGCTTGTTACGGCGCGCGCCGGGACATGAGCCGATCGGAGTCAAGGATCTGGCCTTGACGCTCGATGCCTCGCGCTATCGCAACGTGATATGGCGCGAAGGTACGTGCGCCGCGCTCAGTTCGCGCTTTGCCGCCGTGCGCGTGCGTGCTTCACACCGCGATTACTGGCGCTCCACACTGCGCGATGAGGAATGGCTGCTGATCGAATGGCCCGAGGGTGATGCAGAGCCACTCAAATATTGGCTCTCGACTTTGCCCCCAGACACAACGCTCGAACGTATGGTTCATGTCGCCAAGATGCGCTGGCGTATCGAGCGGGACTATCAGGATCTCAAGCAGGAATTCGGCCTGGGACACTTCGAGGGACGCGGCTGGCGTGGGTTCCATCACCATGCCTCATTGTGTATTGCTGCCTATGGGTTTCTTGTTGCTCAACGCCTCATTCAAGGCGACAGTAAAAAAAACTCTGCGATCCGCGACCCATTTGCCTTACCCTCGGATTACGTTCCACGCGGGTCCCCAGCGCGCGCAGCGCCACGTGGCTGATTCCATCACCACGCTGCGCTGGCGTATCGCTGCATACATCGCGTGCAGGCTCCAGCGATGTCCGTTTTGTTCAGCGTTCAATGCTGATTTATTGACACAGTAAGACTAGGGAATCACTGATTAATAGGCGATCACGCGAGGTTATCGACGACGCGGGCGTGGCAAGGCTGAATGCCGAAGCG
>NZ_JAGXKA010000360.1:0-250 GCF_019091065.1 Burkholderia sp. GbtcB21
GACAGATAACAAGTCTAGGGTTGCCAAGAGAGAGTTTCTTTCTCTCATAGTCATCTTTGACCTTGGCAATATACAACCAAGGATGTCCCAACATGATAGAGAAGGGTGAAGATGAAGGGATATATGCCACCATGAAGAATTGAGTAAACTCTTGACCAACTATAGAAAAAGTCATGGAACGAAGCTCTCCCATAAGTTTAACCTTGGTCTGATAAAGGATCTGAGAATATTGGTGGATTGAATAAATTGG
>NZ_JAGXKA010000361.1:0-250 GCF_019091065.1 Burkholderia sp. GbtcB21
TGTCAGGTTAGTACCTGTAACCTTTCAACCTACAAGGTTAGTGCCTACAGCCTTTAACCTGGTAGGTTAGTGCCTGCTGCTTTCAACCTGCAAGATCCCATGGATACACGGTGGACACAAGCAAAGACAAATCCACATACCTGCTAACAAAGTCCTGGCTGGCCAAGCTGGATAGCCTTCATCAAGGCTGTTCGGCCAGGCTCGACAGCCCTCAGCAAGGTTGGCTAGCCAGAACGTGCAGATAGCTCTT
>NZ_JAGXKA010000362.1:0-250 GCF_019091065.1 Burkholderia sp. GbtcB21
TAATCCTGCGAATTTATCAAAACCTACGAATTTTTGTGACATTAATTCTATTATAATGTTATTTAATGCACTTCATACAATAGATTAAACCCACTAAATAATCTATAAAACTCTAATAGACTTTCATATTGGGCTTTAATTGAGTAATTATCCTAATTCGTAAAAACACCACAATTTTACCTTGACACTTACTATAATTTCAACTATGTTTAGAAATCTATCAATACTATTCTAAGCAACAGTCTCTATT
>NZ_JAGXKA010000363.1:0-250 GCF_019091065.1 Burkholderia sp. GbtcB21
GTAGTGAATTGAATGATGTGTGATTGCGTGTGTGTGTGTGTGAGTTGTATGTGAGTGAAATGTGTGTGTGTGTGAGATGTGTATGTGTGTGTGTGAGATGCTGTGATGTGCGAATAAATGTGTAGAGGAATGCGTGTAATGAGTTGTGAGTGTGAATGTTGTGTGTGTGATATGTGTGTGAATGTGATATGAAGATGTGTGAAATGAAATGTGTGTGATGTGAATGTTGTGAGTGTGATATGCGTGTGTG
>NZ_JAGXKA010000364.1:0-250 GCF_019091065.1 Burkholderia sp. GbtcB21
TCTCTTTCTTATAATTACTTTACTACTTATTCATTCTCGCCAATCTAGTGAGCGGGTGTGGCTTAGAATTCTAGTTCATATTTTTGAGTCAACAAAAATTAATACTTAAGTTGTTGTCGAGACCGTATAAACATGGAGTCAAATCCTATGTCCTAGTTTTTCCTATTTCCCCGTCCCAAGCCAATTAAAATGCACCACCTCAATTAAATTGTCATCCCCTCATTTAACACATTTATCAAAGTTAAGGATT
>NZ_JAGXKA010000365.1:0-250 GCF_019091065.1 Burkholderia sp. GbtcB21
AATTATAAATAAATTATTAATATTATACATGTAATATGATCTTCAAAAGGATCTCTTTAATTTTTTATGGTATGTGACACAATACTAACATTGCTTATATTTTATTATTGTAAATATTTTGCATTAATGCAATAATCAATATATTTTAGCTTATTATATGTATATGTTTTTTCCATTTTTGGACGCCTAGTGTGGGCAGTATTGGTTTTGTATGGCCAGTATAATCAGTTTTGGTTTTGTATGCCAGTAA
>NZ_JAGXKA010000366.1:0-250 GCF_019091065.1 Burkholderia sp. GbtcB21
ACCTAGTCGGGCTAGGGTTCAGTGAGCAGCACTCAACCGGTTGTAGTACTCACACTGTCACTGGCAGTGTTTATGGCGCCCGTGACACATAGTATGTACTCATCTTACCTTTGGTGTACCCGAGTCACTATCCTCCTAACGAACTCACTGAACCCAGTCGGGCTAGTGTTCAGTGAGAGGCACTCAACCGTTGGTAGTACTCACACTTTCATTGGTGGTGTTTATGGGTCCCGTGACAAATAGTATGTAC
>NZ_JAGXKA010000367.1:0-249 GCF_019091065.1 Burkholderia sp. GbtcB21
GAGGAAGTGATGACGATTCTGGAATTGCATCGGCAAGGGCTGAGTATTTCGGCCATCGCTGCTCGACTGAGTATGGATCGCAAGACCGTTCGTAAATACATCAGGAATGGCGTTCAGGCGCCGCGTTACGGTCCGCGCGCGCCGCGACCGTGCGTGGTCGATCCGTTCGTCCACTACGTCACCGAACGTGTACGCGAGTTTCCCGACCTGAGCGTCGAACGTCTGCTGCGCGAGATCCGGGCCATGGGG
>NZ_JAGXKA010000368.1:0-249 GCF_019091065.1 Burkholderia sp. GbtcB21
CGACCCCTTCGGCAATTGGACGCGGTACGAGCGCGACGAGCGCACGCTCGCCCCGACCCAGCTCACGGATGCGCGGCGCAACACGACCCGGATCGCCTACGACCCTTGGACCCTGCTGCCGCAGCAGACCACCGACGCCAATGGCACGGTGCGCGAAGTGAGCTACGACCCGCTCGGCCGGGTGCACCTGAGCAGACTGCGCGGTACCGAACGCGCCTTTACCGACAGCCGGGCCGATAGCGTGGGTTT
>NZ_JAGXKA010000369.1:0-249 GCF_019091065.1 Burkholderia sp. GbtcB21
CCTGTCCCCGGGCCAGAAGCGGGTGTTCGTGCTGTCGGCCCGCATCAAGACGCCCTACGGCGACACGGTCGAAATCGACTCGCCGGCGGGCGATGCGCTCGGCCGAATGGGTATTGACGGTTATGTGGATAACCACTGGCGCGAGCGCTTCGGCGCGGGGCTGCTGCTCGGCTCAGTTCAGGACGCAAACGGCTATCTGTCTACGCGCGGCGGCAATACCAACGGCTCGGTGGTGTTCCAGAGCACGCA
>NZ_JAGXKA010000037.1:0-10717 GCF_019091065.1 Burkholderia sp. GbtcB21
CTTCGGCATTCAGCCTTGCCACGCCCGCGTCGTCGATAACCTCGCGTGATCGCCTATTAATCAGTGATTCCCTAGGGTTTTCTGCGCCCGTCCAGTAGGCTCAATTGAAGTAGTACGTGCGCTCAGTACGGAGCAAATGAGAGCTCGTGCATCGTTCGAACTCTGGCGGCCTCCCTGTATTCAAAGGCTATATAAGTAGTTCAAATATTATCAATCGTGTTCGCTCACTAAGCGTTATCGCCTCAAAATCAACCGTATGTCCGAAGTCCCCTTGTTTCGACGAACCGCGCAGGAAGCGCAGCGCACGCAGACGCTCGGTAAGATCGTGCTGATCCGTCCCGTTTCATTTGCTGTGCTCGCTGCGACGTCCGCAACCATGGCGCTCGGCGTGATTCTCCTTTTCACGTTCGGCACGTACACACGTCGTACGACGGTCGACGGTGTGCTCACGCCTGACACGGGCCTCGTCAAGGTCTATGCGCAGCAGACGGGCGTCGTGCTGAAGAAACACGTCATCGAGGGACAGCACGTGACGCGCGGGCAGGTGCTCTACACCGTGTCGAACGATCTGCAGAGCGCTGCGGCCGGACGGACGCAGGCGGCACTCATCGGGCAGGCGCAGCAGCACAAGGCGTCGCTGCTGCAGGAGCTCGACGCGACCCAGATGCTGCAACAGGATGAGCGGAACACGCTGCAATCAAAGATCGCGAGTCTGCGTGCGGAACTCGCGGGTATCGACGAGCAGATCGCCGCGCAGCGCAAACGCACATCGATCGCAGATGACGCCGCGGCGCGTTATGCGGTCCTCTTCGCACAGGACTACATCTCGAAGGATCAGGCACAGCAGCGTGAGGGCGACCTGCTCGACCAACGCTCGAAGCTGAACAGCCTGATGCGTGAGCGCGCGAGCACGGCACAAGCATTGAAAGAAACGGTCAACAATCTGTCGGGTCTGTCGCTCAAGCAGCAGAACCAGCTGTCGCAAATCGACCGCAGCGTAATCGACGTTGATCGTGCGCTGATCGAAAGTGAAGCGAGGCGCGAGTTCGTCGTCACCGCGCCGGAGACCGGCACCGCGACCGCGGTGATCGCCGAGCCGGGCCAAACGGCCGACACGTCGCATCCGCTCGCGAGCATTGTGCCGACGTGCGCGCACTGGCAGGCCTACCTGTTTGTGCCGAGCGCCGCGGTCGGCTTTATTCACATCGGCGACCGCGTGCTCGTCCGCTATCAGGCGTACCCGTACCAGAAGTTCGGCCAGTACGAAGCGACCGTCGTGTCGATCGCGCGCACCGCGCTGTCGGCGGCCGAGCTCGCAACGAGTGGTGCGCCCGAAACGCAAAACGCCTCGAACGGTACGTACTACCGGGTCAGGGTCGCACTCAAGTCCCAGGACGTGACGGCCTACGGCAAGGCGCAGCCGCTGCAGGCGGGCATGGCGTTGCAGGCCGACATCCTGCAGGAGCACCGCCGTCTGTACGAGTGGGTGCTCGAACCTCTTTACAGCCTGACTGGCAAACTCTGACGCGGTCTCACCCCTATGTCACTACTCGATCGTCTGTCGTTCGGCATCGGCAGCAAGCTGCCACTGATCTTGCAGACCGAAGCGGCCGAATGCGGTCTCGCATGCCTTGCGATGGTTGCAGGCTTCCACGGTCATCACGTCGACCTCGCGACGATGCGCAGCCGTTTCCCGGTGTCGCTGAAAGGCGTGGGCCTCGGCCGCGTGCTCGACATCGCGCAGTGTCTCGATCTCGGCACCCGCGCGCTGAAGCTCGATCTCGACCAGCTCGGGCAGTTGCGTATGCCGTGCATGCTGCACTGGAACTTCAACCACTTTGTCGTGTTGAAGGACGTGAGCGGCAAGAGCGTGACGATCCACGATCCCGCGCAAGGCGTGCGCACGCTGTCGCTCGACGAGGTCTCGCGTTCGTTCACGGGCGTCGCGCTCGAGCTGTGGCCGACTGGTAGCTTCAAGCCGTGCGAGGCGCCGCCCGCCGTCAAGCTGCGCCAGCTGCTCGGCCCCGTTTCCGGCCTGTCCCGCTCGCTCGGCCAGATCCTCGTGCTCGCCATCGCACTCGAGGTGTTCGTGCTCGTGTCGCCGTTTTTCCTGCAATGGGTGATCGACGAAGTGATCGTCAGCGCGGACCGTGATCTGCTGACCGTACTTGCGCTCGGCTTCGGCCTGTTGCTGTTGATGCAGCAGGCAACCAGCGCAATCCGTGCGTGGGCGCTGATGTATCTCGGCACGACGCTCAACGTGCAATGGCGCGCGAACGTGTTTACGCATCTGCTGAAGCTGCCCGTCCAGTACTTCGAGCGCCGCCATCTCGGCGACGTCGTGTCCCGCTTCGGCTCGATCGATACGATCCAGCAGACGCTGACGTCGGCATTCCTATCAGCGGTGATCGACGGGCTGATGTCGATTGTCACGCTCGCGATGATGTTCGTCTACAGCCGTACGCTCGGGTTCGTCGCGCTCAGCACGATGGCGCTCTACGCGCTGCTGCGCTGGCTCTGGTACCGCCCGCTGCGGCGGGCAGCGGAGAATCAGATCGTCCACGCCGCGAAGCAGCAAAGCCACTTCCTCGAGACGGTGCGCGGCGTAAAGACGATCAAGCTGTTCAACCGGCAAATTGAACGACGCTCAAGCTGGCTCACGCTACTCGTCGAGCAGATCAACGCCGGCCTGCACGTGCAGAAGCTGCAACTGCTGTATCAGCAATTGAACGGCCTGCTGTTCGGCCTTGAAGGGCTCGTCATCATCTGGCTCGGCGCGCGGCTCGTGATGGACGGCGAGTTCACTGTCGGCGTGCTGATGGCGTTTAACGCGTACAAGGGCCAGTTCGACAGCCGCGTCGGCAGCCTGATCGACAAGTTCTTCGAGGTCAAGATGCTGCAGCTGCAGGGCGAGCGCCTGTCCGACATCGTGTTCACGCAGGGCGAATCCGAAGCGGGTGTGCGGCACGTGCCGGGCGAAGCGGAGCATCTCACGGCAAGCATCGAGGCCGACAACCTGGTGTTCCGCTACGCGGAGGGCGAGCCGACCGTGCTCGACGGCGTGTCGCTGAAGATCGAGCCGGGTGAGTCGGTCGCGCTGATCGGCCCGTCCGGCTGCGGCAAGACGACGCTCGTCAACGTGCTGCTCGGCGTGCTCGAGCCGACGAGCGGGGCGATCCGGATCGGCGGCGTCGACGTTGAGCGGCTCGGCCTCGACCGGCTGCGTTCACTTGTCGGCACTGTGCTGCAGGACGACGTGCTGTTCGCGGGCTCGATCGCCGACAATATCAGCTTCTTCGATCCGGATGCCGATCCGAAGTGGGTCGCCGAATGCGCGCAACTCGCGGCCGTTCACGCGGACATCGTTGCGATGCCGATGGGCTACAACACGCTCGTCGGCGACATGGGCACGGTGCTGTCAGGCGGACAGAAGCAGCGCGTGCTGCTCGCGCGCGCACTCTACAAGCGGCCGAAAATCCTCGTGCTCGACGAGGCGACGAGCCACCTCGACCTGCAGCGTGAACGGCAGGTGAACGCCGCGGTCAGCGCGTTGAAGATGACGCGCGTAATCGTCGCGCACCGTCCGGAGACGATCGCGTCCGCATCGCGCGTGATCATGCTCGATGCCGGCAAGGTCGCGCTCGATCAACCGACGGCCGCGCTCACCGATGCGCAAGAAAATGCTGCCGTGGCGGCGGCCCAACCTGGCGCGGGACGGTGAGCGTGATGAAGACAACACGCACGCTCGTCGCGGCCGGCGCACTTGCGTTTTTCGCGTCGCATACCGCACACGCGCAATGGCTCGATATCTACGGGACCCGAAAGCACGTGTCCGCAACGCCCGCCGCACCGATGCTGAGGAACGCGGCCTGCCAGCCTGAGCTTACGAGCGAGCCGCTGGAACTCGAGGACGTGATCCTGCAAGCGATCTGCGCGAACCCGCAGGCGCGCCAGGCTTGGGCGAATGCGCGCGCGCAGGCGGCTCAGGTCGGCGTGAATGAGGCAGCCTATCTGCCGACGCTCAATGCGACGGCGGGCATTCAGCGGAACTGGCAATCGACATCCTACGAGCAAAATCTCGGCCCCATCACGCTCACGGACACGCAGAATCAGATCCATACGAGCCGCTACGACGCGTTGAACCTAAGCTGGGTGCTGTTCGATTTCGGCCGGCGCAGCGCGGCGCTCAGGCAGGCGCGCCAACTGCTCGCCGCCGCGAACGCGACGCAGGATGACACGCTGCAGACGGTCCTTTTTAACGCCGCGCGGGTGTATTTCAACCAGCGCGACGCGCAGGCGGCGCTCGATGCGGCGCGCGAGATCGAGCGCGCCGCGCAGGAAAGTCTTGCGGAGGCAAAGGCAAAACACGACGCCGGCGCGGGCACGCTGAGCGACCAGCTCCAGGCGCAGACGAGCTACCGCCGGGCGGTGCTCGATCGAGTGAGTGCCGAAGGCGACGTGCAGACTGCGATCGGCACGCTCGCTGTCACGATGGGTCTCGATGCGAACACGCCGCTGCAAATCGCGCCCGCCGAGCCAGCCGTCGATCGCAACGAATTCGCGAAAGGCGTCGCACAGCTGATCGAGGAGGCGAAGCGGCAGCATCCGAAGCTTGGCACCGCGCGCGCGAAGCTCGAGGCCGCGCGAGCGAACGTCGACGCGGTGCGCGCGCAAGGGCGGCCGAGCATTTCGCTCACGGGCAGCCTCAACCGAAATAGCCCTTCCTATCAGCAACAATCCCGCATCCAGACCACTTCGAGCCACAGCAGCACGATCGGCGTCCAGGTAACGATCCCGTTCTTCGAAGGCTTCGCATCCGGCTACCGCGTCGCGGCCGTGCAGGCGCAGGCCGACGCGCAAGAAGCCGACGTACAAAACACCGAACTGAACGTGTCGCTCGACGTGTGGACGAGCTATCAGAGCCTGCAGACCGACACCGCGAATCTGGACAATTCGAGGGATCTGCTAGTCGACGCACAGCGCTCGCGCGACGTCGCGCGCGGCCGCTACAAGGCCGGCGTCGGCACGTTCACCGAACTGCTGAACGCACAGACGGCGCTCGCCGATGCACAGAAACAGCGCGTGCAGGCGATATCGAAATGGCGCACCACGCGGCTCAAGCTCGCGGCGAGTCTCGGCAACCTCGGATTGTGGTCGATTAAAGCTCGGTAGTCGGCACTGAAAAAGCATGGAGCCTGATGCAGCAGTGGTTTGAGGAAAACCCAGGAGTCGCCGTCGTTGAGGTAAAAAATGGCGGTAGCAGGGCGTCGAGCCGCCTGTAGCAAGACTTTTAGGTGCGGCGAGCTTCGCGCAGCTGGAATTTGTAAGTCTATGATACATCATTGCTTTCTCGGTCAAACCGCCAGAAAATTCACTGAACGTGCGATCACTCCTTCGCAGGACTGTTCCACTTGACTTTTTTGGGAGGCGCCAATAACATTACAATTACCATTCAATCAATGGAATTCCGAATGATAAAGTTGTTGCGTGTTGATCTTTTGGCATGCAGTGTCAGTTTGGCATATTGACTAGCTTACGAAAAATGAACCCGTCGGTAGTCGCTTCGATCGACATTGCTATTCAAAAATTCGGCAATTCGTATTTTTTATCTTATGGTTTTCACGCATGGAGTATGGCCTTGAAAGAGCTCACGAAGACTGAAATCAATAATGTTGGCGGCGGTATTGTCGGGGTCTTGATTGCTGGCATTGCCGGTTATTTTATTTATAACAGCACCTCTGGCTCTTCGAATGGTTCAGCCGATGTCGCAACACCAACCGAAAAACCAGGGTGCACCATTTTTGCCAATGATCCCGATTTTGATCCGATTTGGCAATGTCATTAGGATCCGGCTTAAGTCCGATTTGGTATTGGTCCGATTCGAAGCCGGGATTTTTTTGATTCCCTTGAATCCATCGTTTCGGGTGCGATCCGCGCGATAGACGAATTCGACGGGGCAGCCACATCGCGGGATGTGGATCCTACTCAATAGCTTGTGGGGTGTTGCGCTTCGCGTGTGAAACTCCGCATCATGAATGCTGACCGCATTTTCGGATAACTTAGATGCTTGAGCTAAATCAAATTGAAGTTGGCACCGTAAGCGGCGGGGCAAATGCTGTGGCGACGGAAATCGTCGTGTTACCTACCGGGTCGGAGTGCAGGTTCGCGTTTTTTAATGGTTCTCCGTTTGGTCCGCCAATGTACGAATGCCCAGTTTGTGAGTGAAATTACTGCCAGGGTATGATGGCTTTGTTCAGCAGGGTATGAACCAAGTTGGTTGCTGACGAAACTATACATTTTTGATGCAAACAGGCCTGCCGAACGAATTCCACATGTTCAGTAAGTTGGCGATGATCATACTCTCGCGCTGCGTCGACTCGAGTCGACGCTTCAGCAGTCGCGCGCCGATGCAGCGTTTGATTCGCGAGATCTGCGATTCGACCAGTGCGCGCTGGCCGTACCCATATTCGTTCCGGTATGCATGGATGCTCTTGTCCTTGATGTACCGAACGAGATGGTCGTGCCAGCGTGTCGCCGGCTGGTCATGAACCACCGCATCACCGGCGGCGGAATCACCGGCAGACGCCGCAGGCCGACCACGCCGCGGTCTGCGCATACTGTAGTACGCGCCGTCGGCGATCACGCAATCGACGTTCGCGTCATGACCTGCGGCGGGATTTTGTAGCCAATCAGGCAGTGAGTCTCGCGTCGATATTATCGGAATCCAGCCAGGCTCGACGGACCACGGCCGGAGGTTGATAGCGATGCGCGCTATGGGGCCGGCGCTCGTTGTAGAACTGCCGCCAGCGTTCGATGAGCACCTTGGCCTCCGCACGGCTGCGGAACCATTCCCGGTTCAGCAATTCGTCACGCAGCTTGCCGTTAAAGCTCTCGACGAAGCCGTTTTGCCACGGACTGCCGGGCGCGATGAAGGCCGGACCGATTGCAGCGTCTCGTAGCCAGCGCATGACCTTGGCAGCGGTAAATTCAGCGCCGTTGTCAGACCGAACGAACGCGGGATTGCCGTACAGCCGCATCAGTCGCGACAGCGTCAAGATCACATCCTGCGACCGCAAGCTGGCGCCGACCTCGATCGCCAGGCACTCGCGGGTGTATTCATCGATCACGCAAAGCATCTTCAACGCCCGCCCGTCCACCAACTGGTCGTGCACGAAGTCGTAGCTCCATACCGAATTCGGCTGTGTCGCACCGGGCAAGCGAATGTCGTTGCCACAACGACGACGGCGAGGACGCCGCCGCGGAATGTTGAGCTGTAAGGCTCGCCACATCCTCCGCACGCGCGATTCGCCCAGCGCCAGCCATGCCGATATCCGCCGGTAGCCGAAGCGCGGCACTTCCTGCGCGGCCGCCATCAGTTGCTCGCCCAGACTTCGATCCTTCTCTGGTTGCTTGAGCGTATAGGTCGCCACCCGACGGCTCAGCCCCAGATAGCAACATGCCTTGCGTTGCGAGAGACCCCGCCGAGTCAGGACTTCCAGCGCTTCGCGCCGGCCCGTTGGGGTGCTCATTTTTTTCGGCTGAATTCCTTCAGGCCGTCGATAACCAGCAATTGTTCGGCAATCAGGCGCTTGAGTTGCTCGTTCTCCGATTCCAGATCCTTGAGCCGACGGGCGTCGGGCACATCCATGCCGCCGAACTTGTTACGCCAACGGTAGAACGTCTGTTCCGAGATGTTGTGGCGCTTGCACAGATCCTTCACCGGCTCATCCCGGCTCTCGGCCTCGCGCAAGATCCGAATGATCTGCTCGTCGGTAAATCGCTTCTTCATCGAGTTCTCCTTGCCTCTAGGATAAAAGAGAACTCACTTGCCAAATGGCTACAAGGATCGTCTCAGGTCAGCCTGTTTCGTCACGTTCGCCTTTAGAGCGGCTAACACAAATCCTCGACGAATCGCGAACAGATAATCGATTCGGCGAGTTTGAGCAGCGCAGTATGGATGTCGATCCGTCGCTCGAAACGGATGCGCGATTTGCCGAAACCCGCAAAGAGGGTCGGCCGGGATTCACTAAAAATCCGCCACACCCCGGTCTTCATGTCCCATTCTACTCGCCGACTTCTGCGGCAACCTGACAATGCCCTTAACGTTCATGCTTGATTTCCTCGAATATTTTTGACCAATTACCTGTGCCTCCTTGATTTCTATTGAAAGGATGGGACGCCGTTCTGATCTCGGCAACAATGCATGGCGTTTCCTTGTACAGTGCCGGAGGGATTGTTCCATTGGCTCGCGGCGTATCTTTCACAATTTTGATTTTTTGCCCCGCATCATCAATAACAAAATAATCATCTCGACCACCCCACTGCACCAATTGCCTCTCACTTATTTCGGCTCTAATCTTCATGTCACTCGACAAGATTCGATGCAGTCTTTTACTATGCATCCGCGAGGCGCTACCAATAAATTGACCCGCACCATGCAATAACTCCATCTCGAGCTTCCCGCCATCATTTGTCGCAAGTAACTCTTTTGCGTCTTCTCGACTCAATATCGAAAATATAACATCTTGAGGAGAGGATTTGATGAGTGTATCAAAATGATGCTTGATGTTCACCTTTTCCGCAACGCCGGCATCATCCAGCCTCCTAGATTTATATATGATTTCTTGATAGGTGACATAGGTCAAAAATGATTTAATTACATCATTTTTTATTTTCGCATCAGAGCACGCGCGCTCCGCTAAACTTCTAGCGACTCCAATAATATCTTTGCGATTCCAGGTATCCGCAAAGATATTGTCGCACTTCCCCGTCCCGATATCGCGAAATGCCATATTAATGTTGGTTTGCTGGTTCCCCCCATTTGCCGGCTTGGCTTTTAGCTTAATCTCTCCCGCGCCCTCCATAAGGTCTATTCTGAAACGTTCGGAAACACGGCCGTTGTAGTTGAAAATTGCTTCCCCGAGAGTCTTGAATTTGGTGGATGTCAAATTGCTTTTAAGTGTCTCAAATGCGAAAGGGAATGCCCCTCCGTCTTGGGTCAAGTGATTTTCAATAATAGGGGTGGTTACCACCTCTATGATAGGAGTTTGCCATTTGGTTCTAAGGCCGCCCTCCAGGTCCAGCCTAATTCCCGGGTTGTCTTTTGACTCCCCGAGTACATAACCTTTTTGTTTAAAAAAATTCTTTGCAGCAACACCATCCAAAATTGCGCCATTTAACTCAACCTCAAAGCCCACCATGTGTAAAGCGGGAATTTGGCAAGGCTGCTTGCGATCTTGAATCGTTACAATACCTTGACTTCCACTTCCAACAGCGGATGGAGTTAGGCTAGCGGCATTCTCGCGATTTTGTATCAAAGACGCCGTGGCATTTGTGCGTTGCGGTTCGTGGGAGTTCTGCACCGATTTGCCCGTCGCGCCCGAGCCGATGCGGATATGATCTGCGATCGTTGGCGCACTCTCAGTGGACATTTGCACCCTGCTCGATGGCTGTGAGGTAACTTTGCCGGGGAAGTCTGCGCTCCCAACTTGCGTTACCCCCGTCACATGAGACGCAAGCGGTGTGCGTGAGGCATTACGCGAGGTTCTGGCATCTGCCCCAAAAATTTGAGATTGAGTCACCAAAGGGTGACCGGACGACAGTGATTTGATAGGCATAGGTTCGGTGGCTTTGATCTGGTAATCAGTTTCTGGGCGATCGCTGCGATGCTCGCGCAGAGATTGCACTACTGAACGACTCAGGGTCGCAGAAATGAGGAACATGCAATTGCGAAATTCGCTCATTCATTCTGCAGTTCCGTGAGCACCTCGGTTGCGCTCATGCTGCGCAGCGGCTTTGTTCGGAAGGGGTAGTTGCGCGGCAGAGTGAGGTCGAGCAAAAAGGGCAATTGATCTTGACCCTGCCTCGCTTTCACGTACAGAGGTGGCCGCGCAAATTCGGACAGTCGGATAAGTGGTTTGGCCGGGGCCTGAGCCAGCGATAATGCTGGCAAAGGAACCGAGGACATGACGAAGAGAACCCGACGGACGCACTCAGCGGCGTTCAAAGCGAAGGTGGCGCTGGCAGCGGTCAAAGGCGAGCGGACGCTGGCCGAACTGGCGCAGCAGTTCGATGTGCACCCGAACCAGATCACGGAATGGAAGCGGCAGTTGCAGGAGCGCGCGGCAGACGTGTTTGGCGCGGCAGGCGCGCCGTCGAGCGAGCCGCCGGTGGATGTGAAAACGCTGCATGCGAAGATCGGCCAGTTGACGCTGGAGAATGATTTTTTAAGCGGCGCGCTCACCAAGTCGGGATTGCTGAGCGCAAAGCGATGATCGACCGTACGCATGCGCTGCCGGTTTCGCAACAGACGCGGCTGGTTGGCATCGCGAGATCGAGCGCGTATTGCCGACCACAGCCGGTCAGCGAGGCCGATCAGTTGCTGATGCGACGAATCGACGAACTGCACATGGAGTTTCCGTTTGCCGGAGCACGGATGCTTGCGCGCCTGTTGCGCCGGGAAGGCCATGAAGTTGGTCGCCGTCGCGTGCGCACGTTGATGAAGCGCATGGGCGTGGAGGCGCTGTACTGCAAGCCGAACACGAGCCGCCGCAACGCGCAGCACAAAATCTGGCCGTATCTGCTGCGTTGCCTGAAGATCGAGCGGGCTAACCAGGCGTGGGCACTCGACACGACGTACAGTACGCCCAGCCAGCGTAGCCCGCCCGTATGGAGGTGAAGCTGCTTGAGCATGTTTGGAATGCAGGACTCCGGAGGA
>NZ_JAGXKA010000370.1:0-249 GCF_019091065.1 Burkholderia sp. GbtcB21
TGTATGAATTCTATTTAAGTCCAGAACATATAAATTTGTTAATGATTATAGTGTTGTCAGCACAGTGGAATATAATCTTAATTATATGTTCGAAAGTTTATTCCCTGATTTGTCAAAACACTGGATTTAGACTGACATGGTATAATCAGCGATAGGTATTCTTACACCTTGGAAAAGTGTTATGTCCTAGGCAGGCCATTGGCAAAGACTACCAGTATATGCTGAGAGGAACATGGCTCGGATGGGACT
>NZ_JAGXKA010000371.1:0-249 GCF_019091065.1 Burkholderia sp. GbtcB21
GAGTGTGGATTTACCTACTGTTTTAACCTCTTTGTCTCGCAAGGAATTAGAAAACTTTACTGAGGCTATTAATTAGGTCAATCTCTATGGGCCAAATGAGGCTCCCATGTATAGAGCTTCTTGGGAGCTCATTTACAATCTGGCCACACTGTCTGATAAAATTCTTTTTCAATTGGGCTCAAAAAATGTAAAGCCCATACTCTCCTTGACATCAGGTCTATGTTTGCTAAAAGTGAGATTAATGCTATG
>NZ_JAGXKA010000372.1:0-249 GCF_019091065.1 Burkholderia sp. GbtcB21
GTTTTTTACTTGGTGATACAATTATTGAGTTTTTTTCTGTTCATATAACACATACTATTACTCACTTTGTCTTGATTAATTATTGTTTATTTTTTGTCCATCTAAACTTCTCTAGTGAGATGGGGATGGATGAATCTTCACTAAATACATGACTTTACTTTTGGTTTTTTGGTCTTTTACCACTTAACTAGATGTACTTTTGCTATCAACTGATTAGACAATTCTGTGTATTTTTCTTGAACCACAACT
>NZ_JAGXKA010000373.1:0-248 GCF_019091065.1 Burkholderia sp. GbtcB21
CTTTTCCGACGAAGTCGCGCAACTGCTCGACCTGCCGACGTCGCTCGCCGCGCAGCCCGGCTTTGCCGTACTGTTCGCCGGCAACCCGACGCGCGACTGGCCCGCAACCGCGGTGCCGTACGCATCGGTATATTCCGGCCACCAGTTCGGCGTGTGGGCCGGCCAGCTCGGCGACGGCCGCGCGCTGGCGGTCGGCGGGCGCACCGGCACCGATGGCCGCCGCTACGAGCTGCAACTGGAAGGCAGCG
>NZ_JAGXKA010000374.1:0-248 GCF_019091065.1 Burkholderia sp. GbtcB21
TCGTTCATATTAATACGAACGGTCGTGCGATTCTACGCGAGCTTAACAAAATGCGCGGTGTGCCCGCAATCGAGTGAGTGTTCTCTTTCTACGGATTCTGGCTGCTGCCCCGCTGTGAAGATGCGCGTGCGCTCCTAAAATAGCCGCCATAACAAACCAACGAGAAATAAACCATGTCGTTTGGGGCGTTTGCACCGTTTCGCGTGACGGTGCAGGACACCGACATCTTCGGTGTCAAAGGAGGCGCG
>NZ_JAGXKA010000375.1:0-248 GCF_019091065.1 Burkholderia sp. GbtcB21
CTTTAGTTCTATGCATGAGATTAGTGTGAGAGAAGCTCAGTTTGTATCCATTGAGCGGATCAGTTTACTAACTTCGATATCTGTGTGCAGGGCTTGTGTTTGAGCTTCGTAGAGAGGAAAGACAAAAAGTTTCTCGTCGCTTTTGGAGGGTGTGGAACTCAAGCTTCCAATGCGGTAAGTTGACTATACGATTCCGACTCTAGTCACCAAAATTTCCCACTCTCAACAAAGTTGAATTCTTCTCTGTG
>NZ_JAGXKA010000376.1:0-248 GCF_019091065.1 Burkholderia sp. GbtcB21
TTGTTGATACATGTTTGTGCAAACAATAAGTATTCACAAACATACTTTGACCAGGTTGAGAGAAATTTATAATTAAAATAATCTCAATATGATACATTTATGAGTAAATAAATATAAATTTGCACACACGCATGGATCCAGTTCAATGGATTTGATCATAGAAATCTCTAATACATTGATCCAGTTTAGTATATTGTTCATACAAATCCACTCTCTGTGATATATGTTTGTGTAAACAATAAACACAC
>NZ_JAGXKA010000377.1:0-248 GCF_019091065.1 Burkholderia sp. GbtcB21
TGAAGCATATAATCACAATTACCTTCCACTGTGTTAACAACACTGTAATTGTGAATAACTATATGTTCTGGACTTAACAGATTTTGTACACATTAAACCATAAACATGAAAACTACATGTAAACATAAATGACTTCTAATCTTCTATTGATAACAAATCAGATTAAATTGAAATGGGTTTTATTTAGGGCATAAAATCGTAACAATATCTTGGTATGTGCGAGTCTTAAACCCGACCTTCGTGGTCCT
>NZ_JAGXKA010000378.1:0-247 GCF_019091065.1 Burkholderia sp. GbtcB21
TGCCCGCACAGGTTGCGCACGTTCGGCGCGTGGTAGGCGATCGCCTGCGCGGCCGCGGCGTCCATCTGCGAGCCGAGCGCGACGATCTGCGTGTACGGGAACGACTGGTGCACGATCGACGCGAGCGACGCGAAGTGCTCGGGCGGCCAGCGCTTGGCCGGGCCGTATTCGGCGCCCGGGCAGAACACGACGACCGGCTTGCGTGTATCGAGATTGAAACGCGCGGAAACCCGCGCCGTCTCGTTCA
>NZ_JAGXKA010000379.1:0-247 GCF_019091065.1 Burkholderia sp. GbtcB21
CGACAGGGTCTGTTGGTTGATCTGGATATCCATGTGGCTTGGTCGGATTCGGTCGGCGGCGCGCGTCAGGCCGGCTGGCGCGCGTCGTTGCGGTGATGAAGGGGCGTCGGCCAGCGCGCGGCAGCGCGCCACGCGGCAAACGCGTCGGCATCGCCGAACGCGCCGCCGAGGGCGGCTTCGGCGAACGCCGCCGCCGCGTGCGCGACTTCCGGCGCGATCATGAAGCCGTGCCGGTACAGGCCGGTGG
>NZ_JAGXKA010000038.1:0-9566 GCF_019091065.1 Burkholderia sp. GbtcB21
GTGCGCGGCGGCGCCGACGACGATCATGAGCGGTACTGGTACGACGGCGCGGGCCAGCGGGCCACCAAGCTCGGCACGACCCTCACCAGCGGCACCACCCGCAGCGAGCGGGTGCACTACCTGCCGGGGCTGGAGCTGCGCCAGACCGAACAGACCCGCGCCGGCGAAACCATACCGACGCCCGTCGAGCTCCTGCAGGTGCTCACGCTCGGTGCGGCCGGCCGCTCATCGGTACGGGTACTACATTGGGAACTGGGCCAGCCGGAGACGATCGGGAACGACCAGCTGCGCTACAGCCTCGACGACCAGATCGGCTCGTCGAGGCTCGAGCTCGATGCGCAGGCCGATCTCCTGACCCGGGAGGAGTACTACCCGTATGGCGGCACCGCCGTGTGGACAGCGCGCAACCAGGTCGAGGCGGATGCGAAGTACGCCCGTTACTCGGGCAAGGAACGGGACGCAACAGGGCTGTACTATTACGGCTACCGCTACTACCTGCCATGGCTCGGACGCTGGGCCAGTGCCGATCCCGCCGGCGCCATCGATGGGCTGAACCTCTACCGCATGGTGCGGAATAGTCCAATCAGTTTCCACGAGCCGACTGGCTTGCAACCGACCCTAGGTTGGACACTCTTGACTGCCGAGGCTCGAAAGAGCCCGCACGCTGTACTGTCGCCACTGACACCGGATCTGACAGGTGCAATGCAGACCGTTGATGTGAGCCTGGCCGAACGTAGAAATATCTGGCCGTTGTCCGGGCTCGATAGTTCCGAACACGGAACTATACCCATAGTATCAGACCTGCTTAACCCTGCTCCTGGAAAGGGGGCGCGGCTGCCTGAAGCCGTATTGCAACACGGAGGAATTGCAAAATTTTCATTTTTTGAAATTAATCCCCCTGAACGAATCAGATATGTCGCAATCGCACCTTCCGATGAAACATCAACTAAACAAAGCAGCAAGGCAATTGCTGAAGCCTATTGGATTCCACAAGGGAAAAGCTATGATATCCCAGTTGATCCAATCGCGTCTGGTAAGCCGCATCATGTTTTTACACCCGCCTTTAGTGGTTGCTCATTTGTAGTAGATCTGATTAATAAAGAAACATTACGAGTTTATCACGTTGAGGGAGGCAAGGAAATTGAGCAATATAATAGCCCAAGTATTGAGCATGGATTTGGAATGGTGGCGAACATGCAATATGCAGATTATGGATATTATCAGGATAAGGAAGGCCAGTTGTACGAGAACGTCCATGGGTTCGCTTTTCTTAGATATGAAACGAATGAGATGGAAGGAAGCGAGATGCAATGGAGGCTGCATTATCAAGGACAGGAGGCTCCGGCATTTGTAAGAAATCTTAGAAAATCAACATCATGGTTCTCATCTCATGAAAAATTCAGAGCTGATATTCCAGGTGCGGTCGTTGGGCGAGCAATCCCGCATGAAAGTAAATGGATTGATTCTGTCGCAGTAAGGCGGTCTGGTAAGCTTGCGTGATCGGAATTGAGGTGAAGTGAGCGCAGTCCTAGCAACTTAAGGATTTCTACATGACGGTCTTGGCGGCGAAAGGCTTGTGGGGCTTGGGTTGCGGAGGCCGAGGTTTGTTTCGGCCCGGGATGAAACGAGCGACATTCGCGGCAAGATGACGAAGCAGGCGGGCAAGCTCATCGACGGCGGGCGCAGGCCGATCACTTGTCGACGTCGTTCTTCACGTGCCTCACGAGGAAGCGATCTCATGTCTCGTCTTTCCATCCCCCCCACATAGCACCTCGTTATACACATCTCGGACTATGCGGCTTCATGGCGCAGCCCACGTAGGGGTTCCGCTGCTGTCATGACGCGCTCCAGACCTTGCCATATTGTCTTTATGCCCGGCTCACCATCGCCCTTGCGAGCAAGGAGAGGTGGCCGCGCAAATTCGGACAGCCGGATAAGTGGAACGTCCGAGGCAATCATGCTGCCGATTTGATCGCAGGCAGCGTCGCGAAGTATGCCTCATCCGGCGTCCGATCCGCCAAGCTCGAATGGGGCCGTTTTCGGTTGTACAGCTCGATGTAGTCGCCGATGGAGCGCCGGGCATGGCTGACCGACTCGTAAGCTCGCAGGTAAATCTCTTCGTACTTGACGCTGCGCCACACGCGTTCGACGAACACGTTGTCGCGCCGGGCCCCTTTGCCGTCCATCGACAGCCGCACGCCTCGACCCAGTACGGCCTCGGTGAACGCGCCCGCCGTGAACTGGCTGCCCTGATCGGTGTTCACGATGTCCGGCAGTCCGTAGCGGGCGAACGCTTCTTCCAGTGCCTCGACGGCATGCGTGGCTTCCAGCGTGATGGCAACCCGGTGCGCGAGAATCTTGCGGCTCGCCCAGTCCACCACCGCCGTCAGGTACACGAAGCCGCGATCGTTCTCCAGCGTCAACTGTCCGATCTTCGCGTGCAGCGTTTTCACGTCCACCGGCGGCTCGTTCGACGGTGTACAGGCCGCGCCGAACACATCCGCCGCACGCTCCTGCAGTTGCCGCTTCCACTCCGTGATCTGGTTCGGGTGCACATCGAACTGCTGCGCCAGTTCGGCCAGCGTGCGCTCGCCCTTGACCGCCGCCAGGGCCACTTTCGCTTTGAACGCCGCTGAGTGCGTCCGTCGGGTTCTCTTCGTCATCTTTCTTCCGGTTCCTTTGCCTGCATTATCGCTGGCTCAGGCCCCGGATGTTCCACTTATCCGGCTGTCCGAATTTGCGCGGCCACCTCTGGCCTTCTGACCCACGCGCGCGGCCATCATGAACTGGATTTCGCCCACGACCTTCGTCTTGAGCACTTTCGACCAGAGCTTGTCGCCACCGCCCAGGCTGCGGTTGTGCGTCGAACGAATCAGCCAGTCCGCAGGCGTACCCAGCTCCTGGGCGCGCAGCATCAGCGCCGCGATGTCCGCCTCGCGATCGACCACGTACACCAGCCGTGTGTCCGGCAACTGCGCAGCAATCTCGGCAACGCGCTCATAGCCTTCGATCCAGCGCGTGCTTTCCGTGATGCCACCACGGTGGCCATCGGTATCCTTGAACTCACGCGCCCACATCCATCGATCACGCCCAGCCCCACGCGATCCGTAGTGACGGCGTAGGTCGGATGCAGGTACATGCCGCGCTGCGCCTCATAGCTCAGCGGCCCCAGTCCAACGACATCCTGACCATTGAAGTCCAGCTCCGTGGTGTCCTGGATGCACAGCACGACTTCATGCCCACGCATGCGTTCCTGCGTGCAGTTCCAGTGCGGCTCCATGATGTCGCGCCACTCAACCGCCTCGTTTTGCATGAACCTGTTGGCTCCATGCGTCTCACCCCAGCCACGGCACGCGCCCGGAATGCTCGCCGTCGGCGTCTCAGCAAGCCGCGTAAGCAGAGCCTTCGCCCGTTCATTGCGCCTCGCGTCACCCAGATCCACGCCGTCCAACTCCCTGTATGCCCAACTATCGGACTCTCGCGTCATTTGTCGTCGCCGCAAATTGCAAGAGTAAACGGCTCTGTCGCGATAAGGAAGTCAAGGCGCATCGATTCTAGAATGTATAGGAATCCTTATGTAGCCAGCGCGTAGAATTGCTCGGCGGCCGTCTGGTTCTTGCGAACTGCTTTCATTTGCCCTTTGGCAATCATGCGCATCACTTCGATACCACCGAGCAGGATGCAAGCGCAGTGAAAATCCTTGAAGCCCATCATCGACCGGGTTCGGCGCTTGATGGCGCGGTGATCCTGCTCGACGATATTGTTCAGATATTTTTGCTGACGAATCTTGATCGGCTGCTCACGGGTGGCGTTGATGTCCTTGAGCGCCGCCAGGTTCGCCCCGCTTTTGTCGATCGTCACGGTCTCGGGCGCACCGTTCTGCGCGATCGATTTTTCGAAATACCGACGGGCGGCAGCCTTGTCCCGGCGAGCCCGCAGCAGGAAATCGATGGTGTTGCCCGCCTTGTCGACGGCCCGATAGAGGTATTTCCAGGCGCCGTTGACCTTGATCATCCGCCAGCTTTTTCCGACCGGCCGCTTGCGCTGGCGGAACGCCTTTTCCAGCGCCGGAAGGAGCTTGATGGCCCATCGATGTACCGTCGAGTGATCGACCGACACGCCCCGTTCGGCCATCATTTCCTCGAGGTCGCGCAGGCTCAGGGGGTACGCAACATACCAGCGCACGCACAGCAGAATCACGTCGAACGGGTAATACAGTCGCTGGAACACCCGCTTTCGGATCGCATTCATGCCTTGCTGCATCGCTCACTTCGCCTACATTTCGATCACGCAAGCTTACCAGACCGTCTTACTGCGACAGAGCCCTTGACAGTACCCGAGAAACATGTCCGTTACGCCGCTTGAAAAACTACGCACTATTTAATGAACTCGTCAGTAACCATGGAACTGGACACTAGACACCCATCTCCTCGAACGTGCCGATCAGGCTTTCGAGGCGCGACGCGAACGCCTCGACTGCGTCGACGAATTCGCGCGCGCTGAGAGTCGCCGTGGCGACGCGCTCGATCAGCATCACGGCCGCCGTATCCTCGTCGAGGCCGAAACTGCCGCCGCCCGTTTCCAACAAATCGAGATTGACGGCGAGCATCCGCCTCCAGAGTTCAGCCGGCGGATGCGCGGGAAATTCACCGACCATTCCGTACAGCACAAGCGCATCGGGCCGGTCGCGAATCGAGATCATCAGTTGCCCATCGAGCAGCAGGAAACACTGCCCGTGCTCGTCGAAATCGAGCGGCACGCCCGCCGCTTCGCTCAGCGCGTTCAACCATTCGGCATGCACATTCATCGTTCGCGGTTCTCCATCTGAAAAATGCAATTCCAATCCGCGCGCGCCGCTGTCCGACAGGCGACGCGCGCTTCACGTGGTCTTCATGCGGCCTCCATGCAGCCCTCACGAGACCTTCATTTCACCTTCAGGCGGCGATTGCGATCGCCATGAACGCCTCGATCTGGCCGATCATCGCGTGCGCGGCCAGCATCCGCAGCGCGGATTCGTCGTTCGGCGGCGGCGCGCCGAGATGCCGATCAAACGTCTCGACGAATACGCGCGCCTTGCGCGTCAGCGCCGCGACGTCGTCGCGAGCCGACGGCGCGCAACGCTTCATCGCGTCAGCCAGATCCGCGTCCGCCCGATCGCGATGCTTGCCGGATCGCCCGGCGGACAGCTCGGCGAAGTACGCGCCGATCCGCTCGACCTCGCGCGCGTGATCGTCGAGCTGCGCTTGCGGCGGCGCGTGCACCGGCACTCGCCCGAGATCGGTTTCGCGCACGAACGGGCCTCCCGCTGCATTGCCGGCCGTCGTCGCGCCAGCCTCCGAGAAAGCGCACCACGCCCGCCGCACCGACGCGATTTCGCACAACCGCTCGCAGTGGCGCGCGACGCCGGCGCGCTGATGGTTCAGCGTGTCGATCCTCGCCTGCACGGCCTGCGCATACGCATGTGCGCGATTCGGATCCTCGGTGATCCATGCGGCCGTATACGGCACGAAGTGCTCGGCGCCACCGCAGCGCAATACGCGCAGCGCCATCGACGCACAGTTTTCCTTCTTGCTGATCATCTGGTACATGAGTGCGGCCGTCGCAGCGGCGTTCTTCACCGTGCGCGCGTCGCGCAACATCGCCGCCTCGTTAAGCCCGAACAGCACGAACGTATCCCGGCCGGACGCGTCGCGCGTGCCGTGCTTGTCGCGATTGAATCCGATCGCCGGAAAATACACCTTGCGCGCGCTCTGTCCCCATTGCAGCCCCTTATCCAGCTTCTGCCCCGCTCTCGGGAAAAAACGTGCGTTGCGAAAATCCGCGTCGTCAAGCGGATCGTAGGCCTCCTTCCCGATCTTTCCTCTCGCGAGCTCGCCTCGCCACAGATTGCGCACTGTTTGCTCGCCGATTTCCGATCGCTTGTCCTGGCGATAATCGTTCGACGCCGCCGCGGCGACACGCTCGAATCCCTTGCCATCGAGTGAGTTGAGCGGCCACCAACTGACGTGCTCGTACACGTGCTGGCTGGCGTCGGTATCCGCCTGATTTTTGACCGTCAGCGATGCATGCCCCGGATAATCGAGACCACGGCATTCCCACGACCGAAATACTATCTGGCGCGCAAGCGGCTTCGCATCGCCCACCCCATGAAAGTGCTCGGCGATCGACACCATGTTGCGCACGAGCCGCCGATCTAACGGCTCGCCGTCGCGCCGCGCGCCGTAGTCGAACGCCGCTTTCGCGCTTTCCGTGCCGTATCGCTTCGACAGCGCGAGCACGAAAACCTCGAGCGCGCGGCGGTTTTCCGTGCGAACCTGCTCGACGTAGCGCCGGACCACCGTGCAGTGCTTGAGCAGCGGGACGTGCGCGAGAATCTCGAACAGCCGCTCCGTCAGCCCAAACCTCGCGACCGACACCGCCGGGCCGCGCTCGTCACCGCCAACGACGACGCGCGCGCCGGATCGCGCGCTTGCGACGAATGTATCGACATTGAACATCCAGTCCCCCGTTCGCTACGAGACATTCCAACACGGCGCGGCTACCGAGCGAACCGCTGCCTCCGCGGCGCCGATGCGCCGGGCGGACGCGCCTCAACCCCGCTCGACATTGACGTCATGCTGAAGGCAATCGTCCGGCGCGGCTTTCAGATTCCGCTCAGGCGGCGGTGTACTTACCGGATCGTCAGGCAAGCGGCGCAGCGTCGCGGACAGCGCTCGCCATCCCCCGCACGTGCGTCCCCGCTCGGCCACGCGGCATGGGTCCGTCTTCGGGCATCGTCGCAAAAGCGGACGCGGACGTCCGCGGAAATGCGCGGCGGCCCGACACGATTCGCGCCGAGGCCGCGCACGGCCGCGAATGAGCAATTTATGAAATCGGACCACGCGCGTCGGTCCCTAGAGTCGATACGGACGTCCGCTTTGCGCGTGCCGCCGTCGAACCGACCAAGGCGAAAACGCGGCGCGGAGTCAGGCGTGCCAGACCCCGTTCCACTCAATCGAGAACACAACATGACTTACAGCCCCATAATCGGCGGATTCACACACGTCAAGAAGGCGTCGTCCGATGCTCACATCGAGCAACGCGACACGCGACCGCGCACGTCGCTCGCACAGCAGATCAAGCGTGTCTTCAGCAAGATCGGCGAGACGCTCGATCAGTTGTTCCGCCGCGGTGCGCAGGACAGCGAGCCAGGGCGGGTCAAGCTGCAGGAGGGCGTTCGCTGCGTCGGCAGCTATCGGTCCACCGCCGACCCGAAACACGCGGTGCGGCATTTCTTCGATGTGGCGTCCAATCACGTCGCCCGCACGCGCACCCTCGAGATCCGGCAAGATCCAGAATTCAGCCGACAGACCTACGAAGCGGCGCTCTGCGCAACCTTCAGCGACGCGATGGACCGGTTCTGCATGGACCCCGCCACGCGCGTGGGCAACGTGCGGTCGGCGTTCGTCGCCGCTCTCGGCGACGCGGCGCGCGCGGCAGGGCTGCCCGGTGTCGACAAGAAAGGCGTGTTCACGCCGAGCGGCGTCGGCGCGAATCCGATCCTCAGCGAGATCCAGATATGCGCAGTTGGGCTGATGGGCCCCCAACTGCACGCGAGCCCGGAGTACCGCGAGATTCAGCCGTATGCGCGCCAGCAGGCGCTCGACCTTGTCGAAAAAGCGTTGCCGGCCGAGCGATCCGACGCGCTCGCTCGCTTCCGGCAGACGGTGCAGACGCTCGACGCCACGTACCGCCGCGCGGCAGAGGGAACGTCGGACGCGGCATGCGCCGCGTAATGAAGTAGAGTGGTCGGGATCGTCCGGCCGGGTGGCCTGGATGGTCCCGGATTGTGGGGTGGTGCGGATTCGATGGCTTCTACGAATTCCGTCCGACCTCAGCATTAGCCCTTGGCAATAGCCCTTCAATCCTGATTCACGGTCGTTATGCACAAGCGCCCCGCACAAATGTTCCAGATACGTCTCGAATGACGTCTCCCAGTCCATCATTCCTCACGGCATGGATGAAGAAGTTCCTATAATGGTATGAATTTATTGACACAGTAAGACTAACCCCGCTGATTTTTCAGAGGGATTACCACGGCATCGATAATGCCAATTTTCCCTTTCCGTTACGGTGAGGAGGGGCTATGAAATACTTTGAATTCTCTCCCAATGATTTGAGGATTTGAATAGAACAACATTCTTTTCTGGAGACGCTAAAATGTGTTCAATCACCCCGTAAAATGTATCAAAGTTTTCTTTGGACAGGCGCAACACCTCCCTTCGCCCATCGCCGGAAATCTCCCTCAGCCACCCCTCCTCCGTTACAATGTAGACGATTTTTTCGTTAATGGCGGAATAGACTTGGATTTCATACTCCCCCAAATAAACCCCGGGGACTTTAATCATGCCGGCATATACTGATCGAGGAAGGTAATGTTTCTCACCCACCAAAGTTTCGAGTTCTCCGGGGAGGCTCCATTCATTTTCTGAGCGCCCAAATAAGCCGGATTGACTTAAGGCGGCTGCGACTTCTGTTCCAGAAATGACGCTTGGCAATATCTCTACTGGCGCGCTCGCCAACTCCCCTCTTAGATGTATAACTTCACGCTCAGCCAAATCTTTGTCGTAAAGCGCGTGCAGTAGGCAGTCGCCCCCACCTATGTTTGGTTTAATAATAAATGAGCTTCGCCGTGGTGCGACATAAGTCTCTCGCACCGCTTCAGTTCGGCTTGCCGCGGGACTTTCTGCAAGCCCGATCTGAGTTTTATCACGCATTTTTTCCAGCTCTTTAGCATGAGCTACCGTGACCGCCTTCAGCATACCGATCAAATCTTCCTTCAAAGACGCTTTTGTAATCTGCCTAAGCATAGCTTGCTGGGGTTGGGCAGCATTGTTTTGTGCTGCGCCACCAGAATTTGATGTAATTAGACTTTTTACCTCGGAAAAGATCTTATCGGAAAAGATCTTATCGAAAATTAGCCCACCGAGGTCCCATCGGTTTATTGGATTGTTCCCGACCATGCAGAAGAGATTGAGCCCGTCGACGGGTCCGGCGGGATCAGGGTTGAGCCATCGGCCGAGCCAGGGGGCGTAGTAACGCAGGCCGTAGTAGTAGAGGCCGGAGGCGTCGCGCTCCTGGCCCGAGTAGCGCACGTACTTGTACTTGGCCTCGATGTCGCTGCGCGCCGACCACACGGCGGTGCCGCCATACGGGTAGTACTCCTCCCGGGTCAGGATGTCGGCCTGGTTGTCGAGCTCAATCATCGACGAGCCGATCTGGTCGTCGAGGCTGTAGCGCAACTGGTCGTTCTCGATCGTCTCCGGCTGGCCCAGTTCCCAATGCAGCACCCGTACCGATGAGCGGCCGGCCGCACCGAGCGCGAGCACCTGCAGGAGCTCGACAGGCGTCGGTATGGTCTCGCCAGCGCGGGTCTGTTCGGTCTGACGCAGCTCCAGCCCCGGCAGGTAACGCACCCGCTCGCTGCGGGTGGTGCCGCTGGTCTGGGCGGTGCCGAGCTTGGTGGCCCGCTGGCCCGCGCCGTCGTACCAGTACCGCTCATGATCGTCGTCGGCGCCGCCGCGCAC
>NZ_JAGXKA010000380.1:0-247 GCF_019091065.1 Burkholderia sp. GbtcB21
CAATGAACGACAAAGCGACGGGCGCTCTCTCGCTCTATCAGTTCCAGCAATTGTGCTGCGACGATCATCTCCGTTGAGTGTGTCATCCATGGTTCCTTGTTATCTTTCCCTGTGTTCAGAGACACATTCGCTTTGAGGAGTCGCCATCCGTTTGCTGAAGGATCTTCCATTCCAATAATTGAATTGCACTTTTCACACTCTAGGGTTCTCTGCCCAGATATCGTGGAAGCCGATTTTGATTCCTCTT
>NZ_JAGXKA010000381.1:0-247 GCF_019091065.1 Burkholderia sp. GbtcB21
CCATACATTGGCAACCTCTGTTACTAGGTTAAGAGAGTGTGTATGGATGGACGGATGCTTGTCCACAATTTTCAAGTTCTTTTGTAACAGTGAATTTATCTTAATAAATTGTAAATTTTCTTTAAAAAAAAAAAAGAAAAGAAAAGAAAAGTCAAATGGCATATATAGTTCATATGGTGCTTCTACATGCACCCATTAATAGTTGTAGTTTTAATTAGTTTTGTAAGGCCAATGTGACTAGTTTTAT
>NZ_JAGXKA010000382.1:0-247 GCF_019091065.1 Burkholderia sp. GbtcB21
CGGCCGCCGACCTCTTCGGGGATCGCTGGGGCCTCACGGCCATCCTGTTCGCGATCGGCGCGCCGTACCTCGCGGCCGGGCTGTTCGCCGCCGCGACGCTATGGCCGGACCATCGGCCGCACGAAGCCGCTCAATGACGCCCGCGCGCCGGCCGCGCGCGGCGCGGCAACCGTAACGGCGCGCGCTCCATCGTTCCCTGAACGCCTCCCCCTTCGCGCGATTCCCGCACGTGCGCATGTCGCACCAG
>NZ_JAGXKA010000383.1:0-246 GCF_019091065.1 Burkholderia sp. GbtcB21
GATGCGCTCAATGAACTCTCGGCCGTCAAACGCGCACGTGCCGGTTGGCCTGCCAAACCAGTCGTTGAGAAACGGCTGACCGGTCGGCGTACGACTGAAGCGGTCCAGCGCGAGCTTGAGCTCAGCAAGTTCGCGGGCGATTGCCACGAGCTCGCGAGGCACGTTGAGCGCAAGCGTGACAGGTGGCGCATCGGATGCGCCCGGTGGCTGCAAAATCGGAGCGAAGGTGCTCATCGCAGATCAGGC
>NZ_JAGXKA010000384.1:0-246 GCF_019091065.1 Burkholderia sp. GbtcB21
TCGCGTGCGTGCGCCCCGAGCGCCTGACCGTGATGCCGCTCGCGGCCGGTGGCCTGCACGGCACGGTGTCGGCCGTCGAATGGCAGGGCGCGGACCTGTCGATCGCGGTCGTGATCGACGCGGCGCCCGACGAGCCCGTGCGCGGCACGATGCAACGCGGCCGCGGCGCGGCTACCGAGCGCGGTGCGCGCGTTTCCCTGCATTGCGAGGCAGACGATGTCGTCCTTATCGAGCCCTGAAGCGGGC
>NZ_JAGXKA010000385.1:0-246 GCF_019091065.1 Burkholderia sp. GbtcB21
TGTCCCTACAGAGTTTATGTTTTCTGGCTTTCTTGGTTGTTTGCCTGTGTTTCTCCCCCTTTATTGGATCTTTACTCCTTCAAGGCCTTGTCCCATGGCTGTGGGGTCGTAAGTCACGTTTAAAGTGGAATGTTCCGTATGTATTATTTGTATATTTCAGAACTATGTAATTCCCCGCTCATGTAGGGAAGGAAACGAATTGTAGCAGGAACATTTTACGCTGGATAGAACAAGATCAAAATTGCC
>NZ_JAGXKA010000386.1:0-246 GCF_019091065.1 Burkholderia sp. GbtcB21
GTTTATAGTGATACGGTCGCTTCCTCTTGGAAATGGTGAGGTCCATGCTGAGTTATTCAACTCTGTCTACGTCCTTCTAGGGATATGCTATTCAAATGGGAAACGATATTCTAAATGTTGTACCATCTAAAGCAGTCCCTAAGACACCCGTCGAACTATGGAATGGTCGTACACCTAGTTTATGCCATTTTAGGATTTGGGGGTGCCCTGCTCACGTCTTAAGAAAGAAAGAAGGCAAACTGGAAT
>NZ_JAGXKA010000387.1:0-246 GCF_019091065.1 Burkholderia sp. GbtcB21
AACAGGGGGATAAGTATTGAACTTGTCAACATCCCCATGTTGGCTATATTTGATTTTTTGGATTGGAATTGCTCTGCGATGGAGATCTAGCATTGATATTTCTTCAAGGAATAGCTGCATTGTGCATGGTAGGAGCAGCAGCAGGTGGATCGGACATGATATCAGTTGCTGGTGTGTTGACCAAGGATAAAGGAGCACCATCTTGCGATCGAGTGGAATGTCTAGCCATGGAAGCAGTGGGCAGAG
>NZ_JAGXKA010000388.1:0-245 GCF_019091065.1 Burkholderia sp. GbtcB21
GGCTGTTAATTTTTAAAGAGCATGTCTGCGAGGAACTTCGCGTTTCTCAGCAGCGCTGCGTTTTCAGCAGCAGAGAAACGAGATTATGAACCGTGTTTCGCAGATCGTCAACAACTTTTTAACTGCTTCGTTGCGACTGCGAGGTTCATCTTCGTGTGCTGCTCGGGTTCGCTACCACCAACCCCACAACAGCACCGCTTCCCTCTCCCGCGCCGCGTTTCCGTTAGCGCGAAAGAGGCGTGATT
>NZ_JAGXKA010000389.1:0-245 GCF_019091065.1 Burkholderia sp. GbtcB21
CGCGGCCACCTGCGGGGTGCTGTCGCAAATGACGCTGCCGCTCGCCGAGTCCGGCTATTAGGTGGTGCCGGTCGCGGTGATGGACGAGACGTACAAGCAGAACGGCCTGACCAACGCGGCCGAGATCCAGGGAACGCCGCCCGCGAAGCTGCGCGAGATCTACGGCGCGGACGCCGCGCTGTATTCGAAGGTCTCGCAGTACGGCACCGTGTACCGGATTCACGCGAGCGCAACGGGCGTGTCCG
>NZ_JAGXKA010000039.1:0-1073 GCF_019091065.1 Burkholderia sp. GbtcB21
CAAGGCCAGGCAGTGTTTCGTGCTGGTGTGCGAGCAAAGCGCTGACGAGGCGCTGCGCGCCAAGGCCCAGGCGTATCTGGATGGTTTGGAGGAGGCGAAGGACGAGCAATCCCGTCTGCAGGAACAGGAGCAATCATGAGCGGTACGACTATCGGTCAGGGCTTCAATCTTGGCAGCGCCGAACTGGCGAAGGCATTGACAGGCAGCACGCAGGCGAGCGAGAAGTTCGTCGATTCCGCGCAGAAGTCCGCGCAGGCGCTGTTCACGATGCGCGTCAGCGAAGACGCGGGATCACCCAAACCGCGAAGCGACCTGAACACGCCGCAATTGACGCAGCCCACCGCCAGGGCCCAGGAGGAACTGAACGGTTCCGGCAAGCTGGCCTTGCTACTTGGGCAGTTGATCGAACTGTTGCGCGATGTGTCGCTGTCGCAGCTGGAGAACCGTCTGGCCACTTGGCGCGCGATGATGGAAGCGCAAAAAGCCATGGGCGAGCACTTGTCCCAGGAGTTGCAAACAGCGCTGGAAGAAGCCGAGCGCGCCACCGAGGCTTACCAGTCCGCGCTGGGCAACCTGAACGGCGCCAAAGACGCGCTGGACGCGGCGAAACAGAGACTGGCCCACGCGCAAGCCAAGCTGGATGGCATGTCTACCGACGACCCGGGTTACGCCCAGGCGCTGGCCGAGCGCAATCAGGCTCAAGGCGAAGTCAACCACGCTCAGCAGGCGGTTGATCAGGCTGAAGCCGAGGCCATGCAAGCGCATGAGCAGGCTGTCGCCAAGGCTCAGAATGCAGACAGGCTACTGAGCCAGGCCCAGGGTCTGGGAGTCAAGAATGAGACTGTTCAAAGAGGCGAGCAGGACAGCCTCTCCAACACCGCAAAGCTGACCATGTTGATGGCCATGTTCTTGGAACTGGTGAACAAGAACAGCGAAGATAGCCTGAAGAGCGATCTGGCGACGTTCCAGGCTTTGCAGGAAGGCCGCCAGAAGGAAATGGAAAAGAAGTCAGCCGAGTTCAAGGAAGAAGTGCGCAAGGCGGAAGAGCTCAATCGCATCATGGGGTGCATTGG
>NZ_JAGXKA010000039.1:1083-4440 GCF_019091065.1 Burkholderia sp. GbtcB21
CGGCGGCGCCAGCCTGGCGCTGGCCGCGGTGGGGGTTGCATTGATGGTGGCGGACGAGATCGTCAAAGCCACTACCGGGGTGTCCTTTATCCAGGAGGCGTTGAAGCCGCTGATGGAGCATGTGCTTAAACCCTTGATGGAGCTGATCGGCAAAGCCATCACCAAGGCCTTGGAGGCGGCGGGGGTGGACAAGAAAACCGCGGAGATGGTGGGTTCCATTGTCGGCGCGGTGCTGGCAGCCGTGGCCATGGTCGCCGTGATGGTGGTCGTCGCCGTGGTTGGCAAGGGGGCGGCAGCCAAGCTGGGCAACGCACTGAGCAAGCTGCTGGGCGACGCCATCAAGAAGATTGTTCCAGGCGTGCTCAAGGAAGTGGCCAAAAACGGCAGCAAGCTGTTGAGCCAGGGCGCGCAGCGCCTGACAAACGCGCTGGGCAATGCCGGCAGCAAGATCGGCCTGCGCACAGACGCGCTGGGCAAGGAAATGATGGCCAATACGCTCAACAAGGTGGTGATCGGCGGGCAGGCGGCCCAGACAGCCACGCAGATGGGCAGCGACGTGGCGCAAGGCGTGTTCATGAAAAATGCGCTCGAGGCCATGGCCGATTTCAATCTGGCGCGCGCGGCCATGGACCAGATCAAGAAGTTGATCGAGGAAGCGGTGGAGCTTTATACGGACAGCCAGAAACTGACCCAGGAGCTTCATGCGGCCTTGTCTAACGCGCTGCAGGAAAACGACGTTGCCGGACGTCTTGTTCTGCGCCACACCCACGCTTGATACCAGGATTATTCACCATGACTACAGTAAATCACTCTTCCATCTCCACCGGATTCATCGATTACAGCAAGCTGCAGGGCCAGGAAAGCAAGGCGCGTGTCGGCGAGCCGTCCATCAATATCAAGGACATCGGCGCCGTCATGCAGAAAGCCAGCGCGGGCGCCGTGGCGCCCGTCTCGATGATGGGTATTCCGCAGTTGGCGGAGCCTGTTGCCAGTTCGGTTCAGAAAGCTGAATCGGTTGCATACCTGACGGTGAAGGATGCCTATGACGGTTCGAGACTGGCTGTTCGGGACGAACTGGCACAGACGCAGCAGTCTTTGCGTGAGAAAGGCCTGGACAGCGTGGCTGGCGAGCTAGGCGAGATTGTCAACTCCGCGCTGCTCCAGGGCACTGTGGTGAGCCAGTCGCGGCAGAACGAAGACGTTCATCTCGAAAAACAGCAAGACGATTTGGTTTTTAGCATCAAGGATCTTGAGCACCGGTCCGGCAAGAGCTTCCAACAGATTCTGGAGCTACTGCTGTCTCTGTTCCAGTCAGCCAATCAGCTGCGTCAATTCAATATCAAGCTGAATGACCAGTTGGTGCAGTCGGCGGCCAGTTCGCAGCGCCGCGAGGGCGCCAGCATCTTGGCTGGCGCGATCAGCGGGGCCGCATTTACCGGCGCAGTGACCGCCGTCGGCACCGGTACGCAGGTGAAGTCAGCAAATATTAAGGGCAACGCGCTTGCCAATAATAAGGCCAAGATGGATGGCTTGACGCCTGAGCTTCAGGGCGCCAAAGGCAGTTTGGCCCGCCAAGCCCAGGTCAAGATGGGTGCGGACCATGTCGACGCCGTGACCCAATTGCCCAAAAAGTCCCCGACGGGGGCGTCGAACGGTGGCGTGGCCCCGGAAAATCTGCGGGCTTCTCCGCGCAACAGCGGTATTGATGTGACGGACGGAGTGGGCAGCGACGCGGTGAAGGTGCGTCCAAGCGATAAGCAGCTATCGGCCAAGAATCAGGCGGTGCTGGATAGCGTGACTTCCGACCTGCCGGCGGATCATGCTGAGGAGGCCAGGCAGTTCCAGCAGAACAACCTCAAGGCTGAGCGTATGCAGGCGAAAGGTCAAGCAATCTCCAGCAGCGCCCAATCCGTTGGCTCCATCGCTCGTGGTTCTGCAGACTATGACGCCACGCTGGAACGGGCGGATCAGCAGATCCTGCAGGCAAACAGCCGCGTAGCGAGTACGGCGGCGGATGATGCCAATGAAAATAGCCGAGAGTTGCGCAGTCTTCAGCAAGAGATGTTGAGAAATATGAAGGAGGCGCAGCAACACGCCATGGATGCGATGGGTTCCAGCGCCGGACGCATTTAATCCGCCGAGTGGGCCAATTCGCCCGCCCCGCCGCTGGCCAGGCCAGCGGCGCGGCGTAACCACTTTCACCATCGCGCTGTCACGGCTCCTGTAGCGATGCTGGCTGCGGCGTGAGGGTGCGACGCGTCAAGGAAATGTAATGCTTAGCATCTCAAACATCATTCCATCGCAGTTCACTCCATCAAATACCGCTGCAACTCAGCAGCAACCATTCTCCAGCGATCCCGAGATTACGGTACAGGCGGCGGCGACGCCACCGGGCGCGGCCTTGTCCGCGCTGACATATGTGCGGGAGAAGGCGAATGGTTTAAGCGCGCTGTTGCAAGGCGAACATAAGCAAGCCGATGCCTTGTTGGAGCGGCAGCGGTCGCGGACTCCGGCAACCTTCCCTGGCGCCTTCGTTGAGGCTGCTCGCGCGGAGCGGGAACAAGCTGCCCAGGACTTCTCTGAATCTGCGGGTCATCTGACGCAACTGGCCACCCGGGACTACCGCGCCGAGCGCGAGCTGGCCACTCAGCAACTGGTCAACGGTTTGCGTGGGTTGACGGCGGTCGACATTGGCTTGACGCCGGAGCAGCAAACGCAGCTGCAACAGAAGCTGGAGCCGGCGCATTCTAATGATCCACCGGACATCCAGCCCAAGTTGTACGACAGCGTCGGCAGAACGGTTTTCGAAAGCGACGCGAAACTATGGGAAATGATATCCAGATACATAGGCGATATCGGAAAGGACTACCTTGGCGTCTATGAGAACGTCGTTGCTGTGTACACCGAATTCTACAAGGCCTACAGCGACATCCTGTCCAAAATGGGCGGCTGGGTCACCCCGGGCAATGATGGCAACCACGTCAAGCTGAACGTCACCGCGCTCAGGAACGAACTGCAGCAATTGCGTAACAAGTTCTCGCTGCCAAACACGGACGGCGTGTTGTTTCCAGCCAAGAACAGCGATGGCAGCCTGCAAGGCGTTGACAAGAATAAGGCCGAAGAGTGGGCCGATACGCTGGGTTTGCCGCGTTCTTGCGTCCAGGAGTTCCCCACCGGCAGCGGGAAATACGTTGTCGTTGTGGATATGACGCCGATTAATAACATGATACAGGACTTGGGCAGCCTGGGCAGCCCCGACAGTAGCGGCAATGTAGTGCTGGATAACGCCAGATATCAGGCTTGGCAGTCCGGTTTCAAAGCGCAGGAAGAAAATCTGAAAACCACGCTGCAGACGCT
>NZ_JAGXKA010000039.1:4450-9439 GCF_019091065.1 Burkholderia sp. GbtcB21
CCCAGAAGTACAGCAACGCCAACTCGCTGTACGACAATCTGGTCAAGGTGCTCAGCAGCACCATCAGCTCTTGCACGGAAACATGCAAGGCCTTCCTGCAAGGTTGATAGGAGATTCGAATCATGGCTGTATCAAATTCAGTATTGCAGCGTAGCCATTCGTTCAGCGCGCCGTCCGCGCAGAGCGCCCGCCGAGCTACCGGGCTGGGCCAGGAACTGCTCAGAGTTCAATCCATGCCGAACTTGCGTCTCACGGCGGCATCCCCGCTGCCTGCAAGTCCCGCCGCCGCAAGCTCGGGGCCTATTGGCGGTGTGGTATCCCCGGAACAATTCAAGAATGCATTCCAGACTGAGGCGAGGCAGGCGTTGTTCGCGGCATCGCCGGACAAGCAGGGCGAGTTGTCGAAGCTTTTCGATGATTCGCGCAACAGCTATGCGCAACGGGAAATCACTCGGTTCGCCGAGGTGTATAGCCAATTGCTTAAGCTGCACCCCGAGGCGAAAAGCACCTTGGATGCCCTGGCGCAGCAATACAACAACAAGATCCTCAAGGATGGCCTGAAAGATCAATCCGGTTTCGGCGCGTACAGCCCGGAGAAAGCAAAGCTGTATGAACAACGACGAGCGCTGGAGAAAAGTCTGGCTAATGCCGCCAGGGAGATGACTGGGACCAACTTTCTGGAGATGGGTGAGCACTTCATGGCGAAAGAGGTGCTGCCCTACATCCAAGCCTACGTTACAGAGGAATTGAAATGCAATCTGTCGCAGGATCAAGTCAAAGACCTGGTGGATCGGGCTGCGAAGCAAGCGTTTGACGCGCTGCGCCAAGCCAGATCGGATCTGGCGGGAGAGGCCGGCTTTGGCGTCGGCAAGCTCGCGCGCGATCTGGATACGGTGGCCGTGCTGCCACTATTGCTGCGCAATATCCTGATGGACAGCGTGCCCAAGGAGCAAAGGCAGGATCCTCCGGCCGCCAACGAAGCTATCCCAGGCAGCACTGGGCAGACTGATCCGGTTCCGCCGCAGGTCATTCATTATCACTATAACAATTATTATGACAGCCATGACGTCACGCACGACAGCCATAATGTCACGCACGACAGTCATAACGTTTCGCACGACAGTCATAACAACAGTTTTGACTACAGCACACATCGCTCGACAAGCACGAGCGACGAAGGGGCTCGGTCCACGCACTCCGCTATGTCGGGGCAGATCAAGCAAGTTGTGACGGTGAAGCAGTCTGCGTCGGACGCTGTGCAGTCCATGCTTCGCGGCGATAGTCAAGGTGCGGGAGCGGGGCACACGGTTGAACGCCATGAACAGTTCGCGGACGCGATGTCCCGACGGCGTTTTTCTGATTCGAGCGTTCAGCTCAAGGCTGGGTCAACAACAGCGCATTCGGACGACGTGGATAGCACGGAGGTGGTAAGCCGCGCGAGCTCTATCATCCAAACAGGCGATCAGTCCAGCCTGGATGTTTCGCGCCTGAGCTTTGTTGATCGATCGATGAAAAATCGTCCAACGCCGGAGTATCTGCGCAGCCAGCAGTTTCAGTCCCGGGTGACAACAGCGGATGGCGATGGCCGTCTTCCGGCGGAACGTATGCTGTTGAACTTGGTGCGCGATGCCGTGGATCCAAACAACGGCCAGCTTGTATACCCAAAGGGTACCTCCGAGGATCAGCAACTGCAGATGCGCATGGCAATTGACAAATTGCGCAATACGGTGGTGCCCGGTGATACCTTCGGCAAGCAGCGGCAAGAAGAGGTGTTGCGGGCGTTCGCTCACGGTGAACAGAACAAGCAAGTGGAACAGGTTTGTCAGCTATTGAAGCAGCTGCCGAAGGACGGCCGCCTGCGCCGGGAACTGACCCAAGATATCCAACTAATGGCCCGGACGACCAACCTGCTGGCCCAGGGTGGTAACCCGCTGACCGTAAAATTTCTGTCCGCCCTTGGCGTGAGCCAGGCTGGCCGCAACGGCGCCGCCAGCACGGTCTCGTCCTCTGCTGCCACACTGCAACGGTCGCTGCAAGGCGCGGGCGGCGACCCAGCTTTGCGAACCGACTCGGCTGCAATGACGAACGGCGCGGCTGAGCACAGAGAAGCGAAGTTCCAGCAAGCAATCGACCGTTTGACGCAACTGGATACGACGACGGATGGCACGCGTGCCAGTGGTGATGCGAAGCTATTGGAGGCAGTGCGTGGCGTGGCACACGGCCTGTCGCGGGTTCTCGATGCTGCCAACGTGAGTACCTCGACCGGTGAGACAACGTCGTTTGGCAAGTCGCAGGAGCGTCAGGACCTTTACACGGTAGTCGATGGCGGCGGTTCCAACCCAGATGCCCAAGATGCAAGCCCCACTCGCGTATCAGCGCAACGTGCTTCCGAGAATACGGTCACTGGAGCCCTGCCGGCGCCTGCCGTTGCATCGGTGAAGCGTCAATCCCGCGAGTTTGATTTCGCCAATGTCAAATTGGAGGCTCCGCGCACCGGGCCAGGACATTTGTATACCGTATCGACCGCGGCTTCCCGAGGGCGCCAGTTCAACGGAGTTCTCAATCCCAGCAAGGAGTTGCTGCGTGGCGTCATGGATTCGCTGCAGTTGAAGCCGAATCAGCGTGACGCACGAGCCGAGCTTGCCGGTCTACGGACGCGTTTGGTTGATGGTATCAATGCCTCCGCAACGAAAAAGGAGGATGCCGAGAAATTGTCCAAGTTGCTTCACGGGAATAACGATGTGTTGCAAGAGCGCAAGGGTGCTTTGACCAAGCTGGTCCGGCGCATGATCTTGGATAATGGCATGTTCTCTACGCGTCAGGCGATGGAGCAGGCGGATCCCGCCGTGAAAGTGGTGATGCAGTGGCTGAATGTGGGCGGCAAGGGTGAGGCCGGGTCACCTGATGGCTGGATGGATTGGGTTGAACAGCAAAGGCCCAAGTCGCCCGCTCCGGTCATTAAAGAAAGAGTCATCACAACCACTCCCGGTGCACGTATGGATAGCCATGCACCGAGAGCCTGGAAATGATGGATGCTCTGGAGCGGCAGGTGAAGGCGGTGATGGTGGCCCATCTGTGGCTGGATGAGGCCCAGTTGCTGCCGGACACGAGCCTGGTCGACCAGCTCTATCTCGATTCTCTGGACCTGATGGACCTGGTGCTGGCTTTGAACCACCACTTTGACATTGAAATCGGCGCGGATGAGATCATCGGCATCAAAACGGTTGCCGATGTCTGTCAAGTGGTGGGCCGGCTGCTGCCGCATCGCCGCAATGGCGTGAGCGTTGATTGAATGGGGGGATTGCCTTGATGCGCTTCCCGAGCTTCAGGTACAGGTCGATCGCCCGAACACGCTCTTCGTATGAATACATGGACTACCTCCAAGAGCGCATCCATCTGCCCGCCGACGATGACTGCCCCGATTGCGGCGGGCAACTCAAACCGCTGGGCGAAGACGTCGCGGAACAGCTCGAATACGTCCGGGCGCACTTCCGCGTGATTCGCCACCGCCGTCCGAAGCTGGCCTGCGCATGCTGCGATCGCATCGTGCAGGCCGCGGCACCGAGTCGACCGATCGATCGTGGCATCCCGGGCCCAGCGCTGCTCGCGCACATCGCCGTGTCGAAGTTCGCGTACCACATCCCGCTGCATCGCCAGGCAGTCATGTACGCGCGCGACGGCGTCGAGATCGATCCGGGTGCGATGGGGTACGCGATCTGCTGCTGTTCGAATACCGGGTCGTGCTGCACGTGCCTCGACGTCGGGTCTGGTGCGAACGCTGCGATGGACCGCGGCTGGAGAAGCCGGACTGGCTGGGCCGCTACCAGCGGGTGACGGAACGGTTTGTGCCAAGGCCTGCGAGAAGTTGCTGCAAGCGGCCAGCGTACAAGCGGTGGTCGCTTTCTACGATCTAGGTTGGCATACGGTCAAATCGATCGACCAGATGCGCTGCGAGCGTGTGTGGGCGAGCCGGACTGGTCGACGATCCGTTATCTGGCGATGGACGAGTTCGCGCTTCATAAAGGCCATCGCTATGCCACGGTGGCGGTTGATCCGATCGGCCGGCAGTGCTCTGGGTCCGGCCCGGACGTTCACGCGAAACGGCGCGAGCCGAGCCTTCTTCGAACAGCTTCCCGAAGGCGTGGCCGAGCGTATCGAAGCGGTCGCAATCGACATGACCACGGCCTACGAGCTGGAGATCAAGGAACAGTGCTCGCAGGCGGAAATCGTCTTCGACCTGTACCACGTCGTGGCCAAGTACGGTCGCGAGGTGTCAACCTCGGACGTAATTTCCCCAGAAGTGTCGAAGTAAAATTCCCCACCCTGTTCGGACGGTGATCAACCGGCGACGTGATCGAATGGGTTCCTTCGGGGGCGGCCCGGGCGCCGGCGAGCCGGTTCAGTGGGCACGGGGTTCAGGGAGGACGGACGGTTGCGCAGATGGTCCGGCAGCAGATCGGCGTGTTCTCGCAGGCGGTACGATGTGCCTTCGATCTGCACGACGATCGCGTGGTGCAGCAGCCGGTCGAGCAACGCCGCGGCCACCACGCTGTCGCCGAACACGTCGCCCCATTCACCGAAGCTGCGATTGGACGTCAGGATGATCGCGCAGCGCTCGTAGCAGGCGTTGACGAGCTGGAAGAACAGGTTGCCGCCGTTGGAGCCGATGGGCAGGTAGCCGATCTCGTCGACGATGAGCAGGCTGTTACGGGCAAGGAAGCGCACGCGCTGCGCCAGGTTGCCTTCCCGTTCGGCCTTGGCCATCGAGTTCACGATCTCGGCCAGCGAGCCGAAGTAGACGCTCTTGCCCGCGCGCACGGCTTCCACGCCCAGCGCAATGGACAGGTGCGACTTGCCCGTGCCGGGCGGCCCCAGGAAGTGAACGGTCTGCCGTCGTTCGATGAACTCGAGTTGCGCAAGCGTCATGATGCGATCGCGATCCAGGCTCGGCTGGAAGCTGAAGTCGTAGCCGGCCAGCGTCTTGATCGT
>NZ_JAGXKA010000390.1:0-245 GCF_019091065.1 Burkholderia sp. GbtcB21
GGTGACCGTGATTACAGGCCCGATCACGCGGATGGCGATCAACGCCGTGCCGTACCTGTTGCCGCTGCTGTTACAGATCGGTTTCGGGCTGACGCCGTTCCAGTCCGGTTTGCTGCAGCTCGCGAGTGCGCTCGGCAATCTCGGCATGAAGGCGGGAACCACGTGGATCCTCGACCGCTTCGGTTTCCGGCGCGTCGCGCTCGCCGACGTGACGCACGTCGGCATCTTCATGATCGTATGCGGCT
>NZ_JAGXKA010000391.1:0-245 GCF_019091065.1 Burkholderia sp. GbtcB21
TTGTTATTTATGGAATTCAGATATGCATAATTATGTCATCAGCAGTTTTTATATTTCGCATTTCCGGTGTCCGGTATTTTGGAACGCGGCGTTTGGCTCAGTAGGGATCACAACTTAGTATGTTAGTATTTTGGGGACGGGTTTAGACATTGGGAATGTCGGGAATGGCCGGGAATTTAGAATGTCCCAAAAATACCCCTTTAGTATGATTTTAGTGATTTTATGGTGGAGGGGCAAAATGGTCT
>NZ_JAGXKA010000392.1:0-245 GCF_019091065.1 Burkholderia sp. GbtcB21
GATTCCCTCTGGATTCACACACCAAAACTGAACAAGTAACCTGATTCTTCAAGCACATGAATTAGTGGGCTCCCCCACTTCAACTTGGGAAAAACTTCTCTCTTAGAGGAATACCCCTCAAGATATAGCTCGCAAGCTACCAGCGTACTCGCATACGGTCCCTCCATTCCACATATCACTTTGATGAAGATGTTGAACTAATGCCTCGGTCATTCTGACTCTTTGCCACTCGGCATTTCAATGTT
>NZ_JAGXKA010000393.1:0-245 GCF_019091065.1 Burkholderia sp. GbtcB21
GCACCGTGACCGCGCAACTGACTCGCTCCCTGCCCGACAGCGGCGGCGATGCCGAGCGCAACCGGCTCGCCGTTCTGCTGATCGCGTTCCCGTATGCGCTGAAGCATCAGCTGCGCCATACCGATCCGACCGAAGTCCTGCAGCGCATCCTCGGCGCGGGGCGCGCCGGCGCGCTCGCCCCCACATGCTTCAAGCCGGCCGCGGACCTCGACGGGCTGCGCGGCGGCATCGGCCGCGCGCTGGGG
>NZ_JAGXKA010000394.1:0-245 GCF_019091065.1 Burkholderia sp. GbtcB21
GGCGGATCTTCGTCATCGACCTGACCGGGGTGACGGCGAGGTCCGTGCGGATCGAGCTGTGCCTGCCGAAGCGCATCGTGCACGACATCGGTCGGACGGCGGGCGCGCTGCACACGACCCGCGATGCGTTCGTGTCGTTGGCGTGCGAGCACGCCGTCGACCGATCCGCGCAGCACGGCGGGTTGCGTGGCGAACCTGTCGCGACATCGCTGACGGAAGCGGTTTGGCGGCCCCGGCGCGCCTGG
>NZ_JAGXKA010000395.1:0-245 GCF_019091065.1 Burkholderia sp. GbtcB21
AGATGAAGATAAGGTGGTGGCTTTTAGAGGCAAAAATGCATGAGGTACAGGCGTCATCTCCTACCTATCCGACGGTGGGGGAAGCGCACGATACAAATGCTCTAAGGTCAACGGACCAGATCGATTTACAATAAAGGCGGTGGAAACGCTTGAGTATCCGTCTGACACCATTAATGCGCCGTATCAATCAATGGGCGTGAAACGAATCGACCTCTGCAAAAAGTGAATCGCTGCCTTAAAAGCCA
>NZ_JAGXKA010000396.1:0-244 GCF_019091065.1 Burkholderia sp. GbtcB21
CAGGTGTGTAAGCGCAGTAATGCGTTCAGCTAACTGATACTAATTGCCCGTAAGGCTTGATCCTATAACAAGTCTGTTTTACAGACAGCGGTTGAATGACCGCGATGTGCTGATACGCACAACCCCAAAATTACTGCTTCTTCCCGATTGGTCGCGTTGCGAAGCAGCGCGACAACCCTCTTTGCCTGATGACCATAGCGAGTCGGTCCCACCCCTTCCCATCCCGAACAGGACCGTGAAACGA
>NZ_JAGXKA010000397.1:0-244 GCF_019091065.1 Burkholderia sp. GbtcB21
TAGTACAGTTTTCTGCGCTGAAAGTTTTTAGGTCTTTGCAATCAAATGAGTAAAACATAACTCGAAAATAAAGCTCATGACAATACATGAAATCGTGTCATTTTTCAAGTTTTTTTAAATTTAAAAATAAGTGTAAAACCAAATTATTTGTTGACTCTGGTTTTAGCCAGTCTAGAATGGATAGTGATTGAAAAATCTCTAGTTGTCAGGAATTTCATCAGTCCAGTCAATATGAAAGAATTAT
>NZ_JAGXKA010000398.1:0-244 GCF_019091065.1 Burkholderia sp. GbtcB21
CGCGCGGGGCGCAGCTTGCACGCACGGCGCATTGCACCCGCGCGAGATCGTCAGTCAATCGAATTACCGCGCCCGTGCGCTTTGCCATGACCCAACATCGACTGCCGGCTTCGTTCGGCCTTACCGGGGAGGGCGCCTGATGGGCGTCGGATTCTTCAATCCGAACCGGTCCGCCGACGCGTCCGCGTGGCGCGTTCTGCCGAACCGGGGGGACTTCATCGCGTTTCCGCTGATCATCTGCCTG
>NZ_JAGXKA010000399.1:0-244 GCF_019091065.1 Burkholderia sp. GbtcB21
TCGCGGCGCGACAGGATGCCGGATCGACATTCCATTGCTTCGCGGCCGCCGCGTCCAGCAGCGTGCGCGCGGGTGCGCCCGCGCGGCGCAGCGGTTCCCATGCGTAGCGCACCGACGTCGGGCCGCCGGTGAGCTGGCCGCCGAGCAGCGGTTCGAGGGACAGCTTCTCGTTCGGCGGCGCATGATCGAGCGTCACGCTCGACAGCGGCACGTCGAGCTCCTCGGCGATCAGCATCGGGTGGGC